>NZ_VMLZ01000001.1:0-201980 GCF_013276955.1 Streptococcus sp. 1453
TTTTAATTCCAAGAATGCCATCTTTACTAGATGGTTTTCCTGTCCATTGTTTGTAATTGTTAAAACTTCACCTGTCGTGTCCTCGCGCATGCTAAAGCTATGAAAAGCCAAGTCATCTGAGAAGTAGTTACTATCCACAATTGCGATAGCGTAAACAGGTGCGATATGCTTGTAACTCTGGTGGGTATCACCTTCACGTTGGCGAATTTTTTCGAGGTTTTGATTGACCTGACTACATAGATAAGCCCATAGGCGATTGATGAAAAAATTCTGATGATGCACCTGAATCTCAATAATTACTTGAGTGCCGTTATCCAACTCAGCCAAAACATCTATACTTGTATAGAAATCCTTCGCCGAGTACGGCAGGGAAGGTAAGACATGAATATTACTTCCTTCCAAAATGGTTACATTTTTGGCTGGTAAATCCAGCATATCGCGGATAAATTGACAAGTGATTTCTGGATTGCTAAAAATTTTCTTAGCAACCAAATCGTTAGTTGGGCTGATGCCCGGATGACGTAAGGTCATATTTCTTCTCCTTCTATTATAGCACATTTTTTAATCTAGGTTTGCTAGATTATCTGCTTCTATCTATTTATTCGTAAAAGAAAGCTTTTCTTCAGAAGAAAGCTAATCGCTTATTTGAAATTTTTTCTCCTCTGTTGGATAGTCTCGTCCATCTATGTTATAATGAAAGAAGGATTTAAAATCGGAAAAGGAGTATCTATGCTTAAATTAGGTGTCATCGGAACAGGTGCTATCATCCATCACTTCATAGAAGCAGCCCATGCTAGCGGAGAATACCAACTGGTCGCAGTCTATTCTAGGAAACTTGAAACCGCAGCAACCTTTGCTTCTCACTATCAGGACATCCAACTCTTTGATCAAGTAGAGAACTTCTTCAAGAGTTCCTTTGATGTGGTCTATATTGCTAGTCCAAACTCCTTGCATTTTGCTCAGGCAAAAGATGCCTTGTCTGCTGGTAAACATGTTATTCTTGAAAAACCAGCTGTCACTCAGCCACAAGAATGGCTGAATTTGATTCAAACAGCTAAGAAAAATCGCTGTTTTATCTTTGAAGCAGCTCGCAATTACCATGAAAAAGCTTTTACAACTATCAAAAACTTTTTAGCAGACAAGCAAATTTTAGGGGCAGATTTCAACTATGCCAAGTATTCTTCCAAAATGCCTAACTTGTTGGCTGGGGAGACACCAAATGTCTTTTCAGACCGTTTTGCTGGTGGAGCTCTTATGGATTTGGGGATTTATCCTCTCTACGCTGCCGTTCGCCTTTTTGGAAAAGCTAATGACGCGACTTACCAGGCTCAACAGCTTGACAATAGCATTGACCTAAATGGAGATGGTATCCTCTTCTACCCTGACTTTCAAGTTCACATCAAAGCTGGGAAAAACATCACTTCCAATCTTCCTTGCGAGATTTATACGACAGACGGAACCTTGACCCTCAACACCATCGAGCATATCCGCTCAGCTATTTTTACCGACCACCAAGGCAATCAAGTCCAGCTCCCTATCCAACAGGCTCCTCATACGATGACTGAGGAAGTCGCTGCATTTGCACACATGATCCAGCAACCAGATCTGAATCTCTACCAAACTTGGCTGGAAGATGCAAGTTCTGTTCATGAACTACTATTTACCATGCGCCAGACTGCTGGCATTAGATTTGAGGCAGAAAAATGAAAAACAAACTACCGACTGAATGGCAAGAACTGAGTGACCAACTCGGTTTCCATGAATTCACCCCCATTCAAACTCAACTATTTGAGCCCCTTCTTGCTGGAGAAAACCTCCTAGGAGTGAGCCCAACAGGAACTGGTAAGACCCTAGCTTACCTTCTACCAAGTCTTCTCAGACTACAAAAGAAAAAAGCCCAACAACTCTTGATTTTAGCACCAAATACAGAACTTGCTGGACAGATTTTTGATGTATGTAAAACGTGGGCTGAAGCTATCGGTTTGACAGCCCAACTCTTCCTATCAGGTTCAAGTCAGAAACGCCAGATTGAACGCCTAAAAAAAGGACCAGAAATTCTGATTGGAACTCCTGGTCGTATCTTTGAACTCATTAAACTTAAAAAAATCAAGATGATGAATGTGGAAACCATCATCCTGGATGAATTCGACCAATTACTAGATGATTCTCAGATTCACTTTGTTGAGAAAATCACTCACTACGCACCTCGTGATCACCAACTGGTCTACATGAGTGCCACAACCAAGTTTGACCAAGAAAAGATTGCGCCAAACACACGTACCATTGATCTCTCTGACCAAAAACTAGACAACATCCAACATTTCTATATGCAGGTAGACCAACGTCACCGAGTGGATATGCTACGAAAACTGGCTCATGTAGAGGATTTCCGAGGTCTTGTCTTCTTTAACAGCCTATCAGACCTTGGAAGTGCAGAAGAAAAACTACAGTATCGGGATATCTTGGCTGTTTCTCTAGCTAGTGATGTCAATGTCAAATTTAGAAAAGTCATCTTAGAAAAGTTTAAAGACAAGCAACTAACCCTGCTTCTTGCAACAGATCTTCTGGCACGTGGAATTGATATCGATAGCCTAGAATGCGTCGTAAACTTTGATGTTCCTAGAGATATTGAAACCTACACACACCGTGCTGGACGTACTGGTCGCATGGGTAAAGAAGGCTATGTTATCACTCTCGTCACTCATCCAGAAGAGCTTAAAAAACTCAAGAAATTTGCGAGCATACGTGAAATTGTCTTGAAAAATCAAGAACTCTATATTAAATAAAGCCCCATTGCTCTATACACATCCAGTGTATGGAGCTTTTTTATAAGCAATTCAATTTTATACTCTTCGAAAATCTCCTTCAAACCGCGTCAGCTTCGCCTTGTCGTATGTATGGTTACTGACTTCGTCAGTTCTATCTACAACCTCAAAACGGTGTTTTGAGCTGACTTCGTCAGTCTTATCTACAACCTCAAAACGGTGTTTTGAGCTGACTTCGTCAGTTCTATCTGCAACCTCAAGACAGTGTTTTGAGCTAACTTCGTCAGTTCTATCTACAACCTCAAAACAGTGTTTTGAGTAGCCTGCAGCTAGCTTCCTAGTTTGCTCTTTGATTTTCATTGAGTATTAGTTCAATATCTGAAAAAAAAAAGAACCTTGCAAAGCAAGATTCTTTTAGTGTCTGACTTAAATAATTGTTCTTCTGGGAACTAAATCGAATTAAGCTTCGATTTCTGTAACCATACCTGAACCAACAGTACGTCCACCCTCACGGATAGAGAATGTAGTACCTTGTTCTACGGCGATTGGGTGGATCAACTCAACGTCGATTGTCACGTTATCACCAGGCATTACCATTTCAGTACCTGCTGGAAGTTCGATTGAACCTGTAACGTCAGTAGTACGGAAGTAGAATTGTGGACGGTAGTTGTTGAAGAATGGAGTGTGACGTCCACCTTCTTCTTTAGTAAGGATGTAGACTTCACCTTTGAATTTAGTGTGTGGGTTGATTGAACCTGGTTTAGCGATAACTTGTCCACGTTCGATTTCGTCACGTTGAACACCACGAAGAAGGACACCTACGTTATCTCCGGCAAGACCTTCGTCAAGTTGTTTACGGAACATTTCAACACCAGTAACAACTGCTTTTTGAGTTTCTTCTTTGATACCAACGATTTCGATTTCGTCGTTGACTTTAACGATACCACGGTCGATACGTCCTGAAGCAACTGTACCACGTCCAGTGATTGAGAATACGTCTTCGACTGGAAGAAGCAATGGTTTGTCAGTGTCACGTTCTGGTTCTGGGATGTACTCATCAACTGTGTTCATCAATTCCATAACGATGTCTTCGTATTTAGAGTCACCTTCAAGAGCTTTAAGAGCTGAACCTTGGATAACTGGAAGATCGTCACCTGGGAAGTCGTATTCTGACAATAGGTCACGGATTTCCATCTCAACCAATTCAAGCAATTCTTCGTCGTCAACCAAGTCAACTTTGTTCATGAAGACGATAAGGTGTTTAACACCAACCTGACGTGAAAGAAGGATGTGCTCACGAGTTTGTGGCATTGGTCCGTCAGTTGAAGCTACTACAAGGATAGCACCGTCCATTTGAGCGGCACCAGTGATCATGTTTTTAACGTAGTCCGCGTGTCCTGGAGCGTCGATGTGAGCGTAGTGACGTTTTTCAGTTTCGTACTCAACGTGCGCAGTGTTGATAGTGATACCGCGTTCGCGTTCTTCTGGAGCAGCATCGATAGACGCATAGTCTTTAGGTTGGTTAACTGATGAAGGCAAGCGACGTGCCAAAACAGTTGTGATAGCTGCAGTTAGGGTAGTTTTACCGTGGTCAACGTGTCCGATAGTACCAATGTTAACGTGTGGTTTACTACGATCGTATTTTTCTTTTGCCATTTGAGTAAAAGCCTCCAATAAAATATATTTTATAGATAGACAGTAGGCAATACAGTCTAACTTTCCTTACTATTTTATCAAATTTCAGCTAAATTGCAAGTGTTTTACAACGTTTTTGTGAATTATTCTTGGTAAAAATTTAACTAACCAATAGAAAGTACTAAATAGACTTAGCCTTCAAGGAGTTTTCAGCATTATTCATCCACTCACTTGCTGAGAATATAAACAGTCTCTGGTTTATACTACAAAAGCAAACTAGAAAGCTAGGTAAAAGTTACTCACAACATCGGTTTAATACTCTTCGAAAATCTCTTCAAACCACGTCAGCGTCGCCTTACCGTAGGTATAGTTGAAACTGGTCAAAAAGTCTTTGCAATCAGAAAAACATATAATATCAGGTCTTGAGAAACCTTGGTACTATGCGTTTTATTGTGGGACGATTTACTTCATTTTCTCCTAAAGTCAAGTTTTTGCCCAACCTCTTCATCTACAACCTCAAAACACTATTTTGAGCTGACTTCATCAGTTCTATCTACAACCTCAAAGCAGTGCTTTGAACAACCTGCGGCTAGCTTCCTAGTTTACTCTTTGATTTTCATTGAGTATAAGATTGCAGATAAAACGATAACAATCATAGGACACAGCAGAGCCAATGTCGGTCGAAGAATAGCCCCCCTAATCGCTTATTTTATAGCGAAATGAAATAGAAACTGAACATTTTGTTGAGGAAGGCAAATCAATTCCTCACAATATTTGAGAAAGAAGGGCAGACTATTCCAACTTCAACCCACTATAAAGCAGACTTACAAGATAGGGAACCCATCTCCGATAATATATAGTAGAATGAAAACTGCACAATTTTATTGGGGAATTCAAACCAATTTCTCACAATGTTTTAGAAACAAGGGTCTATTATTTCAACTACAACCTACTATAGCCCATTAAAGCTGAATAGCCCACTGAGACTTCTAAACCACTGCTGGAGAGGAGTTTGTTTAGACTTTCTTTCATTTCCTAGAAAATCAAAAAGAGAGAACCAGTCTGATCCTCTCTTACTTATAGATGGTGCTCACTCAAATGTTAAAGGAGCTATTTCTTAGAGATAAAGGAATTTGAATACAGCTACTGCCGCAATTGCTGCTGCAATAGGTGCTACTACTGGTACCCAAGAATACCACCATTTTGAATCGCCTTTATGCTCACCAAGAACTGATTTTGGAAGGAAAGCATGAAGGAGACGTGGTCCCAAGTCACGAGCTGGGTTCAAGGCAGGTCCTGTAGGTCCTCCAAGTGATGTTACCAAAGCCATAACGAGGAATCCAAGTGCCAAGTGAGCCACAGAAAGTCCTGAAGCAGTGTGTGGAGCCACCTGTGCTTTAATAGCCAAGTCAGAAAAATCAACTGTTTGTCCTGCTTGTGTTGCCATTTGTTTCATGTATTGAAGCACTTCAGCACCAAAGAAGTTTTTAGTCAAACCAAGAGCTGCAAAGAACAAAACAAATGAACCAACAAACTCGTTTACAAAACCATTAACAGTTGCTGCATAGCGACTTTCTTTTGTACCATGGTCAATACTTGAAATAGTTGAGAAAGTTCCCAAGATGTTATTTGAGTTTTCAGTTTTCAAGTAGAATGGGCGGTGTGTTGCCACAACCAAGGCTTGACCAAAGATAGCCCCCAAGACTTGCGCGATAATGTAAGGTACCACTTGTGCCCAAGGGAAAAGACCGCTAACTGCAAGTCCTAGAGTGAAAGCAGGGTTGATGTGGTTCCCAGATACGTTACCAAACATCAAGGCTGGGATCATAACCCCCATACCATAACCAACAGCGATGACGATCCAGCCACTTTGGTGACCTTTCGTACCTTTAAGTTCAACATTGGCAACTGCACCATTCCCAAGAATGATCAAAATGGCAGTTCCCAAAAATTCAGTGGCATACTTCAGTGCCCATGTGAAATCCATTTGCTAGATTCTCCTTAAAATTTTTTAGATATTCCTTATTTTATCAATTTTTAGCCTATTTAGCAACTAGTTTCTGGAAAGATTTTTTAAAAATAATACTCTTCGAAAATCTCTTCAAACCACGTCAACGTCGCCTTGCCGTATGTATATGATACTGACTTCGTCAGTCTTATCTGCAACCTCAAAACGGTGTTTTGAGCTGACTTCGTCAGTCTTATCTGCAACCTCAAAACGGTGTTTTGAGCTGACTTCGTCAGTCTTATCTGCAACCTCAAAACGGTGTTTTGAGCTGACTTCGTCAGTCTTATCTGCAACCTCAAAACGGTGTTTTGAGCTGACTTCGTCAGTCTTATCTGCAACCTCAAAACGGCTATCTTGGGCTAGGTAAGACAGAGAAATATCTTTTTTCTTATTGATTTCTCCGCTAGTTGGCTCCTCTTCTCCAACTAAAATCTTCAAAAGAGTAGACTTACCTGCACCATTTTTCCCAACAAGGGCAATCCGATCTCGTTCATCAACCTGCAGGTTGATATTATCAAAAAGAACCTCTCCTGCAAAAGAACGTTCAATTTTATTAGCTTGTAAAATAATCATGCAAGTAGTATAGCATGTTTCCCTAAGGCATTCAAGACAATCGTCTTAACTCAAATATCCTAGAAAAACCGGCTCTGCTTATTCTTGGTATTAAAAAGTATTTGGATTATAAACTCTACTTATTTTTTTGCAAGATAGCTAGCTAAACATTTTCGCTCGTTTACAAAAGTGACTCAAACTCAGCGACAGTCATTCCTAACTGCTGGCTGGCAAATTCAGAAGTTAAAACATGTTGACGAACCATGTCTAAGAAGGCAAAAAGTTTTCCACGTTCTAAACCTTGTTCAACCCCCTCAGCCCTAGCGGTTTCCAAAGCATAGTCCTGTGCTAACAAGGCTTGTTCTTCGCGCATACGTAGTTGACTAAACATTTTTCTGTCCTCCTCAGACCAGCTCTTGTAGTCCAGCAGTTGGTCTGCTTGGCTGATGGCTCGCTCGGATTGTTGAGTAAAGGGCTTGTTCCCAAAAAACTCCAACCACGGCTTGCGAATGCTATCTTTGCTGGTTTCTCTATATTTTTTTAGTTCTTATTTGTGATGGTCTCTCAATAGTTCTTCAAATTCAGAGACAGTCATACCCAACTGCTGACTGGCTATCTCCGAAGTCAGAAGACCTTGACGAACCATGTCTAGGAAGGCAAAGAGTTTTCCACGTTCAAGTCCCTGTTCAATGCCCTCAGCTCGCCCACGTTCAAGACCACGCTCTAAACCTTGTTCAATACCTTCTGCACGACCACGTTCTAAGCCCTTTTCCTCAGCTTGTTCCAAGGCATAGTCCTGAGCGAGTAAGGCTTGTTCTTCGCGCATACGTAGTTGACTAAACATTTTTCTGTCCTCCTCGGACCAGCTCTTGTAGTCCAGCAGTTGGTCTGCTTGGCTGATGGCTCGCTCGGGTTGTTGAGTAAAGGGTTTATTCCCGAAAAACTCCAACCATGGCTTGCGAACCTTGTCTTTGCTGGTTTCTCTATATTTTTTTAGTTCCAAGAACGCCATCTTGACTAGATGGTTTTCTTGACCGTTATTTGTGATGGTTAAGACTTCACCTGTCGTGTCTTCGCGCATACTGAAACTGTGGAAAGCTAGATCATCTTGGAAATAATTACTATCCACAATAGCTATTGCGTAAACAGGTGCGATATGCTTGTAACTCTGGTGGGTATCACCTTCACGTTGGCGAATTTTTTCAAGATTTTGATTGACCTGACTGCACAAGTAAGCCCACAGGCGATTGATGAAAAAATTCTGATGATGTACCTGAATCTCAATGATTACTTGTGTTCCATTATCCAACTCCGCCAAGACGTCTATACTGGTATAAAAATCCTGCGCCGAGTATGGCAGGGAGGGCAAGACATGAATATTGCTCCCCTCCAAAATGGTCACATTTTTAGCTGGCAAGTCCAGCATATCGCGAATAAATTGACAAGTGATTTCTGGATTGCTAAAGATTTTCTTAGCAACCAAGTCATTGGTTGGGCTAATGCCCGGATGACGTACAGTCATGTTTGCTCTCCTTTCATTATAGCACATTTTTTAATCTAATTTACTAGATTTGATGCTTCTATCTATTTATTCGGAAAAAGAGTAGAAAAAACAAAAGAAATTCAAACTTTATAGCAAAAGGAAATAAACTCTGAACAAATAGGATAGTAAAGTCGAATCAATTTCTAGCAATGTTTTATAAGTTATAATGTTCTATTCTGAATTTAAGATAACATATAATTTAAAGAGACTGGACCAAAACTCAACTTCTGGAGAAAATGAAGTAAATCTTCCCACAATAAAACGCATAGTCTCAAGTTTTTCAATACCTGATACTATGCGTTTTTCTGATTTGAGAGGCTTTTTTCTCAACCTCTTCTTAATCTTAGCTTTTCTCCACCCCACTACAGTTGACAATGAGCCAAAAAAAGAAGATGACGAATCATCTTCTTAAAAACTATGAGTTTTTAGTCTTCTTTTTTCTTGAAGAATCCTAGTCCTAGACCTGCTAACAAGGTCATGATACCAGCGCTAGCCAAGGTAGCATTCGCTTCTGTACCTGTGTTTGGCAATTCTGCTTTATCAGATGTTTTGGCAGATGTTACACTATCTACTGTCTTTTCTGATGTAGCTGTAGCCACTGCTTCACCTTTTTGTTCTGAAACTTTAGATGGTGCTGGGCTTGCAGCCTGTTCTGGACTTGGAGTTTGGTCTTTTGGAGCAGGAGTTTGAGCTTGCTTGGTTCTAAACACATGAACTATCAAGTTATCTCCCTCACGGTGACTCTCAACAAATTCATAGCCTGGAACTTCACCTGCTTCTTGCTTATCAACTGATGGCACTTTCAAGTCTTTTCCGTTTTCATCGCGCCATACTGTACGAACCGCTGGAGTTTCAGCTTTGTTTGGTTTTTCTGGCGTTGAAGTTGATGGCGAACTTGATGGAGGCATTGGATGACTAGTTGAGCTTTCTGGTAAAATTGGAGTTCCATTCGCTACTTTCTCAAATGTATGCGTTAAAATACCTTCTTCTAAGCGACTAGATAGCCACTTGTAGCCTGCAATCTCGCCAGCAAGTTCTTTCTTACCAACTACTGGTTTCTTAAGCTCAGTTCCTGCTGTATCTACCCATAGCGTTACTGGATGCTCTGGGTTTGCTGCTTCGATTGATAAAGCAGCGTATACAAACGGAGTATAAGCACTCGTTTTATGCTTGGCTCGAGCTTGGACTTTTTGTTTGTTGACAACTGATTCTCGTGGAATGGTTACAGTACCTGTTTTCTTGTCTAATGTAACATTTTCAGGTTGTTTGTCTAAAGTCCATTCGCCACTAGGTTGCTTGGTAAGAGTTAGAACTTCATTACCAGAGCCATCACTCTTAGGATAGATAATTTTGACTGTATCTGCATCTTTTTTAGGAGCTTTTACTTCGAAACTTGCTTTATTTGGTTCTTCCACAATAGCGATAGTCGGCGGAGCTACCTTAAGATCTGGTTGGTCTGCAGGATCAGATGGCTGTCCTGGTTGAGCTGGTGCTTCCTCAGGAGCGGTTGGTTGTTCTGGTTGTGGAGTCTCCGGTGTTTCTTCTGGTTTCGGTTGTGGAGTCTCTGGTGTTTCTCCCGGTTTTGGTTGTGTACCACGTTTAACAACTTTCGTTACTGGATCTGTTGTTACTGTTTCTGGTTCATTTGGTGTTACTTCGCCTGTAGTTTCGTTTAGCTTATACGTTGTTGTCGTAACTGTTTTACCAGCTTTACCAGCTACTTCAACATGTTCTTCACCTTCTGGGATATTGTCATCACGTTCATAACGTGTTGGGTAATCAATCGGTGTTTCTACAACTTTTGGTTGAGTTCCACGTTTAACAACTTTCGTTACTGGATCTGTTGTTACTGTTTCTGGTTCATTTGGTGTTACTTCGCCTGTAGTTTCGTTTAGCTTATACGTTGTTGTCGTAACTGTTTTACCAGCTTTACCAGCTACTTCAACATGTTCTTCACCTTCTGGGATATTGTCATCACGTTCATAACGTGTTGGGTAATCAATCGGTGTTTCTACAACTTTCGGTTTTGTTCCGATTTCGTAAACGTCGTCTACTTTATTAGCATCTTCTCCTGCATTCACATGGATACGATAATACTTAGATAGTACAACATTACCATCTTCTGTTACCACATTTTCTTCTGCATCTGGATTTACTGTTAGGGGTTTATTCGATTCTACGACACTATCATCACTATCAATTTCACCACTAGCCCCATCTGGTTTACCATCGTGGTTACTGTCATCTTTATCTGGAGTATATATACCTGAGTCAAGACGATGAGGATACTTAGGGTTAACCTCACTCACTTTAGGTTCAACAAATTGTGTACCAGCAATTTCGTTACCTGCATGCTCATTTATAGTATCAGCATCAGCTCTTTTATACTTAGGATCAACTTCACCATCACCATCTTCATCATATAATTTTGTGAATAAATTTTCTAGTTCATTACCCTCTTCATCAAAATGATCTGTTATCTCGTCCTCTGTCAAATTCTCATTTGGCTTTGCTTTTAAAATGTAACTATTACCATTATGACCCTCTGTGATCAATTTAGGTTGAGCATTAGGTTCATAATCCACATCATCATTTCTTACATATTTTTTACCTTTAGGAACAAAAACTTGGTAACCCTCAGTAGCACTAGACAATTCACCAATTTTATTCTCTCCGGGGTCCGCTTCAGTATCTGAAGCATAAACTGTAACATTTGGTGCCATTATTGCAACACCACCTAGGGTAATGACAGTAGCCACTACACAGGAACCGAAAACTTTTCCTATTTTGCGTAGAGCATATTTCTTATTTCTAGTTGATTGTCTTGACATATTTTCCTCAATTTAATATTTATTTTAGTTTATAGATTGTTGACTCCGAGCCAAAAGCCAGATAACTCATCCAACTTTTGGCAAGAAGCAACGTTTTTATATTATTCGGATTCATCTTCTTTTTTCTTGAAGAATCCTAGTCCCAAACCTGCTAACAAGGTCAACAATCCTGCCCCAGCTAAGCCAGCATTAGCCTCTGTACCTGTATTTGGCAACTCCTCTCTCTTACCTGTCACATAAGTCGGAACTTCTGGATCTGGACTCACTGGAGTTTCAGGTCTTGGAGTATCTGGTTCTGGAATTGGAGTCTCTTGATTTGGTAGTTCTGGGCTTGGTGTCGGAGCACTTGGATGCTCTGGATTTGGTTGTGGGTTTGGCTCCCCAGGTCTATCTGGAATTGGTTCGTTAGGAAGAACTGGCGGTATCTTTTCAAATCGATGAATCGTAATACCATCCTCCGTTACAGTTGTAATATATCTGTATCCTGGAATATTTCCAGCTTCATGAGTACCTGGTTGATCTGGTTTAAGTGGATTACCATCTTTATCAAACCAGACTGTAATTTTATATTCTGGCTTGTCTACAGATGGAGAACCTGCAAAGAAAATATGTGTGACTTTATTTCCTTCCAAACGACTTTCCAACCAAACATGATTTGCAATTCGACCTTTTTCATGTAAACCATTTTCAGTTGGTCTTAAGACATTTCCATTTACGTCAATCCATTCTGTTGTTCCTTCAAATTTAGGTACATCAAGAATATTCGGCATAACACTAACAATCTTACTTTGTTTGTACTTATGTTTTGTTTGCGTATCTACCCATGTCTTCGGTTGAACTTGTTCACTTGGAATGTAAACACGACCATTCGTCGGATTGATAGTCACTCCAACTGGAGATTTTTCAATTTTCCACGTACCATCTTTATCTTTCTTCGTAACGATAGTTTCTTTTTCAGTACTGTTTCGTTTTGTAAATGTAATAGATAAAGTATCAGCATCTTTATTTGGCACGTCAACTTCTACAGTATTACCGCTTGGACGTTCGACAATTCTCGGTGTCGGTGGAATAACATAGATTTGACGTAACTTCACAACAAAGACTTGAGACGGATCTTTTCCTTCTTCATCTTTTACGTTATCAAATGTTGCTCCATCTTTCAGAGGATTGTCTACTAACTCGTAGTCACCATTATTAACTGGGTCACCTGTTAGTTTCTTCAATGTATCATTAAAGTTTTCTGTTGGGATTTCCTCTCCAGTTTTACCTGTCAGCGACATCCTTGAAGCGACAAGCTCCGTTTCTTTTCCATCTTCGCCTATGACAACAAATTTGACAATAGCTCTTTGTCCATCTGGTGTATACTTGATTGGTGTATCCATCTTAGGATCATTTGGCGTTTCTGGAACTGGTGGCACCTTATATCCTTTTTCTGGATGTTCCGGATCTATAGGTACTAATGGAGTTCCGTTTGGTGTCTTAGGTGTATAGCCTGGAACGTATGGAATCACTGGCACTTTTGGTACTGGTTGACCTGGTTGTGGCGGAGTGGTTGGATAATCTGGAGTTTTAGGCTTAGTTGGATCATCTGGATCATTTGGATACGGAATTGGTGTCGGTTTGTCTTTTCCTGGTACTTTTGGCACCCATGAACCGATTTTTCTGTATTCAACTGTCACCTCATATGATTCTGTATCAGGTGAAACAGATTTATTTTCTACAGAAGCGACACTTGCAAGGTATCCATCTAATACAGGTGTATTAACTTTTGATAACTCTTTTGTTTCAGTATCCCAAGTACCAATTTTTGTTAAACCTGTTGTTAAGCTTGTGGTTGTATTTCTTGAAAACTCAACCTTATCTACTTTTGTTTTGATTTTTTCCGTATTAAGTTCTGTTCTGACTTCATTTCCATCTTGAACATCAATTTTAACGTATTTAATCGTACGTATTACAGTTGTAGATTCTTTATCTATTGAGATTTTTTCTCTTACTACTAATTTATATGTCTGCGTTGGTTCTTGTTTTCCTTCGTCAGACTCTGTGTCATATTTTGTAGTTGCAGTTATTGGGTTTGCTGTATCTACAATGTATCCACGATTTCTTAGTGAAGTTATTTTATCATCAACAGAATTTTTATCTGATTCTTTAACCGTTTCACCAGATTTTCCATTAAATTCTAATTTTTCATTATCTAGTGGTACTTCTATCCCTGTTGTTACATTAACTACTTTAATTAAAATCTTTTGCGGATTTCCTTCATAAGTAATTGGTGTATCCATCTTAGGATCATTTGGCGTTTCGGGAACCGGTGGCACCTTATATCCTTTTTCTGGATGTTCTGGATCTACTGGCACCAACGGTTTCAGTGGATTTGTATTTGGATTTACTGGTTTTGTTGGATCTGTAGGAACCATTGGTGTATATCCTGGTACATATGGAATTACTGGTGGCGTTGGTTTATTAGGATCCGTTGGAGTTCCTGGTGTCTCATTACCACCTGGTGTTTCTGGATATTCCGGATTCTTAGGCTTAGTTGGATCATCTGGATCATTTGGATACGGAATTGGTGTTGGTTTGTCTTTGCCTGGTACTTTTGGCACCCATGAACCGATTTTTCTGTATACCACTTTTTCCTCGAATGATTCACTATCTCCTGTCACTTCACGAGATTCTACCTTGGCTTTATCCGCTAGATAGCCTTCTAACACTGGAGTCTTCACTTCTCCTAGTATTTGTTTTTCACTCCATTTTCCATTACTAATCCGACCTGTAGCCAAGTTTATACTGATGTCACGGCTAAAGTTTACAGTCTGAGTATTGGTTGGTTGTGCATTCTCAACTTCTACTTCTACGCCATTTTGTTCTTCAATTTTAACGTATTTAATCGTTCTTGTAACTGCTTTTGTCTCTGTATCAAGGCTTATCCGTTCTCTAACGAGGAGATCATATACCTGTGTTGGGTCTCCATTTTCTGGATCTTTTTGGTTATCAAAAACTTTACCTTTCAACAAGTCCTTGTTATCAACAGTGTATCCACGTTTTTCTAATTCTTTAATTTTATCTTCTAAAGATTTAGTTGGAATAGCTTGATCCGTTTTACCATCATTGATACCTACAGTATCGTTTTCTAATGGTATCTTCACTCCATCTTTCACATTGTACACTTTGACCAATGCTCGTTGCGAATCAGGAACATAACTAATCTCTGTATTTGTTCCTGGTTCTGTCGGTATTGATGGCGGAATATAACCTTTTGTTGGGTCTCCTGGAACTTTTGGTTGTAATGGAGTTTCCCCAATTTTCGGTGTGTATCCTGGTACATACGGAATTACTGGGACGTTTGGTGTATTTGGATCTGTTGGATCACCTGGTTTAGTTGGATCTGTTGGATGGTTTGGATATGGTAGTGGTGTTGGTGTGTCTTCACCTGGGACTTTCGGAATCCACGAACCTAATTTCCTATAGACTACCTTCAGTTCTTGATTTGCAGAGTCTGCTTTTAGATGTTCACTTGCTACTACACTTGCTCCACTTGCCTCTACTAAACCACCTTGTGTATCTTGGTTGGCCTTTAAGACATAACCTTTAACCATCGGAGATAGTACCGCATCAAATGTAGTGTCATTATCTACAGCCATCCATTCTCCATAAGTAATGGTTTTGGTTACGACATTGATGGACGCTGTTCTAGTAAAGGTTACTTTATCTGTCACTGCATCTGTCGTTTCTTGACCATTAGCTGTATAGGTGACCTTAGCTCCCTCTTCGTCCACATACGTAATTGTACGTGTCACTTCCTTCTTGGTATCCAACTGTTTCACTAAGTCCTCTGTCCATCGTGGGATGGTTGGATCATTTGGTTTGTCTGGATCAACTGGGGTCGTTGGATCAATTGGTGTTCCAGGTTCGATTGGCTTATCTGGCGTTGGCGGTGTTACTGGCACCACTTTTTCATGAACTTTCAGTGTAAAGACTTGCGTTGGGTCTCCATCATCTGGATCCTTAACATTATCAAATTTTTGATTATCTAATAAGTCTTTATTTTCTACGACATAGCCACGTTTTTCCAAGTCTGCAATCTTCTTGTTAACGTCATCTTTCGGAATATCTGCATCTGTTGAGCCGTTACCAATAGCTACCGTATCGTTTGGTAATGGTATTTCTTTTCCTTCTTTAACGTTTACGACTTTAACGACAGCTCTTTGTGGATCAGCAAGATAGCTTATCTCCGTATTTGTATTAGGTTCTATCGGTACTGCTGGTGGAATATAGCCTTTTGTTGGGTCTCCTGGTACTTTTGGTTGTAACGGAGTTTCCCCAATTTTTGGTGTATATCCTGGGATATACGGAATCACCGGAACATTTGGATCTGTTGGATTACCTGGTTTGGTTGGATCGGTTGGGTGGTTAGGGTAAGGTTTTGGATTCGTATCAGTTCCTTCTGGTGGCACTACACCTTTTGGTATTTTCGGAATCCACGCGCCTAATTTGGTATAAATAACTTTTTCTACTAAATTATTTGAAGTTTCAGAAACTGTTACACTAGCTACGGATAGCTTATCTGCTACATATCCATCTAGTTTTTTTGTTGTTACTTCTGCTAAGTTGTTGTCCGTACTTGTCCAGTCTGTATACTCTACAACTGTTCTAGTTGCTACGTTTACTTTTACAGTACGTTTAAAGTGTGCTGTTTGAGTTACAGTTGGTTTTGCGTTTGGAATTTCTTCTCCATTTGGAGTGTCTTTCTTAACATAAGTAATGGTACGTGTAACATCTTTCTTAAGTGACAATTGGTTCACTAACTCATCTGTCCATCTTGGAATACTTGGATCATTAGGATCATCTGGAGTATCTGGATCGATTGGCGTCTCTGGACTTGGTGGTTCTGTTACTTCTACCACTTTTTCATGAATTTTTAGCGTGAATACTTGGGAAGGGTCTTTCCCTTCTTCGTCTTTTTGCTTATCAAAGCTTGACTTGGTAATCTCAGCGATTACCTCATCCTTATTATCCACAACAAAGCCACGTTTTTCCAAGTTCGTAATCTTGGCAAGCACTTTCTCTGTTGAAATCTTTTCTGCAGTCCTACCTTCAAGATTGACATCTTCTGCTGGTAAGCGCACTTCCACTCCAGTTGTGGTATTGACGACTTTGACCAATGCCTTTTGTGGATCTGGTTCATAGATGACAGTTGTGTTAGACTTAGGGTCTGTCGGTGTTGGTGGTGTATATCCTTCCGTTAAATCTTTTGGATTTTTCGGAACCAATGGTTTATCCCCTACTTTAGGTGTATATCCTGGCACATGCGGAATCACTCCTGGTGTCGGATCACCTGGTTTGGTTGGATCGGTTGGATGGTTTGGATAAGGGATTGGGTCAATTGGAGTTTCTCCTACTGGGAGATTTGGTACCCAAGTCCCAATCTTAGTATAAACAACTTCTTCTTGAATATCTTCCGTCGTAGCTGTTACTTCACGTTCTCCAACTTCCGCTCTATCTGCTATATAGCCTGATAGGACTGGCGATGCGACTTTATTTAAGGTTTGTGCTTCACTCCATTTACCATAGGTTGTTTCCCCTGTAACAAGGTTGAACTTGACTTCACGGTTAAATGTCGCCCTATCCGTCACTGTCTCATGTGCTTCTGTCGAAACTTCTACACCATCTACAAGGTCTTTTTTCACGTATGTAATCGTACGTGTTACAGTTTTACTGTCAGTGTCTATGCTGATCGGTTCTTTAACAACTATCTTATAAGTCTGAGATGGTTCTCCCGTAGTGGCATCGTCCACTCTATCGTACTTGGTAGTTGCCGTGATAGGATTGGTGCTCTCTACATTATAACCACGTTGTTTCAAGGCTTTTATCTTGTCATCAACTTTCGTTTTATTGTCATCCCCAACTACTTGATCGGATACGCCACTGAATTCCAGCTTTTCTGTTGGCATTTCCACTTCTTTCCCTGTCGTGATATTGACAACTTTTATCAGGATTTTTTGTGGATTTGGCACATACTCTATCTCTTTATTCTTCTTAGGATCACTAGGTATTTCTGGCACCTTGTATCCCTTTTTAGGATCATTTGGATCCAATGGTTCTAATGGTTTTAAAGGATTTGTATCTGGAGTTTCCGGTTTTGTTGGATCCGTCGGTACTTTTGGTGTGTAGCCTGGTACATATGGAATGACTGGTGGGGTTGCTGGAGTTTCAGGTGTCCCTGGATCTCCCGGCTGAGGGTTTGGTGTCTCTCCTGGAGTCTCAGGTGTTTCTGGATAAGTTGGAGTTTTAGGCTTAGTTGGATCGTCTGGGTCATTCGGATATGGAATCGGTGTCGGTACTTCTTTATCCGGAACTTTTGGAACCCAAGACCCGATTTTAGTATATACAACTGTTCTTGTAATATCCGTGACTGCCCCTGCCTCAGTAGGCTTTGTTGCTGTTTCCTCTGTCACCACTTTCTTATCTGCTAGGTAGCCTTTTAATAATGGCGTCTTGACTTCTGGGAAATTCGTTAACGTGTGGCTAGTATCTTTCGTTTCTTTCCAGTCGCTATAGGTAACTGCTTTTGTAACTAGATTATAGGTAGCACTCCGTTTGAATAGAACCTTATCTATCTTACTTGCTACTCCACTTGGCTCCTCAGCTCCGTCTGGACTTTCTTTCTTAAGGTACGTAATGGTACGTGTTACTTCTTTTGTAAGATCTGACTCTTTTAGTCCTGTTTCTGGCCATTTTGGTCCGTCTGGAATTTCTGGATCGACTGGATCATTTGGAGTTGGCGGTTCTGTTACTTCTTTTGTACGCTCTTGTACTGTAATCGTATAAGACTGCGTTGGCTCTTGTCCGTCTACGTCCTCTTTGTCATCACCTTTTCGCTCGTCTGCAGTTCCATTTGTGAAAGTATTGCTGACAATTTCATAACCTGCTTTTTTCAAGGCAGCAACTTTGGCATCAACATCTGTTGATGGGAAGTCTTCACCTACTTCTGTTTCAAGGTTGATCTTATGTTCTGGTAATTCAACAGCTGTTCCTCCACCTTGTTGTTTCATCACATGAACAACTGCTTTTGCTTTGGTGGCTTCCCCTTCTTCATAGACAAAGGTTACAACCTTATCAGCCGAAGTTACTGAACCTGTGACAGCTGCTGAGTTATTATATAGCCCATTATTTAGGGATCTTTTTAGGCGGTATTTTTTCTCACCTGTGTTAATCCCACGTAATTTCTTACTTGTTACATCATAGCTTGACCCAATAAGGGCTTCTTTTTCTACAAGGTAGGTACCATTATCAGATTTTTCTCCAACTTTTTTAGCTTCTTCATCAGATAGTGGTATATCTTGTCCCTGTTCATCGACATAACGAACCTTTACATTACCAGAGATAGCTTTTCTAACTTCCGATGTTTTCTTACTTTCATCGATTTTTCCTTTGAGTTTTTCCCCTTCTTCTGGTGGAATTTTCTTCTCTTTCACCTGTTTATCAATGATCCGTTTGGCTACTTCTTTAGATGGTTCTACCGTATCTTGAATAACTGAGAAGTCGGCTAGGATAGGTAAGTTATATTGAAGTCTTGGACTTTGCTTATTAACCCCAACGCGTTTTTTGTTTTCAGCAAACACTTGTATCTTGTAGGCTACGACATCTTTATCCAATGGAATATCCCCTGTTGAGAAGTATCCACCTTTACCTAGTTTATCCTGATCTCCACCAATTTCCTCAGTAATTTTTTTGGATAATTCAGCATCAGCTAGCACACCTGAACGTCTAACTTTTTCTTTTTCAACAAAATAGTGCGTGAATTTTGGAAGACCATCGTTTTCCTTCGCAGCAAGATCATTCGTCCTTATTCTATTGTAATCAGCTTCTGTTAGATCCTCAGGTTGTTCAGTTGCTTCCATATGTGAGCCAAGGATTTTTGCTTCTTTACTACCGTTTCTTGCTTCCAGGTAAGTGTAGGCGTTTGTGGATCCAAGGGCTGAGTTTAAGGCAGAGATTTCTTTTTTAAGTTTAGCTGTTTCATCCTTAGTCGTAGTAGTCTTTAAAAGAGCTTCTTTTTCTGCTAGCTCAGCCTTAAGTTTTTCACGATGACTCTTCACTTTTTTTGGGTCTGTTTGGAGTTCTAATTGGTCTGTATCTGCATGATAGATAATTTTTTTAGCAGTTGGCAATACAAAATCTAATAATTTATAGACACGATCTGGGTCTTTACTTTTTGTTATTCCATCTGAATTTTTCTCAGTACTAACCACCCATATTGCAGATTTTTTTTGCACCTCGATATCCGTTATGTTCCTTAATATATTGTTGAGTTTATTGGCTACAGTTGCATAGTTAGCTTGGATATTAAGTTCTTCTTTAAACTTATTAGTTAGTTTTCCGTTTTTTTCTACTTCATGCAATTCGTCCTTATCGATAGGCAACTCATATATAACGTCGCCTTTTTTGGCAAGTTCTTGTTTTACTTCCTCTTTTAAAGCGTCTAGTTTCTGTTTATCTATTTTTTTGTCGTCCGGATATTTTTCTTTATATTTAGGATTTGCAAGAGCATTGACTTTTTTATTGTATTCATCCTGAAAAATCTTTTTAATTTCTCTATTCAACGCTTTTAAATCCACACCCTGGCTGTAGCGTTCTTCATTCTCTACAACACCGTCAATTCGGTTAATAGTGTGGTCATAAATGGTCTCTTCCACTTCTTTTGAAGTATCATTCTTATCCTTTTTAATCGCTGTAACAACGATACGATAAGTCCCTTTTGACCCTTCATAGTCTGAGATATACCCTGTCACAAAGTCGATTTTCAAGCGACTTCCATATTTGGTAGAAAAGGCAGTAAAGGTTTTTTCTATTCCATTGAATCCCTCAATATTTGGAGAATGTTGGAGAATATCTTCCTTCTCTTTTACAGGTAAGCTATTAAGATGTTCCTTATTTCCTGTTCTATTTTCTGTTTCTATTTCAAACCGAGATCCATCTTGTGCTGTATCAGTTCTATTGGCGATAGTACGCCCTTTAGCAAGCATTAACATATATTTGAAGCGACGGTCTAATGCTTGCTCGTGAAGGTAGACTCGGTCAAGTGCATCAGAACCAAGCATCCCGCCTTGCTCTTTTTCTGTGGTTGAACCCTTTTTATAGTACCAACCAGTGAAATACCCTTGAGCATTTTTCTTACCGATGGCGAATGTTCCACCGTCTATAGCTTTCCAACCACCGAACTCGTTAATTTCACGAATTTCACCATCTTGTAGTTGTTTGCCGCTTTCATCCTTAGTAACATTACCATTTCCATCAAATCTAAGTGCATCACCAAGGGTGTTCATATTTCTCAAGTATGAACGCTCATTATTTTGGAAGTCATCCGGCATATTTTGGATGATTTTGTACATGTACTCAACTGTAGCATTCTCACCAGGAGTATCAAATGTTAAGTGGGCATTCTTATCATCCCCACCCTCTTCTCCATCTTTAGGTACATGTACCCCAGGCTGGTCAGTTTTTACTGTCTCACCTTTACGATTGGCATCCAGTACAGGTGAATTTTCACCTGTTGGCTGGTTCTCTCCTGATTCAGTTCCTGTAGCTCCACTCGATGGATTACTTTCGTCCCCATCAGGTAACGCTCTTTTAGTCCGACGAGGTTTGGCAGCTTCTGGAGCTACTAGCGGATTTTCAGCTACGGGAGCATTATAGGTATTTGCTGCTGCATCAGTATTGCTGAGGTCAGGCTTGTTTCCTGTCTCTCCATTTCCAGACTGTTCTGCATCTGTCGGGTTTGCTGCCCTCTCAGTTTCCCTCGCTGACTCCACGCCCTCAGCATGAGCAATCCCAGCTCCCATCAAAAGATAGAGCGCCCCAATGACAACACTAGCTGCACCGACACTCACTTTCCGAATACTGTATTTTAATTGTTTTTCTGGATGATTCATTCTTACACTCCATATATATATATATATATTGTGCCCTATTACTTCCTATATAATAGAATACAATTCATGAATATATTATACACCAGTCGGCTTGAAACTTCAAATTTTTTGAATGGAAAGACGACTCTTTTTACTAAGACCAAAGCTAGGTTAGAAGTCCATCATCAGTAAGCCAACACCAAAGATGAAGCCTCATTATCCTTGCCTTGTCGTGTGCATCTTATGGACGCACTTCCTTTTATCAGCAAGCTCAGCGCTGTGCTTTGAGACCTTTTCAGCTTGCTTTAGGATTCCCATTAACTTTTACACTTATTTCTTTAAAACTGAGACAATTTGACATTTTTTCTACTCTTTTTCTACTTTTTCCGAATAAATAGATAGAAGCAGTGAATCTAGCAAATTAGATTAAAAAATGTGCTATAATAGAAGGAGGAAAAGGATGATTCTAAGACATCCGGGCATTAGCCCAACTAATGACTTGGTTGCTAAGAAGATTTTTAGCAACCCAGAAATCACTTGTCAATTTATTCGCGATATGTTGGACTTGCCAGCAAAAAATGTGACCATTTTGGAGGGAAGCAACATTCACGTCTTGCCTTCCATGCCCTATTCGGCGCAGGATTTCTATACCAGTATAGATGTTTTAGCGGAGTTAGATAATGGGACACAAGTTATCATTGAGATTCAAGTCCATCATCAGAATTTTTTCATCAATCGCCTATGGGCTTACCTATGCAGTCAGGTCAATCAAAACCTAGAAAAAATCCGTCAACGAGAAGGTGATACTCATCAGAGCTATAAACACATCGCACCAGTATACGCTATCGCTATTGTGGATAGCAATTACTTCTCAGATGACCTGGCTTTTCATAGTTTTAGCATGCGAGAGGATACGACGGGAGAGGCTTTAACAATTACAAACAATGGACAGGAAAACCATCTGGTTAAGATGGCGTTCTTGGAATTAAAAAAATATAGAGAAACCAGCAAAGATAGTATTCGCAAACCATGGTTAGAGTTTTTCGGCAACAAACCCTTTACTCAAGAACCCGAGCGAGCCATCAGTCAAGCAGATCAACTGCTGGACTACAAGAGCTGGTCCGAGGAGGACAGGAAAATGTTTAGTCAACTACGTATGCGTGAAGAACAAGCATTGTTAGCACAGGACTATGCCTTGGAACAAGCTGAGGAAAGAGGATTAGAACGTGGTCTTGAACGTGGTATTGAACGTGGTCGCGCAGAGGGGATTGAACAAGGTTTAGAGCGTGGTCTTGAACGTGGTCGTGCAGAGGGTCGTGAACAAGGACGAGAAGAAGGATTAAAAGTAGGTTTAGTAAATCTAGTTCGTCAAGGTATTCTGACTTCCGAGGTTGCCAGCCAGCAGTTGGGAATGACTATCGCTGAGTTTGAGGCACTGCTGGAAGATTATCACCAATAACGGTTCAAGAAAACCATCTGGTCAAGATGGCGTTCTTAGAATTAAGAAAATACAGAGAAACCAGCAAGGACGAGGTTCGCAAGCCGTGGTTGGAGTTTTTTGGCAACAAGCCCTTTACCCAGCAACCCGAGCGAGCCATCAGCCAGGCAGATCAACTACTGGACTATAAGAGCTGGTCCGAGGAGGACAGGAAGATGTTTAGTCAACTACGTATGCGTGAAGAACAAGCCTTATTGGCCCAGGACTATGCCTTGGAACAAGCTGAAGAAAAGGGCTTGGAGCGTGGTCGTGCAGAGGGGATTGAACAAGGCATCGAAAAAGGTTTAGAACAAGGACTTGAACGTGGAAAACTTTTTGCCTTCCTAGATATGGTCCGCCAAGGTCTTCTGACTTCTGAGGTAGCCAGCCAGCAATTAGGCATGACTGTCGCTGAGTTTGAGGCGTTATTGGCAAGATATGAGTAAGAAATCTGTAAATATTACACTATACAAAAACAACTAAAAAGGATAGCTAAATTTCTTGATGTAAAGAGTTTAGCTATCTTTTTTATCTAAGATATTGTTATTTTCAGGAAAGTTTGAACTTTTCACTCTCTTTTCCGAATAAATAGATAGAAGCATAGAATCTAGCAAATTAGATTAAAAAATGTGCTATAATGAAAGGAGAAAGAATATGACCTTACGTCATCCGGGCATCAGCCCAACTAACGATTTGGTTGCTAAGAAAATTTTCAGCAATCCAGAAATCACTTGTCAATTTATTCGCGATATGTTGGATTTACCAGCAAAAAATGTGACGATTTTGGAGGGAAGTAACATTCATGTCTTGCCTTCCATGCCCTACTCGGCACAGGATTTCTATACCAGTATAGATGTTTTAGCGGAGTTGGACAACGGCACTCAAGTTATCATTGAGATTCAGGTTCATCATCAGAATTTTTTCATCAATCGTTTATGGGCTTATCTGTGCAGTCAGGTCAATCAAAACCTTGAAAAAATTCGCCAACGAGAAGGTGATACACACCAGAGCTATAAACACATCTCACCAGTATACGCTATCGCAATTGTGGACAGCAACTACTTCTCAGATGACTTGGCTTTCCACAGTTTTAGTATGCGAGAGGACACGACAGGTGAAGTCTTAACCATCACAAACAATGGTCAAGAAAACCATCTAGTCAAGATGGCATTCTTGGAATTAAAAAAATACAGAGAAACCAGCAAAGACAAGGTTCGCAAGCCCTGGTTGGAGTTTTTTGGGAACAAACCCTTTACCCAGCAACCCGAGCGAGCCATCAGCCAAGCAGACCAACTGCTGGACTACAAGAGCTGGTCCGAGGAGGACAGGAAAATGTTTAGTCAACTACGTATGCGTGAAGAACAAGCCTTGTTAGCACAGGACTATGCCTTGGAACAAGCTGAAGAAAAGGGACTGAAAAAAGGATTAGTAAATCTCGTTCGCCAGCATCTTTTAACCGCTGAGGTTGCAAGTCAGCAATTGGGAATGACTGTGGCTGAGTTTGAAGTGCTGTTGAAAGAACATAAGTGAGAAATCTGTAAGCGTTATGCAATCTTAAAACAACCTAAAAAAGATAGCTAAATTTCTTGATGTAAAGAGTTTGGCTATTTTTTTACTTAATGTATTGTTATTTTCAAGAAAGTTTGAACTTTTCACTTTCTTTTCCGAATAAATAGATAGAAGCATCAAATCTAGTAAATTAGATTAAAAAATGTGCTATAATGAGAGGAGAAGAAATATGACTGTACGTCATCCGGGCATCAGCCCAACCAATGATTTGGTTGCTAAGAAAATCTTTAGCAATCCAGAAATCACTTGTCAATTTATTCGCGATATGCTGGACTTGCCAGCAAAAAATGTGACGATTTTGGAGGGTAGCAATATTCACGTCTTGCCTTCCATGTCCTATTCAGCGCAGGATTTCTATACCAGTATTGATGTCTTAGCTGAGTTGGACAATGGAACCCAAGTTATCATTGAGATTCAGGTACATCATCAGAATTTTTTCATCAATCGCCTATGGGCTTACCTTTGCAGTCAGGTTAATCAAAATCTTGAAAAAATTCGTCAGCGTGAAGGTGACACTCACCAGAGCTATAAACACATCGCACCAGTATACGCTATCGCAATCGTGGACAGCAATTACTTTTCAGATGACCTAGCTTTTCATAGCTTTAGTATGCGAGAGGATACGACAGGTGAAGTTTTAACCATCACCAATAACGGACAAGAAAACCATTTGGTTAAGATGGCGTTCTTAGAACTAAAAAAATACAGAGAAACCAGCAAAGACGAGGTTCGCAAGCCATGGTTGGAGTTTTTCGGCAACAAGCCCTTTACCCAACACCCCGAGCGAGCCATCAGCCAAGCAGACCAACTGCTGGACTACAAGAGCTGGTCCGAGGAGGACAGGAAAATGTTTAGTCAACTACGTATGCGAGAAGAACAGGCATTGTTAGCTCAGGACTATGCCTTGGAACAAGCTGAAGAAAAGGGCTTAGAGCGGGGACTAGAGCGTGGGCGAGCTGAAGGTATTGAACAAGGCATCGAAAAAGGTTTAGAACAAGGACTTGAACGTGGAAAACTCTTTGCCTTCCTAGATATGGTCCGCCAAGGTCTTCTGACTTCTGAGGTAGCCAGTAAGCAATTAGGCATGACTGTCGCTGAGTTTGAAGAATTATTGAAAGACCATCATAAATAAGACCTAAAAAATACAGAGAAACCAGCAAAGACAAGGTTCGCAAACCGTGGTTGGAGTTTTTTGGTAACAAACCCTTTACTCAACAACCCGAGCGAGCCATCAGCCAAGCAGACCAACTGCTGGACTACAAGAGCTGGTCCGAGGAGGACAGGAAAATGTTTAGCCAACTACGTATGCGAGAAGAACAAGCCTTGTTAGCACAGGACTATGCTTTGGAACAAGCTGAGGAAAAAGGGTTGGAACGTGGTCGTGCAGAGGGGATTGAACAAGGTTTAGAGCGTGGACGAGCTGAAGGCATCGAACAGGGATTAAAAGTAGGTTTAGCAAATCTAGTACGTCAAGGTCTTCTAACACCTGAGGTTGCCAGCCATCAGCTGGGTATGTCAGTATCTGAGTTTGAAGCCTTGCTGGAAGATTATCACCAATAACGGTAAAGAAAACCATCTGGTCAAGATGGCATTCTTAGAACTAAACGTCTAGTCACAGATTACTCAAAACACTGTTTTGAGGTTGTATATAAAGAGGCTGGGTAAAAGTCTTCTCATAATAAAACGTTTGGTATCAATGTTTTATTATGAGAAGACTTACTTTTTTACTGAAATTGAATTTTTCCTAGCCTCAACATCATATAAACCCAAAATTCAATCTGACCTGGTTTGAAGATATTTTCGAAGCAGATAAGGTTTTACTAAAACTAAAAAAAATGATATAATCAAACTGATTAAATGTTTTAAAAATAAAGGAGAATTTGAATGTCTTACCAAGAAAATTACCAGAAATGGGTTGATTTTGCGGATCTTCCTGACTATCTTCGTCAAGATTTGGAAAATATGGATGAAAAAACGAAGGAAGATGCCTTCTATACAAATCTTGAATTTGGTACTGCAGGGATGCGTGGCTTGATTGGCGCTGGTACAAACCGCATCAACATCTATGTTGTTCGTCAAGCTACTGAGGGATTGGCTCGTTTGATTGAGTCAAAAGGTGGAAACGAGAAAGAACGCGGTGTAGCAATCGCCTACGATAGCCGTCACTTCTCACCTGAGTTTGCCTTTGAATCTGCGGCAGTTCTTGCTAAACACGGTATCAAATCTTACGTATTTGAAAGCCTTCGTCCAACTCCAGAACTATCATTTGCAGTTCGTCACCTCAACTGTTTCGCAGGTATCATGGTCACAGCCAGCCACAACCCTGCTCCATTTAACGGTTACAAGGTTTACGGTGAAGACGGTGGACAAATGCCTCCACACGACGCGGACGCTTTGACTACTTATATCCGCGCAATCGAAAACCCATTTGCGGTAGAAGTTGCTGATGTGGAAGCTGAAAAAGCTTCTGGCTTGATTGAAGTTATCGGCGAAGCTGTTGACGTAGAATACCTTAAAGAAGTTAAGGACGTTAACATCAACCCAGCCTTGATTGAAGAATTTGGTAAAGACATGAAGATTGTCTACACACCACTTCATGGTACTGGTGAAATGTTGGCTCGTCGTGCCCTTGCCCAAGCAGGATTTGACTCTGTTCAAGTCGTTGAAGCGCAAGCAACTGCTGATCCTGACTTCTCAACTGTAAAATCTCCAAACCCAGAAAGCCAAGCAGCCTTTGCACTTGCTGAAGAACTTGGTCGTCAAGTTGGTGCAGACGTTCTTGTCGCAACTGACCCTGATGCTGACCGTGTTGGTGTTGAAGTTCTTCAAAAAGATGGTAGCTACCTTAACCTATCAGGTAACCAAATCGGTGCTATCATGGCAAAATACATCTTGGAAGCCCACAAAAACGCTGGAACTCTTCCTGAAAATGCAGCCCTATGTAAATCTATCGTATCAACTGACTTGGTAACGAAGATTGCTGAAAGCTACGGCGCAACCATGTTCAACGTTCTGACTGGTTTCAAATTTATCGCTGAAAAAATCCAAGAATTCGAAGAAAAACACAATCACACATACATGATGGGATTTGAAGAAAGCTTCGGTTACTTGATTAAACCATTCGTACGTGATAAAGATGCTATCCAAGCCGTTCTTGTCGTTGCTGAACTTGCTGCCTACTACCGTTCACGTGGTTTGACACTTGCTGACGGTATCGAAGAAATCTACAAAGAGTACGGCTACTACGCAGAAAAGACAATCTCTGTTACCCTTTCAGGTGTCGATGGTGCTGAACAAATCAAAGCGATTATGGCTAAATTCCGTAACAATGCTCCAAAATAATGGAACGCAACAGCTATCACTGTCGTAGAAGACTTCAAAGCTCAAACAGCTACTGCTGCTGACGGTACTGTTACAAACTTGACAACTCCTCCAAGTGACGTGTTGAAATACACACTTGCTGACGGTTCATGGATTGCCGTTCGCCCTTCAGGTACAGAACCAAAAATCAAGTTCTACATTGCAGTTGTAGGTGAAACTAACGAAGAATCACAAGCTAAGATTGCTAATATCGAAGCAGAAATCAATGCTTTTGTAAAATAAGGCCCTATAAAAGATGAGACCAACCAATCTCATCTTTTTTTCGTATCAAATCTAAGCAATTTTAGAAACTTTATGGCATACTAGACTTATCAATGAAAGCGAGGTAATCTCATGGAACAATTTTTAGATAACATCAAAGACCTTGAAGTCACTACAGTAGCGCGTGCGCAAGAAGCTCTTGATAAAAAAGAAACTGCAACCTTCTTTATCGGTCGCAAAACTTGCCCTTACTGCCGTAAATTTGCAGGTACATTAGCAGGTGTCGTAGCTGAAACCAAAGCTCACATCTACTTCATCAATAGTGAAGAACCAAGCCAACTCAATGAGTTGCAAGCATTCCGCTCACGCTATGGAATCCCAACTGTACCAGGCTTTATTCACGTTGCAGATGGACAAATCAACGTCCGTTGCGACTCTTCAATGTCAGCACAAGAAATCAAGGACTTTGCTGGATTGTAAAAAATCAGCTAACAATCACAAAACGCATAATATAAGGTTCGAAAACCTTGATATTATGCGTTTTATTGTTCCTAAAACAGTTGCATCAGCATTTCATTACAGAACATTTTAATTTTGGAAGTCAAATCAATTTTTAACAATGGTTTAGAAATCACAGTGGGCTATTCCATATTCAATTATCCAGATTCAATCGCTATTATCGTTTTCCTAGATTACAAAAAAACTACGTTTTGCTAATCAAAACGCAGTCTCAGCCACTATTTTATCTTACTGTCCTTCTTTTACTTCTTTGGTTGCTACATCTTCTCCAAACCATTTTTGGCTGATTTCTTGGAACTTTCCGTCCTTGTAAAGACTAGAAAAAGCTTCATTTATCTTCTTAACCAGAGTTGTATCTTCCTTACGGGCTCCAACCGCAAAAGCTTCTGTTTCTAGTCCAACTGTAAAGACATTATAATCGTTTAAAACGCCTTCTGCTTCTAAATAATAGTTTGCATAGACACGGTCAATCAATAGACCGTCAATTCGATCATTTTTCAAATCAATCAAGGCTTCATTAAAGGTTTGGTATTGATTCGCTTCCTTATTAGCGACAATATCCTTTAAAATCGCTGGGTTTGCTTCAAAGTCCGCATAACCAGATGAACCAGCTTGAGCTCCTAATGTCTTTCCAGCCATATCCTTTGCAGTCGTGATACCAGATGATTTCTTGGTAACCAATACCTGCTCATTCTTCATATATGAGTTACTGAATGCTACCTTTTCACGGCGTTCATCTGTAGCGGAATAGCCATTCCAAATCAGATCAATCGTTCCTTTTGTCAATTCAGCTTCTTTCAAATCCCAATCAATCGGTTGCCAATTTACCGTAATTCCGTATTTTTCAAAAACAGCTGTAGCTAAATCAATATCAAATCCTGCATAAGAACCATCTTTCTGAGCAAATCCCATTGGAACAAAAGTGCTATCAAATCCAATAGTAATAGACTTGTTAGACTCGTACTTAGACCAATTATCTCCACTAGTTTCGCTAGAATTTTTCCCACAAGCTACTAAGAACAAAGCAGTCATCAGACTGACTAATACAAGCATCCATTTTTTCATCCATTTTTCCTCCTATTTAGGTTCTACTTTCAATAATACATCTGCGATATTTTCAGCGAACTGCAAATCATGGGTAACCACAATCTGGGTCATCCCAAGTTCCCTATTTTGCAAGATTAGTTTTTCCACTTCCAAGCGTAATTCTGGATCCAGGGCAGAAGTTGGTTCATCGTATCCTATGATTTCTGGGTCGATCATCATAGCACGCGCCAAGGCCACACGCTGCTTTTGCCCACCAGATAGTGAGAAAGGATAGGCATCTGCGTGTCCTGCTAGTCCTAATTGTTCCAAGAGACCACGCGCCTTCTTATCAGCCTCCTCCTGCTTCATTCCCATGGTCTTCACAGGCGATAAGGTCAAATTGTCCAGAACTGATAAATGAGGGAACAGTTGAAAATCTTGGAAGACAAATCCCAGTAGGTTTCGCTTCTGCAATTCATCCAGCTCTAAAGGTTGTCCATTATAAAAGATTTGCCCTGAATCAATGGTTTCAAGACCCGCAAGCATACGTAAAAGAGTTGTCTTACCGCCACCGGAAGGCCCAACGATAGCCAGGATTTGCTTTTCAGGAATACTTAGACTGAAATTAGACAGGATTTGTTTGTCTCCAAATTTCTTATTGATATTTCGTAATTCTAACATGGCAGCCTCCTATCTATAATAACTATACTTCTTCTCAACTTTTTTGGAAATAATTGTCACAATCCCAATCAAAATCAAGTAAATGGCTCCTGCCAAGAACATAGGAACCAGACTGGCGTCACGGTTGGCAGCTGTTCGACTAGCCAAGATAAGGTCTGAAATTCCGAGAGCATAGACCAAAGAAGTATCCTTGACCAAACTCATAACTTCATTAAAGACACTAGGAAGAACGATTTTAGTCACTTGGGGCAAGATAATATAGCGCACTGTGTCAAAAGGGCTAAACTTCAAGACCTTGGCAGCCTCATACTGTCCTCTTGGAATAGTGTCAATTCCCCCACGGAAAATTTCTGCAAAGTAAGCTGCATAGTTGAGAACAAAGGCAATAATAGCAGCAGGAAGGCGATCTAAGCGAATCCCAATACTTGGGAGCACATAATAAATAAAAATCAGTTGCAAGAGTAAGGGGGTTCCTCGCATAACCCAGATGTAAATGTTAATCAGATAATGGAGGGGCTTCCAATGGACTTGCAAGGCAAAGGCAATCAAAACGCCCAAAGGAATCGAAAATAGCAAGACCAGTGCAAAGACCTGTACAGTCGTGCTCGCACCATTCAGTAAACTCGGTAATATCTCAAATAAATAAGACATACTGCACCTCCTAAAAGTAATTGTTCCTATTATAGCATGAATAAACAAAATAACCAACCATTTTTGCAAAAAAATTCTATCATATACAAATAAAAACCGTAGCTATCAAAAGAGATAAACTACAGTTCTATATGTTTAAACATTCTTACAATCTCTCAAACAATTCTTGCATTTGCACATCATCTGGAACCAGTTTTAAGTAAGCTTGTGCATGGACTTTTGCTTCTTCAAAGTAGCCCAATTCACGCAAGAGATAGATATAGTGTTCCAGAAATTCTGGATTGTCCTTCAAATCTCCTGCCAACTCTTGGTAATGCTCATAGGCAGTATCCAAATCGTCCATTTCTTGATAGGAACGAGCAATCATCCACTTGGTCAAAAGATTTTCTGGCTCCTCACTTTGCAAGTCTAGAATATCCTCATAACGCTCCTGCTCCAGATAAATAGTTGCTAGACGGAGTAAGATTTCTTCCGTATCCTCAGCATCTTCTTTAGCAGTAAGGAGGTAGTTCTCTGCTCCACTAGCATCATGCAATTCATAAGAAAATTGTGAAGCTGCTAATAAGAGTCTTGTTTCAAAAGGATTTTTCTCCAAGCCTTGCTTAGCGATACGCAGAGCTTCTTGAACTTGATGTTCCTTATGTAAGGCCTGACTGTATCCATACTCATAGCCTTCAAAGTCAGGAGAAATGGTATCGATCTGCTTAAAATAGAGGACAGCTTTTTGGTATTCTTCTTGATCAAAGTAAAGACTGGCTAACTCAAAAGCTGTTAGGTCATCGTATTCTAACTCCAGAGCTTTTTCTAAAAACTCTGTGGCCGTTTCAAATTTCCCTAACTGGGCATAGGCAAAGCCAATTCGTTGATAGGTGGAAATCCCTGTTTGCTCATAAATCGAGCGATTATCTAACTGGGCATAGCCTTGAATAGCCTCTTGGTAATTTTCCAACTCACTATCCAATTCTGCCAATCCTAATATCAAGAGAGGATCCTCTGAATAACTCAAGGCCTCCAGCAATTTCTCACGCGCCACATCTGTCAAACCTTCCATCTGGTAAAGATCTGCCTTAAGAAGCAAAGACGAGACATACCAGTCACTGTCAGCTTGGATTTCCTCAAGATAAGCAAAGGCTTCTTCGATTTGACCATCCTCGCTAGCGATTGCTGCTAGATTAAGATGAAGCTCTGGGAAATCCTCTACGATTTTCAGGTAAATTTCCTTGGCCTGAGGATAAAAACCAATTCCTTCAAGATAAGTTGCCAACTCATACAGAAGGTCACTTGGATCATTTTCTAAAGCTTTGACGAAATAGTGCTCTGCCTTGGTTAAATCTTGCTCTTCCAAAGCCTGTAACATCTGTTGACTATTGTTCACTCTTGACTTCCTCGCCCTCTACTTCATATAGACCACTGACTACCTTATACCATTCGAAAATGGCTGAAATGACAACCTTAGCAGAGGCATAAACCGGAATACCAAGTAAAACTCCCCAGATACCAAACATAGATCCTGAAGTTAACAAAACAAAGAGAACATTAATAGGATGGATGTTTAATTGGCTTCCCAAAATCAATGGAGAGACAAAACGGCCTTCAATAGTTTGTTCTACGACAAAGACAATCACTACTTTCAACAACATAACTGGCCCAGCAATCAAGCCCAGAACTAAGGCAGGAAGCATGGCTAGAAAGCTACCAAGATAAGGAACCAGATTTAAAATACCAGCAGTAACACCAAGCGTAACCGCATAACGGAGACCAATGATCTTAAAGAAGATCATAAACATTACTGCTACAATAATAGCCACTGTCACTTGCCCTCGAACATAGTTGGACAACTGTTGATTCACATCTGATAAAACTTGTCCAACAGGTTCTTTCAATTTTGTCGGCATAAATTGGGTCAAATAGTTACGCAAGCCTTTCCCATCACGCAAGAGATAAAAGAGCATGAAAGGAACGATAATCAAGGCAACAATCACTTGAGAAGCTCCGCTAATAAAGGCACTCACCCAGTTGACTGCCTGAGATGAAACCTTACTTGCCCAAACTGTAGCCTGGCTAGAAAAATTGGTCAAAACTTGTTCTAACTGAGGTCTGAAATCATCTGGCAGGTGCTGGGCTACCAATCCATTAACAATCCTATCTATATCTTCTAAGTAAACAGGAACGTTTCTTGCAAAGGTCAAAACCTGGCGTTGCAGATTTGGAATGGCGACTGCCAAACCCCAAATGATAAAGAGAGCGATGATAACAAAGACAATAGTGATAGCTATAACACGATTAACCTTATGCTTCTCCATCCAATCAACAATAGGATTCAACAAATAATATAACAAGCCAGACAGAATGACTGGCAACATCACGACTGCCAAAAAGTCTAAAACAGGTGAAAATAAAAAACTAATCTTACTTAAAATAAAAAGATTGAGTCCCAATAATAAGGTTACCAAAAATACCGTAATGGCCTTGTTATCCAAAAACCACTTAAAAAACCAAGATAGGCTAAAATGTTTCTCTTTTTGTTCCATATATAATTCCTTTCTGTCGTCCTTTCATTATACCATTTTTAGACCAAAATAACTCTTTTTTAAAGTGCTTACATGGAGACAGCGATATAAAAAATCCCCTCAAAAGAGGAGATTTGATTAGTCTTGAATATGACGGTCTAAGTTCTTCTGATAATCAGCATTGGATTTGGCTTTTTCATCAGCAAATTTCTTGCGGAACTCATCCATTTCTTTAGAAGTGACAATCTTATCTTGGAGTTTAAGATATTTATAACTGTTGTCGCCTGTTTTGTCACCAACCCAACCATCAGCACCACTGCCTAATACTTTCTTCGTTACAAGCATTTGGGCACCGTCTGAGTGTACAGGAATAACCAGAGCACTATCTGTTAACCAAGCTTGAGCCTTAGCATATTTAGAATAACGTTTTTGCAGATCTATTTTTTCACCACTAGCATCAGTAATTAACTCTTTAAACTTATCTAAACCAACAGCTTTGATTGCCGGATTATCTGTACCTGGTGCTACACCAAGTGCTCCTAGAAGAGTTGGACCAGATGTTGGATCAAATACATCTAAATAGGTTGATGGATCTGCATAATCAGGACTCCAACCACTATTTACATTGATATCCCAATCAGTATTGTTAGTTGATGTTGCAAATACTGTCATATTTCCCAATTCATCATCAGAAACTTGTTGAATGTCAATCACTATATTTTCAGAGCCTAAGGCTTCCTCAATGGATTGTTTATAAGATTGGGCTTGACGAATAAAATCTGTCTGAGTAGAGGAAACTGGAAGGTCTAAATGAACGGGGAACTGTACTCCATCGGCTTGAAGTGTTTTCTTAGCAACTTCAAATTTAGCTTTAGCCTTGTCTACATTATGAAGTGAATCTTGTGCATCATCAAGACTCACGTCTTTCCAAGCGCTATCTAACTTATCCAGTTCTGACTTAGCTACTTGCCCAAATGACTGCTCTCCAACTTGGACAAATGTTGGAGGGGTAAAACTTGTACGTAATTTACGAGGTGCCACTTCGTCCCCAAATACTTGAGATACTGCAGCCGTACGATCTGCAGCGAAAGCCAAGGATTGACGGAAATCTTTATTCAACAAAGCCTTTTTAGTGGATGATTTTTCCGCATCACTTGTTTTAGCAGTATGGTTATAAGCTACACGATCGATATTAGTTGAGATATAGAAAGTTCCGCCTCTTTGTGGCCCATACACAATATTATCCTTGTATTTTTCTTTTAGACGTTCATAGTTGGCAGAATTTTTAAAGAGAGGCGCCGCTGGATAATGTCCTTCATCAAAGCCACGTCCAAGAGAATCGGCGTCTTGACCATCAAAGAAAGACAATTTAATATCATCAATAAAGACATTTTGCTTATCCCAATAGTTTTGATTTTTGGTCATCTCAATAGAAGATTTAGATGTCAATCCCTTGAGGAGATAGGCACCATTATAAAGAATGCTTGTTACATCAGTCGCCTTCCCAAAGTCATCTCCTTTAGAAGCCAAAAAGTCCTCGCTAATTGGGGCAAGAACGCCCATTGTTGTCTTGGAATTCCAGAAAGATTCTGGATGGTTCAAAGTGTAAACAACCGTATAATCATCTGTCGCTTTTACACCAACAGTAGAGAAATCTGTTGTTTTCCCATTGACATAATCGTCCAAACCTTGAACTGAGTCTTGAACCAGATAAAGAGCCTGTGATTTCTTATCAGCTGCGTGCTTCAGACCAGTTACAAAGTCCTGAGCTTTGACTTCACCATATTCTTCGCCCTCATTAGTATACCATTTGACACCCTGGCGAATTTTATAGGTATAGGTCAAACCATCTTTTGAAACAGTCCAATCTTCTGCAACTGATGGAATCAGATTCCCATATTGGTCATTTTCAAGTAGACCATCAATAACATTACCTGTAATTTGTTTAGTGCTGACATTCCCAGAAACTGTATAATCCAGAGTCGTAGGATCTGTAGAGAAGACATAGGTATAGGTAACAGGTTTAGTAGCATCTTTACCACCTGTTGAACACGCTGCTAGCATAGCCGCCGAGAGTATAGCTACACCAGCTGCTAGAAAAACTCGTTTTTTCATAGTAAGGACTCCTTTAAACATTTTATGAGTTCATTATAGCACTTTTAAGAAGAAAAGTAAGGAAAACAATCTCTATATTATTATATTTTTCAAAAAACCAATCAATTATTTTTTAAAGTGCTTACATCTAATTGGATGTCTTTAATTGGCTTGTTTTTGTGATATAATAGTCTTATCTTTATATAGAGGTAACGTTATGAAAGAAACTGTTTATTTTGGAACTTACACACGTCGTACTTCCCAAGGGATTTACAAGGCTGACTTTGATACAGAAACTGGTCAGCTTTCAAACCTAGAACTTTTTACAGCTGAGCCAAGTCCAACCTACCTTGCCTTTGACCAGCACCAACATTTATACACCGTTGGTAGTCAAGACGATAAGGGGGGAATTGCAGCCTATCAAACTGACGGGACTTTATTAAATCACGTCGTTGAAAAAGGAGCCCCCCACTGTTATGTTGCTGTCGATGAAAAGCGTAATTTGGTCTATGCAGCCAACTATCACAAGGGACAGGTCCTTGTTTATAAACGTCAGGAAGATGGTAGTCTTTTACTTAGTGATGTAGATCAACACAGTGGCCAAGGTCCACATGAAAATCAAGCTTCCCCCCATGTTCACTATACAGATTTAACACCTGACCACTATCTAGTGACCTGTGACTTAGGAACTGACCAAGTTATCACCTATGACCTTGATCGAGAAGGGAAATTATCTAAACTCTATACCTACAATAGTATTCCTGGAGCTGGTTCTCGTCATATCGTTTTCCATAACCACTATAAAATCGCTTATCTCATTTGTGAACTCAATAGTACTATCGAGGTTTTAATCTACGATGGCGTTGGCGAATTTGAACGCATGCAAGTTATTTCAACTTTACCAGAAGCTTACAAAGGCTTTAATGGAACCGCTGCTATTCGTCTCTCTAAAGACGGTAGATACCTCTACGCTTCTAACCGTGGCCATGATTCTATCGCAGTATATACCATCCTTGCGGACGGTAGTCTAGAGTTATTAGAAATCGTTCCAACACATGGTAAGACTCCGCGAGATTTTGATTTGACACCTGACCAAAAATTTCTCATTGCTGTCCACCAAGACTCTGACAATGCAACTGTCTTTAAACGTAATTGTAACAATGGTCGTCTAGCAGAACTCTCCAACGACTTCCATATTCCCGAAGCAGTCTGCATCCGTTTTGCTCCTTAAGAAAACATAAAAAATGAACTTGGTAACTCAAGTTCATTTTTTCTTATAGTCTATTTCCGACATTTATACGGTTAATGGCACGTTGCAGTGCAATCTTCGCACGACGTTCTTGGTCAATCAAGTGTTTGTCTTGTGCTTCTTCAATTGCACGTTCTGCACGAAGTTTGGCACGTTCTGCACGACTGATATCGATATCACGAGCACGTTCTGCAGAATCAGCGACGATTGTAATCATATCATTGGCAATTTCAATAACGCCACCGTTTACTGCAATCCAGTTCACGTGATCTTCATCATCAATACGTTTTACCTTTACTTCATCAACTGCTAAAACCGCAATCATATTTTCATGTCGTGGCAAGATCCCCATCTCACCATCCAGAGTTCGAACCGATACATAGCTGGCATGGTGATCATAGACGAGGCCATCTGGTGTCACGATCTGGACAGTTAACTGAGCCATAGATCACCTCTTAAAATCCCATTTTTTCAGCTTTTGCAATCACATCTTCGATAGAACCTACACCACGGAAGGCATCTTCTGGCAAGTGGTCGTATTTACCATCAAGGATTTCCTTAAAGCCACGTACAGTTTCAGCAACTGGAACATATGAACCTGGCTGACCAGTAAATTGTTCCGCAACGTTGAAGTTTTGTGACAAGAAGAACTGGATACGACGGGCACGTGCAACCAAGGTCTTTTCTTCATCAGAAAGCTCATCCATACCAAGGATAGCAATGATATCTTGCAATTCATGGTAACGTTGAAGGACACGTTTTACTTCTGCAGCAACTGCATAGTGCTCTTCTCCAACGATTTCAGGCGCCAAGGCACGTGAACTTGAAGCAAGTGGGTCAACGGCTGGGTAGATACCCAATTGTACCAACTTACGTTCCAAGTTGGTTGTTGAATCCAAGTGAGCAAAGGCTGTTGCTGGCGCAGGGTCAGTATAGTCATCCGCTGGCACATAGATAGCCTGAATAGAGGTTACAGAACCCTTCTTGGTTGATGTGATACGTTCTTGCAATTGACCCATTTCTGTAGCAAGTGTTGGTTGGTAACCAACGGCTGATGGCATACGACCCAAAAGGGCAGATACTTCTGAACCAGCCTGAGTGAAACGGAAGATATTATCGATAAAAAGAAGCACATCTTGGCCTTCCACATCACGGAAGTATTCAGCGATTGTCAAACCAGTAAGGGCAACACGCATACGTGCTCCTGGTGGCTCATTCATCTGACCAAATACCATAGCTGTTTTCTCGATAACGCCTGATTCTTTCATTTCCCAGTAAAGGTCATTCCCCTCACGAGTACGTTCCCCAACACCGGTAAATACTGAAATACCACCATGTTCTTGGGCAATGTTGTGAATCAATTCTTGGATTAAGACGGTTTTACCAACTCCGGCACCACCGAAGAGTCCAACTTTACCACCTTTAAGGTAAGGGGCAAGAAGGTCGATAACCTTGATCCCTGTTTCAAGGATTTCAGAAGAGGTAGACAACTCATCAAAAGTTGGAGCTTTTTTATGAATTGGCTGGCGCTCTGCATCTTCTGTAAAAGGAGCTTCCAAGTCAATGGTATCTCCCAAAACGTTGAAGACACGTCCCAAAGTTTCTTTACCTACTGGTACAGAGATTGGACGACCTGTGTCCAATACTTCCATTCCACGAGTCAAACCATCTGTTGATTCCATGGCGATAGTACGGACCATACCATCTCCCAACTCTAAGGCTACTTCAAGGACGATTTTTGTTTTTCTTTCGTCATTTTTGTAGACGACAAGTGCATTGTTAATCTCAGGAAGTTTTTCCCCTGCTGCAAACAAGACGTCTACAACGGGACCGATAACCTGAGCAATTTTACCTGAACTCATCTCCTTCTCCTATTCTATATAAGATACTGTCGGTTCCTAGTTCAACTAGGTCCTAAGTTCATTTTCATACGAGCTGGACTAGAGCCTATTCTAAGGCACTAGCTCCTGCTACGATTTCTGTAATTTCTTGTGTAATCGCCGCCTGTCTGGCACGGTTATACTGAATTGTCAAATCATTGATGACTTTCTTAGCATTATCTGTCGCTGTTTGCATGGCTGTCATACCAGCAGCATTTTCAGCTGTCTTGGCATCGATAATAGCCCCGTAAATCATACTTTCTGCAAACTGAGGCAACAACTGCTCCAAAATTTCTTCTCGGCTGGTTTCCAATTCAAAAGTCAAGCTGTAGTCTTCATCCGCTTCATTGGGATCCAAGTCAACAATCGGAAGCATTTGTTCCACACGCATTTGACTGGTTAGCGTATTGACATGGTGGTTGTAGCAAACATAAAGCTCATCAAAAAGTTCATTTTGGTACATTTCAACAGTTTTTGAAATAATCTTACGAACTTGATCAAAGCTAGGTTGGTCTGCCAAGCCACGTAATTCATAAAGTGGTTGAATACCACGAGCCTTAAAGAAATCAGCTCCCATTCCACCAATACAGATCATTTCAAAACCTGTACCGTCTGGGTGGTATTCTTCTTTCAACTCCATAACGGCTTTCAGAATAGAGGAATTATAACCTCCAACTAAACCACGGTCTGAAGTAATAACGATATAGCCTGTCTTCTTCACAGGACGGCTAATCAACATGGGATTAGTTGAACCACCAGCTCCATTACCATGAAGGATATCTGTCAAAAGTTTACGCACTTTCTGAGCGTAAACTTGGAAGTTGCGAGCAGCTTCTTCAGAGCGACCAAGCTTAGCAGCCGATACCATTTGCATGGCATTAGTGATTTGACTCGTATTTTTTGTTGAGGCGATTTTTGTTTTAATATCATTTAGAGATACTGCCATCTGACACCTCTATTCTTATTGGAAGCTAGATTGATTGAGAAACTCTGTAATCGCAGCATCCAAGACTGCTTCTTCTGGCAAGTCTTTTGTATCACGAATGGTTTCTAAAATCTCTGGATGTTGAGCATCAAAGAAGGCATGGAACTCTTCCTCGAAACGAACAATATCATCTACTGGAACAGTATCCAAGAAACCATGTGTCAAAGCATAAAGAATGGTTACTTGTTTCTCAACAGGTAATGGTTTGTGAACAGGTTGTTTCAAGACCTCAACGGTACGACGTCCACGGTTCAACTTAGCCTGTGTTGCTGCGTCTAAGTCAGAACCAAACTTAGTGAAGGCTTCCAATTCACGGTATGAAGCAAGGTCGATACGAAGTGTACCAGCAACTTTCTTCATGGCTTTGATTTGCGCAGAACCACCTACACGTGATACAGATGAACCCGCATCGATGGCTGGACGAATACCCGCATTGAAGAGACCATCGCCAAGGAAGATTTGTCCATCAGTGATAGAAATCACGTTGGTTGCGATATAGGCAGAGATATCTCCTGCTTGTGTCTCGATAAATGGTAGGGCTGTAATTGATCCACCACCAAGTTCATCAGAAACTTTAGCTGAGCGCTCAAGCAAACGGCTGTGAAGGTAGAAAACATCCCCTGGAAAGGCTTCACGACCTGGAGGACGACGAAGCAAGAGCGAAAGTTCACGATAAGCTACCGCTTGTTTTGATAGATCATCGTATACAATCAAAACATGCTTCCCTTGGTACATAAATTCTTCCGCCATAGCAACCCCAGCATAAGGAGCTAGGAAGAGCAATGGAGATGGTTGTGAAGCAGAAGCTGTCACAACGATTGTGTAGTCCAAGGCACCGTACTGACGTAGTGTTTCTACTTGCGTACGAACTGTTGATTCTTTTTGTCCGATCGCAACATAGATACAGATCATATCTTGACCTTTTTGGTTCAAGATTGTATCAATCGCAATGGTTGTTTTCCCTGTCTGACGGTCACCGATAATCAACTCACGTTGACCACGACCAATCGGTACAAGGGCGTCAATAGCTTTCAAACCAGTTTGCAATGGTTCTGAGACTGACTTACGTTGCATAACACCAGGAGCTGGTGCTTCTACTGGACGAGTTTTATCAGTGTGAATTTCTCCAAGACCGTCAACTGGACGACCAAGCGGATCCACAACACGACCAATCAGACTTTCACCTACTGGGACTTCCATGATTTTCCCTGTACGGCGGATTGTATCGCCTTCACGGATATCTGTAAAGTCACCCAGGATGATAATACCAACGTCTGTTGACTCCAAGTTTTGAGCCATACCATAAGAGCCGTTTTCAAAAATCAACAACTCTCCACTCATGGCATTTTCAAGGCCATGAGCACGTGCGATACCGTCCCCGATATAGGTTACAACACCTGTTTCAGTCACATCAAAATTGGGTTTGAAATTTTCAATTTGTTGCTTAATTAAAGCGCTGATTTCTTGTGCGTTAATTGCCAAAAGAACACCACTTTCTATTTCAAATTTTCTTTAACAACTTTAAGTTGTTGTTTAATACTCACATCAATTGTCTTGTGATTGGCAAAAATGACAAAACCACCAATGAGACTTTCATCGATTTGTTCTTTTACACTCCTTACTTTCAGAGACATTTTTTTCTCAATCAAAGGGAGCAAGCGACTCTTCTGTTCATCAGTCAGAGGATGAGCAGAAGTAATCATCACTTCAAATCGATTTGTTTCTTTTTCAAGTCGGTTCAAGCAATCTACAAGCACATCATAAAAAAGATTTGCTCTGTGATTGTAGGCCAGAACCTGAATAAAGTTTTGTATTAAAGGTGACACAGAGTCTTGGAAAAAAGCAATTGTTTTTTCCTTATCCGACTCGTCTACTGCCACTTGTTTTAAAAAAGAAGGCAGACCTGTTTCTTCAGCAACTTGCTTGATTTGAGTCAAGTCTGAAAAGATACGGTCTTCTTCTCCTTTTTCAAGTACCAATTGGACAAAAGGCATGCTGTATTTTTCAATTACCTTTACTGTTTTCTTGTCCATTAAGCTTCTCCTAGCTGATCGATATACTGATCAATGAGTGCTTTATGGGCATGACCGTCAAGGTTTTGTGAGATGATTTTACCAGCCAAGCTGATGGTCAAATCTGCGACCTCACCCTTAACGCTTTGTAAAGCTTCAGCTTTGTTTTGAGCAATTTCTTGGTTTGCTTTTTCTTTTAAGCGTCCTGCTTCTAGTTTAGCATCTGCTAAAATACTAGCCTTACTTTGCTCAGCTGTTTCCTTTGCATTTTCAATGATTGTCTTGGCTTCTTTGCGACTGCCTGCCAATTCATCTTCACGTTTCTGAGCTAAGGCTTCTGCTTTTTGACGTGCCTGTTCAGCACTGTCAATATCAGTAGCGATTTTTTCAGCTCTTTCTTCGAAAATGCCTGTAATATTAGACCATGCAAATTTTTTAATCAAGACTAGCAAAAGAATAAAAGAGCCAGCGATTAAAATAAAGTTACCAATCAATTCACCTACTGTAACGTGCATCAGTTACTCCTTTCTACTCTTCTCCATCATTTATCTTATTTCCTAGGTACATAGAAGACAACATGGTAAACACATAGGCTTGGATGCAGGAAATAAAGACAGAAAAGGCTGTCCAAGCCAAGTTAGCACCAAAAGCAACTGGATACCAATATAGAGCTTGATGAGATAGAGTGATCAGCAGACTAGCCATCACCTCTCCTGCAAAAATATTTCCGAACACCCGCAAGGCAAGTGATAAAAAGTTGGTAAACTCTTCTAAGATGTTCATGGGAGTCATAAAGCCAGGTGTGATATAGGCTTTTAGATATTTTTTAATCCCACGACGACGAATACCCTCGATATGTGTCAATAAAATAATGCCGAATGATAAGGCCAAGTCATACTGTAAATTTGCAGTTGGAGATGTCCAAAGATTGGTTCCATCTGTAGACTGTATCTTAGCCATCAAACCGAGGTTATTTGCCAGTACCATAAACAGAAATAGACAAAGGAAAAAGAGCGAGTAGTCTTTCATGTAGCTTTTACCAATGTTAGGTTCTGTAAATCCAATAACAAAGTCATAGAAATACTCAAGTACATTTTGCTTTCCTTTGGGTTTCAAGGTCATATTGCGACTCGCCCAATAAATAAAGACAAAAATAACTCCCACAATCAACAAGGTCATGGCTAACATGGTCAAATCAAAGGTAACAGGACCAATAGAGATGGTTGGAGTAATACTTTCTTCCATCTAAAATCCTCCCTTTTCTTCTCGTTCCGTTTGTCTATTTGATGATGAATGAAAAGACGAGGGTAACCAAGAACGTTCCTTCAATAAAGGCAATCCCCATAATCATCAAGCTACGCAATTCAGAAATAATATCTGGCTGGCGAGCTGCAGATTTAAGCAAACCGTTCATCAAAAAGCCTTCCGCAAGGGATACACCCATACAGGCAAGACATAGACCAAAAAATGTTAAATTCATGATAAATTCTCCTTTTGAATTAAAACTTACTTACTTAGTGTAGTCCTAAAATTTCGATTTGTCAACTTTTTTTGCACATTGGAAGCGTTTAATGAAAATTACCTCTATTTTCTCGCGTATTTCACTCTATTCTGAAAAACTTGTGTATATTTACTGAAGCTAGTAAGTCTTACCTGTAAATTTAATGAAAGCAACACAAAATCCGAGAGGGGAATCTCGGATTAAGGTCAATTTAAAAAGATAGAGAGTTTTTAGTTTAAATAAATTGTTTTAAAATATCAACAACATCACTTTTTTTCTTAACCTGATAGGACTTGATTCCCAATTTCTCAGCTGCGATTGTATTGTCCTCAATATCGTCTAGAAAGACACAATTTGTAGGATTTAACTGGTATTTATCGATAGTTACTCATATCCATCAGTCCACCTCCATATTCACCTTACAAATCTTTTTGGTAATAAAATCTTTTTCCTGTGTAGGGATAGTCTTGCAAAGCAAAGACTTCCTTGTAGCCATGCCTTTTATAAAAATCTGGAGCCTGAAACTGGTAAGTATTGACAAAAGCAAAACGACAGTTACGATTCTTAGCTTCAGTTTCTGCTTGCTGCAATAGTTTTGAACCGATTCCTTGCCCTCTCAGTTCCTCTTTTACAAATAAATACTCGATTTCGAGCCAATTTCCAAAAGTCTCTGCTATCAAACCTGCCAGGAGATTGCCATTTTCATCTTCAACATAAAGATTAAGTGGCTCACTTTCAGCCTCTTCTCTTTTTGAACGGTTATAAGCACGAATCAAATTCCCAATTTCTTGTGCTTTCTGAGACTCCTTATTTTCCAATCTAAAGTACATCCAAACCTCCTTGAAAACTGATACAGCTTGTATTATAGTCTTATTTCAAAAGACTGTCAAACTAGCAAAAACCCACCAACCTGAGTTGATGAGTATTTAATCTATTTTCTAAATTTCCACTGGCTGTAAATCCCAAAACCGATAATCCAGATAGCTGAACCAATTGCTCCTACAAATGTAGACTCCTGTAAAAAGAGGGTTACAAAGACAAAGGCAAAGAAGAGCATGGTTAAAGGATTTAGGAAACGATAATGGGGCATGAGATAGCCATCCTCCATAAAGTCTGGTGACTTGCGGTATTTAAGGTGAGCCACCATGATCAAGATATAAATAGCGATATAGACACCAGATGACGATGCCGTAATCAAGGCAAAGGCATCCGAAACTCCTGGCAAGACGTTGATAAAGGCTGCTAGGGCAATCAAAATCGCTGAGGCAATGATGGCATTTTGTGGTACATTGTGGCGAGAAAGAGTATCTGCCTTGATAGCCTTTAGGAAGCGATTTGGCGAATCATGAGCAATCTGATACAAATGGCGCCCTGTTGAATAAAGGGTTGAGTTAAGAGCAGATGCTGCTGAGGTCAAAACGACGAAGTTAATCAAGGCTGCTGCCCACTTGACACCGGCCAATTCAAATACTGTAACAAAAGGTGAATCAGCAGAAGCCAGTTCACGCCATGGAATGATGGACATAATGGCCAAGAGGGCTCCGCCATAGAAAAAGACGATTCGTAGAGGAATTTCCTTAACAGCTTTTGGCAAGACCTGACGTGGATTTTTGGTTTCAGAAGTTGTGACCCCGATAAACTCAATCATAAGGTAGGCAAAAAAGACCATCTGGAAGGCCATGACAAAGTTGACACCTCCATTTGGGAAGAGGGAGAAATTGTCGGCGATATTAGCTAAGCTTGCTACTCCATGAGGTGTCTTAAAGCCTGTCAAGACCATAAAGACTCCTGTTGCAATCATAGCTAAAATAGCCACAATCTTAACCATCGCAAACCAAAACTCAACTTCCCCAAAGAGCTTAACCGCAATCAGATTAACCAAGGCTAGAATGGTCAAAAATCCAATCTCAATCATCCAACTTGGCCAAGTTGGGAACCAAAATTGCACATAATGTGCGATAGCAGTGATTTCCGCCATACCGATAAAGACAACAGATAGCCAGTAAGACCAAACCGAGAAATAGCCCCAGCCCTTACCCAAATGGCGCGTGATAAAGTTGATAAAGGTATGTTGTTCAGGATCTTGGTAGAGCATTTCCCCAACAGCACGCATCATGAGGAACATGAAAGCCCCTGTAATCATATAAATCAGTACAATGGAAGGACCTGTCAGGCTAATAGAGCGACCCGCTCCCAAAAAGAGTCCTGTTCCGATTGTTCCCGCAATGGCCATAACCTGCACATGACGATTGGTCAGACCACGCTCCATCTTATTTTTCTTCTTTGAACTCATATAGTCTCCAATTTCAATTTAATTTATACTCAATGAAAATCAAAGAGCAAACTAGTAAGCTAGCCGTAGGTTGCTCAAAACACTGTTTTGAGGTTGTAGATGAAACTGACGAAGTCAGTAACCATACATACGGCAAGGCGACGCTGACGTGGTTTGAATTTGATTTTCGAAGAGTAGCAAAATGGAAAAAGGAGTGAGTGAAGCGCACAGCCTCCCCACTCCTTTTTTCTGTTTTTAGGCTGTTTTTTCAACCTTTAAGATTTTTACATCATAGCTACCAACAGGTGTTTCAATGGTTGCTGTGTCACCTGTTTTCTTGCCAATCAAGGCTTGTCCAATTGGGCTTTCATTTGAAACTTTACCTGCAAAGGCATCCGCACCAGCTGAACCTACAATAATATAAACTTCTTCTTCGTCCTCACCAATTTCTTGGATGGTGACTGTTTTACCAATCGCTACTTCGTCTTGGGCAACTGCGTCGCTATTGACGATTTCAGCATAGCGAATTTTTGTTTCCAAGCTAGAGATTTGTCCTTCAACAAAGGCTTGTTCATCCTTAGCTGCTTCGTACTCACTGTTTTCTGAAAGGTCACCGTATGAACGGGCAATCTTAATGCGTTCTACCACTTCTGGTCGACGGACCAATTTCAATTCTTCTAATTCTTTTTCAAGTTTTTCCTTTTCCTCAAGGGTCATAGGATATGTTTTTTCTGCCATTTTTCTCAACTTTCTTCTGATGATATTTTCGAAAGAAAATTATGTGAAGTATCACATAATTTTAGTTTGTTTGGTTTAATTTGCTGTTGACATGTTCAGCAACATTGCGATCGTGGTCTTCTTGATTGTTAGCATAGTAGACCTTGCCATCTGTGACATCTGCTACAAAGTAGAGGTTATCGCTCTTAGTTTGATTGATGCTTGACTCAATCGCATCCAGACTTGGACTATCGACTGGACCAGGCATGAGACCTACATTTTTATAAACATTATAAGGTGAATCAATGTTGGTATCAATCGCAACATCCTCAGCTAGACTGATATTTTGCCCCAGTTTTCCTTGGGCATACAAGATTGCAATATTACTTTGAAGTGGCATATCACGATTCAAACGATTGTAGAATACACCTGCAATGAGCTTACGATCTTCTGTCTTGGCACCTTCTTTTTCGACCAAGGAAGCAATGGTCAACAACTCATTGACAGTCAAGTTTTTAGATTTGATAGTACTATAGTAAGGAGATAGGTTCTTATCCATAGCAGCTAACATCTCATCAATCAAGCTCTCAATAGTTGTGCTTTCCTTGATAGAGTAAGTAGCTGGGAAAAGGTATCCTTCCAAACGATAACGCGCACCGCTGTCTTTTGTAGGCAAGCTTTCAAGTAGACTCGGATATTTGGCAACTTCTTGACTGATAAAGTTCTCATCTTGAACTTTTGCTAGGAAAGCATCCGCTGTCAAAGGCTCTTTGAAGTCACCTTGCAATTGACCTACCGCTTGAGCAATCTGATCCAAGGTATAACCTTCTGGAATTGTCAAAGTCGCAAGGACAGGTTCTTGTGGTTCAGCTGTTCCACCTTTTTGCAACTCTTTGAGTAAGTCTTCTGTACTCATACTCTTTTGCAAATTGTAGTAACCTGCTTTCAAGTCGGTATAATTTTTATACTTGGCATAAAAGCTAAAAATCAGACCATGCTTCACCAAACCAGCTTTTTCAAGCGTCGTACCAATTTCTTGAACGTTTGAACCGTCAGGAATTTGAACCGTCACATATTTCTTAGAATTAGCATCAATAGGTAACAAAGAATCTAGCACGTACTGATAACCAAAGTAACCACCTGCTGAGAGCAAGGCAAGGAATACAAGGAATGAAATCACAAAGGCTTTCACATGTGACTTCTTCTCTTTCTTAGGCTTAACGGATTTTGCTCCTTCTCTACGGCTACGACGTGGTGTATCGCTGATGATATCCACTGTTTCTGTAGCAGGCGTAGGTGTTTCTGGACCTGCTTGTTCTGCTTTTTTCTCTGCCGTCTTATAGGAAACAGCTACCCTTGTTGGGGTTTCATTGTATTCTCTTTCAAATTTCTTAGGTCTAACAGGACCTGGACCTGGTCTTGAACCACTTTCTTCCGCTGGAGAAGAAGGTACATCTTGACTTGGGTGAGTAGGCACGATAGGAGCTTTTCTCATAATCTCCTCTACCGTTGACAAGGAATCAGCCATGAGTTCTTCAGCTGAAGGTTCATTTGCAGGAGTGCGAACTACTCCCTTATCTTCTCTCAGAACTTCATCATAGCCTTTTACTTTTTCTAAATCTCTCAGAATCTGCTCTTTAAAGCTTAATTTCTCTTCTTCTCTTGACTTTTCACTCAAAAGTTTTTCCTCCTTGTTGACAATCCATAATATTATATCTTAAAAGTCCAAGAAAAGCAACCTATGATACTTTTCCTAGCTTATTTTTTATACTCAATGAAAATCAAAGAGCAAACTAGGAAGCTAGCCGCAGGTTGCTCAAAACACTGTTTTGAGGTTGTAGATAAGACTGACGAAGTCAGTCACATATATACGGTAAGGCGACGCTGACGTGGTTTGAATTTGATTTTCGAAGAGTATTAGCTTCCCAGACCATATCATACCAAGTTTCCCCTGCAAAGGTTGACTGGGACAAGCCTTCATTGACAAATCCGTGTTTTTCATAGTAGGCGATGAGATAGTCATGACAGGTTAGGTTAATGCCATCTCTATTATCCTCAAGAGCAACTTCTTTCAAGGCTGTTAGCAATTTCTGACCCAGTCCGAGTCCCTGTGCTTCCTTGGCAATAGAGAGACAGGTCACAGAGATATAGCCACCAGTCTCATGACTATAGTCTTTTATGTCTTCTGTAAAAGAGGGGTCTTGCAGATAGCGGTGAGGGGCAACTGGCCCTTCGATATAACCCATGATCCTACCTTCTTTTTCTGCAACCAGAAAAGAGGTCTGAATTTCTCGCAAATGTGCCTCAAAAACAGAGCGAGGAATGGCTTCTTCAATCGAGAAATTTTCTAGTTCGATTTCGACAATCCGATCCAAATCTTCTAATTTTGCTTGTCTGATCTTCATTGTGCCTCCAGATAAAAGGGATTAAACCAAATCATACTAAATCCCTGGCTAGTTGCATAAAGCGAAGTTTCTTCATCAATAAAACCGTTCATTTCAAAATAGGAAAGCAGCTCATCAGGGCTCTCCAAACGAATCCCTTTGTAATCCAGCTCAACTGCCATCTCTTTCAAGGCTGCAAGAAGAAGTGTTCCCAAGCCCTGTCTCTGATGGTCAGACTCAATGACTAAAGAATGTATTTCTAGACATTGCGGATTGTCTGACTGGGGACTTGATAGAATATAGCCTAAAAGTTGATTTTCATCCCTAGCTAGAAGAAAGGTATCCGCACACTTACGGATACTTTCTTCTAAAATATGGGAAGGTTGCTGCTTTTCAGCTGGAAAAGACGAAGTTTGAATCGCCTCTATCTCAGCCAAATCAGACTTGCTTGCCTGAATGATCTTAATTGGAATTTCCATAAGAACATCCTATTGAACATTACTGGTCAAGTTAGACAAGAGACGCTCGAATGAGTATTCATAGGTTTGGATGTCTCCTGCTCCCATAAAGACATAGACAGCATTGTCATGGTCTAGGAGGGGAGAAACATTTTCAACAGTAATCACTTGGTGTTTTTTGTTGATTTTTTTGGCTAGGTCTTCTACCTTAACGTCACCATGATCTACTTCACGAGCTGACCCATAAATTTGCGCTAGGTAAACAGCATCTGCTTGGTTTAAAGCATGAGCAAAGTCATCCAACAAGGCAATGGTTCTTGTAAAGGTATGCGGTTGGAAGACTGCTACAATTTCCTTGCTTGGGTATTTCTGACGAGCCGCATCCAAGGTCGCAATAATTTCTGTTGGATGGTGAGCAAAGTCATCGATAATCACTGTGTCATTGACAATTTTCTCAGTGAAACGACGCTTAACACCGGCAAATGTTTTCAAGTGCTCACGCACCAAGTTCAAATCAAATCCTGCCGTGTAAAGAAGACCAATAACGGCTGTCGCATTCATGATATTGTGACGACCAAAGGTTGGGATGTGGAATTGACCCAAGTCTTGTCCACGGAAATGAACCGTGAAAGTTGACCCAGTTGTAGAACGAAGAAGATCGCTAGCTACAAAGTCATTACCTTCTGCTTCAAAACCATAGTAATAAATTGGTGCATCAGACGTAATTTTACGCAATTCTGCATCTTCACCATAGACAAAAAGACCCTTGGTAATTTGTTTAGCATAGTCATTAAAGGCATTGAAAACATCCTCTAGGCTTGTGAAATAGTCTGGATGGTCAAAGTCAATGTTGGTAATAATAGAGTATTCTGGGTGGTAAGGCATAAAGTGGCGCTCATATTCGTCAGATTCAAAGACAAAATATTTGGCATTGGCCGAACCACGACCTGTCCCATCCCCAATCAAGAAGCTAGTGTCTGTGATGTGAGACAAGACATGAGACAACATACCTGTCGTTGAAGTTTTTCCATGCGCTCCAGCTACTCCCATGCTAACAAAGTCACGCATAAAGCTACCTAGAAACTCATGGTAACGTTTGTAGCTGATACCATTTTGGTCTGCATAGGCAATTTCGACGTTGTTATCTGGACGAAAAGCATTTCCAGCGATAATTTCCATATCACCGTCTAGGTTCTTTTCATCAAAAGGAAGAATGGTAATGCCTGCCTGCTCAAGACCACGTTGAGTAAAGTAGTATTTTTCAACATCTGATCCTTGAACCTTATGCCCCATTTGGTGCAACATCAAGGCCAAGGCACTCATCCCTGACCCCTTAATTCCGATAAAATGATATGTCTTTGGCATGTTTTCTCCCCTATTCTGTAATTCTGGTCAGATTCAACTCTTGGGCAACCCGACGTTCTTGTTCTGTTTGTTTACTTTTTTTATTGTAGATTTGGCTCTTCTTTAGAAAATCATAGTTGTTTTTCTTTGGAGCAGGTGCTGACACTTCTTCATTCTTGGTAGGGATAGAATGAACTTCTTCCGCCAAGATATAATGAGACTGGGTCAATTTTTGGCTATATTTGACAAATTCACCAGGATTTTCCTTTTGGAAAGGAGCTGTCGGTTGATTGTCCTGTCTAATAAGGCCTGATTTAGAATGACGTCTCGCACGGCTGAAATCCTGAGTTAGATAGTTAGCAGAGCGTTTCTTTTTCAAGTCTGCACGCGCTTCTTCACGCGCCACCTCTGCATAACTCTTTCCTTCTTTTTTAACCCCTAAAGGAGCTTTTTTAGGTTTCTCGACTTGCTTTTCAATCGGTTTGACTGGTGTTTCTTCAGCAATAGGAGCCCATTCTAAATAATTTTTATCTCGATACTCACCCTTGATATTACTGATCAGATCAGACTCATCATACAAGTTCATGACTGGCATTTCAGTCAACATGACCTCGTCATCTGACACCAATGGAAATCGTTCTTGTTTCATTTTCTATTTCCTTTCAACACTTCATTATAGCGTATTGTCTTGATTTTTCAAGTACTGGCTTCAGAAATTCCCAAAATTTCTCTAATTTCTGCTAGGGTCAGACTGCCACGTGACTCTGTGCCATCCAATACTTGTGACACCAGATGTTTCTTCTGTTCTTGGAGTTCCTGAATTTTTTCTTCAATGGTTCCCTTGGTCACCAAGCGATAGACCTCAACCGTTTCTTCCTGTCCCATCCGATGGGCACGGCCAATGGCTTGCGCCTCTACTGCAGGATTCCACCAAAGGTCAACCAAGATAACTGTATCAGCACCTGTCAGATTCAGACCGACACCACCAGCCTTGAGGGAAATCAGAAAGGCATCTCTTTCCCCTTGGTTAAAGGCCTTGGTCATGTCTTGTCTTTCCTTGGCTGGGGTTGAACCTGTAATTTTAAAAGATGTCATGCCCAAGTCTGGCAATTCTTGTTCAATTTTCTCCAACATTCCCTTGAACTGAGAGAAAATCAAGACACGGTGTCCGCCGTCTGCCACCTGTACCAGCAGGTCTCGAAGACTATCCAGTTTACCACTAGCACCCTGATAATCTTCCATAAAGAGGGCAGGAGTGTCACAGATTTGACGCAAGCGCATCAGACCAGATAAGATTTCCACTCGACTTCGCTGAAATTCCTGATCTGAAACTTGAGCCAGACGGTCTCTCATCTGTTGCAACTGGGCTAGGTAAATAACCTTTTGCTGGTCTTCTAGTTCATTCTTATAAACCACTTCAATCAAGTCTGGTAATTCAGTCAGCACTTCTTCTTTCTTGCGCCGCATAACGAAAGGCTTGATAAACTGAGCCACGCGCTCAGCTGGTAATTTCATAAATTCTTTCTTGCTTGGCAGAAGTCCTGGCATGACGATTTGGAAAATAGACCACAGCTCACCTAGATGGTTTTCAATAGGAGTTCCTGACAAGGCAAAGACCGACGGCACCACAAATTGTCTCAAGGTCTGAGCAATCTTGGTTTGGGCATTTTTCATAACCTGAGCTTCATCTAAGAAAAGAAAGTCAAAGGCCAGCCCCTGATAAAGCTCACTGTCCTGACGGAAGGTAGCATAACTCGTCACATAGATTTGATGGCTTTCAGCAAGAATCTCTTCACGACTAGCTTTCAAGCCATGAACAACAGCTACATCCAACTGTGGGGCAAACTTCTGAAATTCATCTGCCCAGTTGTAGATTAAACCTGACGGAGCGAGAATCAAAACCCGACTTTCTTTTGTCACTTGACTGGTCAAAAAAGCAATAGTCTGCAGGGTTTTACCAAGTCCCATATCATCAGCCAAAATCCCACCAAAACCATAATGATGGAGCATTTGCAGCCAGCCGATTCCCTTTTCCTGATAATCTCGCAAATCAGCCTGAACCTGAGTTGCCTGTCTAGGGAAGTCCTCTGGATGCGTCAAATCATGAGCCAGATTCTGGAATTCTTGTGAAAAAGAAACACGGTCTCGCCCTTCAAAAAGATGAGCTAAACTGTAGGCCAAGGATTTCCGAGTCTGCAAGGAGCCATCTTTTAGTTCAAATTGCCCCAGTTCCTGTAGATTTTGGCGAATTTTCTTGGTTTCTTCATCGAAAAAGTAGACTTGATTAGACGAATCAATATAAAAATCTTGATTGGCAACCAAGGCCTGCATGGCTTGGTCAATTTCCTCTTGGGCGATATCTTGAAAATCAAATTGGATTTCCAAGAGGCCTCCCTTGGAAGCAATCTGCACTTGAGGGCTTGCTAGGTTATAGAGTTCTTCTAACTTGTCTGATAAATCAACATTCCCGAGTTTTTCAAAGACTGGAATGATTTCATGGAAGAAATGATAAACAGACTCCGCTTTTAGGGCCTGACGCCAAGATTGAAAGTCTGCTTCAAAACCAGCTGCCAAACAGACTTGGAAAACTCTTTCTTCTAAGTCAGCATCACTCGAAAATGGTAATTCTTCTAGCTCTTTTCGGCTAGATACCTGCTTATCTCCATAATCAAACTGAATTTCTAAACGAATCCGATTATCTTCTTCCCTGTCAAAGTAAAAAGAGGGCGCAAAAGTTTTGATTTGTAACCGTTCTGGAGCTGAAACGGTCCCCATCTGGTTAAAAAGAGTCAGACAGGAAGCTAACTTATCGCGGTCACTGCTATCAAATTGCAGGTATTTCTTTCCTTGTTGATCCACAGGTAGCGCTTTGATTTCCTTGAGAAGACGCATCTGCTGGTCTGTTTGAAAATAAACCTGACCTTTATGGAAAAGCACAGCTCCCTGATAAAAGACATTGACCCTAGGACTCTCACTGATTTCCATTTCAAAATAGTCCGAGTATGCTGTTACTGTAAAGGCAAATAGATTGGCATCAGCATGCATATCCTGAAAAAGCAGGGTCTGATAGCTATCCACTTGATGGTCAAATTGAAAATGCGGCAAGGTCATCAGTAAATTCACACCCTGCTCAAAAAAAGTCAGAGGGAAAAAGAGGTGCCGACCTTGGTTTTGGAAAAAGAGATCTGGAGCCTGTCCTTCCTCCATCAGTCCACGCAAGAAAATCAGAAGTTCGTGGCTAGCATCATCAAAGGCTTCCCAAGAAAGAGACTCCTCATAAATCTTGCCAATCATATAAGACTTTCTCTGCTCGACAATCCTTAAAAAGAGTAGAATGTCTCGAATGACATAGTATTTTTGGCTATTGATTTGGCCGATTCTCAGGGTCCACAAGATATGATTGGTTCCTGCTTCCACCTGACCCACAGCTGATAATTCATAGGCACGTTCTGATTTTGGAGATAAGATTCGGTCCAAAAATTTGCCACCCAAGGTCACCTTGGTTTCAACGGCCTCTTTTTCTTCATGACCTTCTTCCAGACTCTGCAAGATTTCCTGACCACGCTCATCATTTTTTAGAAAATGCTCCAACGCTGCCAAATGCACACAGTAGCCCCTCTTTTGGAAAAAATCGCAGGCACAAAAAACCAAATCATCCTCTAAACTATAGCGCAGTTCTTCTTCTGCAACGCGAGCGTAGAGTCGATTATTCTTTTCTTTGATGATGTCAACCTTACCAGTTTCATAAAGGGCAACGCCTTCGATACGGACTTTCCCCGGAATCAATTTAGCCATATTTTCACCTTTACCTTATCTTTTTATTATACCATATTTTCCCCTATGAAAATAGCCTTCTAGGGATACTTTTCTCCTAGAAGGCTGGATTTTTAAAGTTTAGCAAAAGTCGTCACAATCCGCTGACAAACTTCTTGCAGTAGAGATTTGGGCATGGCTACATTGAGGCGGGCATGGAGACTTCCTTCCTCTCCAAAATCCAAACCACGGTTGAGAATAACCTTGGCTTCATTTCTCAACAGCTCTTGCAATCTTTCATCAGTCAGGTCATAGGCTGAAAAATCAAGCCAAATCAAGTAGGTTCCTTGCGGCTTCATGACCTTGATTTTAGTCTCTTTTCCAAATAAATCTACCACATAATTAATATGGTCTTCAAAGACTTGCTTGAGTTCCTCTAACCAATCTTTACCGTATCGATAGGCAGCTTCTGTCGCCAAATAACCCAATCCTGAAATTTCATGCTGGTTATTGGCCAACTGGCGTTTCTGGTAGGCCACTCTCAACTTAGGATTTTCAATGATTGCATAGGAATTTTTTGTCCCAGCAATATTAAAGGTTTTAGTGGCACTGGTCAAGACGATAGCAAATTCTTTAAAGTCAGGGTTGACAGTATTGAAAGACTGGTGTTTGTGACCAAAGAGGGCCAAATCTTGGTGAATCTCATCCGAAACCAAGAAAACACCGTGTTTTTGGCAGAGTTGCCCAATCTTTTCCAAGACTTCCTTTTCCCACACACGTCCACCAGGATTGTGAGGGTTGCAAAGAATATAGAGTTTGACCTCCTCTTCCACCAAATCCTTCTCAAGTTGGTCAAAGTCAATCTCAAACAGACCATCCTTTTCCACCAAAGAATTGGTAATCAATCTACGGTTGTTCAACTTGACACTGCGAGCAAAGGGTGGATAGACAGGTGTGTTAATCAAAATCGCCTCGCCTTCTTTTGTAAAGGCTTGAATAGCTGTTGAGATAGCTGGTACCACACCCTCGATAAAGACAAGAGCCTCTTTGTCAAAGTGGTAACCGTGTTGTGTGGCTTCCCACTTTTGAACTTCCTTAATTAACTCTTCACTGGCATAGGTATAGCCATAAACCAGTTGATCAGCATAAGTCTGCACGGCTTGGCGGATTTCAGGCAAGACTACAAAGTCCATATCCGCTATCCAAGCCGGTAGGACTTCACTATCCGTTTCGGCTTCTTTCCATTTATAGGTATGGTGCCCTAAACGATTGGGCAGGCTTGTAAAATCATATTTTCCCATCTTTGTCTTATCCTTCCAAGGCTTGGCGCAAATCTGCAATCAAATCCCTAGCATCTTCAATCCCAATCGACAAGCGCAAGAGGTCATCTGTCAAACCATAAGAATGGCGCACTTCTGCTGGAATATCAGCGTGAGTTTGTGTCGTTGGATAGGTAATGAGACTTTCTACCCCACCTAAACTTTCCGCAAAAGAGAAGACCTTGAGACTGTTCAAAATATGAGGAATGCGCGTTTCATCGACTACTTTAAAGGAAATCATCCCCCCACGACCAGTATAGAGAACCTCCTTGACTGCTGGAGAATCCTTCAAAAAGGCAACCACTTCTTGGGCGTTAGCTGTTGAGCGCTCCATACGAAGAGACAAGGTCTTGAGACCACGAATCAATTGATAACTGTCAAATGGCGACAAGACTGCTCCTGTCGTATTGAGATTGTAGAAAAGCTTTTCGTATAGTTCTACACTATTGGTCACAACCACTCCAGCCAAGACATCATTGTGGCCTGCTAGATACTTGGTTGCTGAATGGAGAACGATATCTGCTCCATCTTCAATCGGACGTTGGTAAATAGGGCTGTAGAAGGTATTGTCAACCACCACTTTGGCACCCTTAGCATGAGCCAATTTTGCCAGTTTTTCAATATCAAATTCCAACATCAAGGGATTGGTTGGCGTTTCGATATAGAGAACGTCAACATCCTTTTCTAACTCAGCAATCAACTCTTCTTCTGTATTGGCATAGGTAAAATGGAAACGGCCTTCCTGCTCCACTTGGTTGAACCAGCGGAAAGAACCACCATAAAGGTCACGGACAGCCAAGACCTTACTTCCTACTGGGAAGACACTAAAGGCCAGTACAATAGCTGACATTCCTGAGCTAGTAGCTAGGGCATAGTCTGCAGACTCAATAGCCGCCAAGACTTCTTCAGCCTTACTGCGAGTTGGATTTTTGGTACGCGTATAGTCAAATCCAGTAGATTCACCAAACTCTGGATGCTGATAGGTCGTTGAAAAATGAAGCGGTGTCACCAATGCACCTGTCGCTTCATCTGACTTAATACCCGCCTGGGCCAAAATTGTGTTAATGTGTAATTCCTTGCTCATACAATTCCTCCAAATCTATAGTAACTATTGTACCACTTATTTTCACCAACTCATTTTCTTCTTTTCAAGAGCTAGTTATAGTTTCAAACTATAGACTTATCGAGTAAAGCTAAAAAGAATCCAGAAAACACTCCAGATTCTTTTGTGAAAATGATTGCTAGGGTTTACTTGGAACGAAAGAAATCGTGTTGGGCTAAATAGTCACAATGGTCTTTGTTAAATTGATACTGACCTATACGCTGACTAATCTGACCGACATCCACAGAAAAAATATAGTCTTCATTTTGATAGTTCCAGTTCAGCCTAACTGTATTCAAGACTGACTTATAAGTAAAATCTTTGACTTGATTCCAAGGCATCTCTACGACGTGATTAGAACGATTCTCAATCACATCACTGATGTCCATCAAGTAGATACCCTTAGGTGTGAATGCCAAAATCTTAGGCTTCACGCTCGACTGAACATAGTAGGAACCACCTATTATGAAAAAATCAATAAAGGATTTCAACCATGTCTTTTTCTTGAAAGCCATCAGAAAATTCTTTTGCCCTTCAATGTGGCAAGTTGAGAGAAAGGATTCAATCTGTTTTTCTGTTGCAAACTCCATAATAGCGCCCATGATGTTACCTCCATAACGATTAGTAAATAGGCAGATAAGAACTCTTCACATAAAAGAAGAACTTATCATTTGTTACATTTTATCTTACTTTTTCAGTAAATAACATCCCTCCTATAAAATCATCCTAGCATGTGCATACTTCAATCAACATTGGGTAGATTTTCGAAAATAGCTCCTCATATTTATATTATATTCATTATAACATAAATTCAAGAAACAAAGAAAAAAATGTGAGATTTTTCTTCCAAATTTACCATCATTCTATTAAAAAACGACAGCTTCTTTCGAAACCATCGTTTTTCTTGAAAAATTCTTATTTGACATGTTTTGCCAACTCTTCTTGAGCTTTTTTATTAGATTCTTCTTTTTCTTTCAACCATTTTTCTTTAGCTTTTTCATATTCGTCTTTTGTAACTGTCTTATCTTGTAATTTGAGGTATTTATAGGATTCGACCCCTTTATTACCAGCCAATGAATATGGTGTTGAGAAAGGAACAATTTTTCTCAATGTTGGTGTTCCGCCTAGTGAAACATTTGGAATTGCTAGAGAGCTATCTACTAACCAAGCTTGGGCATCTGCATATTTTTCATAACGTTTAGCTGGATCTTGCTCCTTATTAGCTTCTTCCAACATTTGAGTGTAGACATCCAATCCAACAGCCTTGGCCTTGTCATTGGCTTCACCTGGCTCTATACCTAGATTTTGCATCAAACCACCAGAATTAACGTTAAAGACGTCAAGATAGGTTGAAGGATCTTGATAGTCTGCAGTCCAACCACCATTGTAAAGATCATAATCTTTCTGAGCTGCAGTTTGAGCAAGATAACCTGAACTATCATAGTCCTCTGTAGAAAGTTGATGAACATCAATCACAACATTATCTGCACCTAAGACAGATTCTATTGATTGCTTCATGGAATTGATTCCTTGAATTTCAGCCTTATTAGCCAAATCTATAGTTTTATCTAAGTGTATAGGGAATTGGACTCCTTTGGCTTGGAGTTCTTTCTTAGCTTCAGCAAATTTAGCTTTAGCTTTTTCTGGATTGTAGTATGGATCCTGGGCATCTGCAAAGTTGATTCCTTGCCATTCCTTACCGTAATTCACCATCTTAGAGGCTACTACTTCACCAAAGTCTTTTCCATTGATACTTACAAATGTTGGAGGAACGACGAGGTTACGCAAAATCTTAGTTGCACCCTCTTCTCCCTGAGATTGAGCCCCGTAGGCTGTACGGTCATAAGCAAAGTTAATGGCTTGACGGAAGTTTTTGTTAAGAACCGCTTCTTGTGTAGACTTCTTCTCAGCATCACTTGTTTTTGAAGTAAATTTATAAGATTTTCTATCCAAGTTGAAGTTTAAGAAGTAAGAAGTAGCATCTTGCATGCTATAGATGATATTGTCCTTATTCTTTTCTTTAATCCCTTCAAAACTTGAACTGTTCGGATAGAGACGAGCATAGCTATAAACACCTTCGGTAAAATTACGTGCTAACGCATCTTGGTCACTACCATCAAAATAAGTCAATTTGACATCATCTATAAAGACATTTTTAGCATCCCAGTAGTTAGGATTTTTCTTGTATTCGATGACCGATTTTGAAACAAAGGATTTCATCAAGAAAGGTCCATTGTACAAAATGCTAGATGGGTCTACCTTCCCAAAATCATCCCCTTTTGATTTCAAGAAATCCGCATTGACTGGAAAAAGAATCGTTGAGGTTGTTTTTGAGTTCCAGTAAGGTTCTGGTCGTGCCAAGGTATATTGAACGGTTTGGTCATCAAGAGCCTTGACTCCGACAGTTGAAAAGTCGCTTGTTTTACCAGTGATATAGTCATCTAAACCAGCAACGGATTCTTGCACTAAGTACAAGGCTTCTGATTTTTTATCAGCCGCATATTTCAAACCAGTGACAAAATCTTGGGCAGTAACAGGAGAATACTCATCTCCATCTGCAGTATACCATTTAGCATCTTTACGCAGTTTGTAGGTATAGGTCAAACCGTCCTTAGAAACACTCCAATCCTCTGCCAAGGATGGAATATAGTTTCCGTACTGGTCATTTTCCATGAGCCCATCTACCAAATTAACCACGATATCACTGGTTGTTGCACGGTTTTCTGCTAGATAGTTCAAACTAGATGGATCACTTGAATAAACATAATTGTATGTTTTTGATGCTGTGCTAGAATTTCCACAGGCACTTAACAAAATACCTGCACTTAACACGACACCTGCAAGCGTTGCATACTTGGCCTTAGACTTTTTCATCTCCAGAACCTCCTGATTTAAATATTTGTTTTATTATACAACTCGTATTTTATTTAGTCAATGGGTTTTTTAAAAAAATTAATCATTACATCTACAAACTATAGAAATTATTCTACAAAATAATAAAAAAGAGAATAATTCAAGCATTTCATGATAGAAATGTTCAAATTATCCCTTTTATTTATAAAAATTATTGAGAAATTCTAAATTTTACTCGCAGGCGATCTGCCTGGGCTTTTCCAATCACCTTATCCAATAAACGAGTACGGAGACTCATGGCTCCATATACTCCTCCACCCATGGCACCAACAAGAGCTACATAAAGGAAGCTCCACAAACGTCCACTTGGTTGGAATACAAATCCTAAAATCCACTGGATGGCACCGACACCGATGAACATAACAAGAGTCAACAAACTGATTAAAATGGTTCGTTTCAAAATCACCTTGCGCTTAACACCAGTTACCTTACAAATATCCCGATACATCAAGACGTTAGGAATAATAAGACCGATGGTTGTGGAAATCAAAGGACCATAACTGTGGAAGAGGGCGATGGTAGGTATTTGCAAGACTAGCTTGGCAATAGAACCATAGATAAAATAGAGAACAGCCTTGCGGTTACGGAACATGGCCTGAAGCATTGGAGACAAGACCATGTACAGACCTAAAATAGTAGACTGCAAAACTGCAAAGACAAACAAGCCCATAGCCAAACTATCTGGCTTCCCATAAAAGACTGTGTAGAGGGGTTCTCCTACCATAACCACTCCAACCGTTGCTGGTAGCAGGAATACGAAAAGCATGGTAATGCTGTCCTGAACGAGACGAGAAGCTGCCTTCAAGTCCCCCTTGACATAGTTTTCAGTCAAAAGTGGCAAACCGACACCCCCAATTGAAACCCCTACAGAAATCAAAATCATCGTGATTTTATTAGGATTGGCTGAGAAATAAGAAAACATGACAATTAAGTCTTCATTACTGTAGTTGCTAAACCACTTCATGCTATTGATAAAGGTATTTTGGTCCAAGATTTGGAAAAGCTGAATAGCCGAACCAGTCAAGATAAAAGGAATAGCTTCCTTAATCGTATCCATTAACAGGTGTTTGCTATCAATCTTATCTCGTGTTTCAAAGACTCTTTTGAGTAAACCTTCTTGAGCAAGGAAATAAATCAAAACTGCAAAACTGGCTACCATACCGACAAAGGCCGCAAAGGTAGACTGGGTGACTGCTGCTAGATAGTCTCCCGAACCAAGCTTCATAATGATAAAGGTTGCTAGAAGCATCCAGATAACCCGAATGACCTGCTCAGCAATTTGACTCATGGCATAAGGTTTGAGGTTATTCATCCCTTGGAAAAATCCTCGGATAACACTCATAGATGGGAAAATCAAGACTCCCCAAGCCAAGCTTTGCATGATTGGGATCAAGTCTTTGCCCACGCCAGACAAGTCTGCTAGCCAAGGAGCAAAGACATACAAGATTAGGGCAAAAACCAGGCCAAGTCCTGTCATAAATCCTAAAAAGCTCCGAATCAGGGCAAAGCTATGCTCCTCTTCTCTCATGGTATTATACTTTGCAACTTGCTTGGCCACCGCAACTGGAATCCCTGCTGTTGAAACCAGCAAGAACCAGGCATAGATATTGTATCCCATGGTAAAGAGTCCATTTGCTGTAGCCGCATAAGACCCCATCCAGATGTACCAAGGGATAATGTAAATAGCCCCAAGCAGGCGACTGATAAAGTTACTAGCCGTTAACCAAGCAGTCCCCCGTAACATCTGGGCCTGCTGGTGATTGTTTTCGTGCGACATAGATTCCTCATTCAATTTTGATAACTAGGAAAAACTCCTTATCTTCCATTATAAACTTTTCCTTGTTACTTGTAAATTTGCGACTTTCGGTTTACAATAGAAAGTATGATTAAGATTGAAACCGTATTAGATATTTTAAAGAAAGATGGTCTCTTCCGCGAGATTATTGACCAAGGACATTATCACTACAACTACAGCCATGTCGTCTTTGACACCATCTGCTATGACAGCCGCAAGGCTAAAGAGAAGAGCCTCTTTTTCGTCAAAGGTGCTGCCTTTAAGAAGGAATTTCTTCTTTCAGCCATCTCTCAAGGGCTCGATTGGTATGTGGCTGAAAAAGACTATGAGGTTGGTATTCCTGCCATTATCGTCAGTGATACCAAGAAAGCTATGAGTTTGATTGCCATGGAGTTTTATGGCAATCCACAGAAAAAACTTAAACTTCTTGCCTTTACTGGTACTAAGGGTAAGACAACAGCAGCCTATTTCGCCTATAACATTTTATCTCAAGGGCACCGACCTGCAATGTTGTCGACCATGAACACAACTCTAGATGGCAAGACTTTTTTTAAGTCTGCATTGACAACTCCTGAGAGCATTGACCTCTTTGATATGATGCATCAGGCTGTGCAAAATGACCGTACCCACCTCATCATGGAAGTCTCCAGTCAAGCCTATCTGGTCAAACGTGTCTATGGTCTAACCTTTGATGTGGGAGTTTTCCTCAATATCAGCCCAGACCATATCGGCCCGATTGAACACCCTAGCTTTGAAGACTACTTCTACCACAAGCGTCTCTTGATGGAAAATAGCCGAGCAGTCATCATTAACAGTGACATGGACCACTTCTCTGTCTTAAAAGAACAAGTGGCAGATCAAGAACATGACTTCTATGGTAGCCAGTCAAGTAATCAAATCGAGAACTCTAAAGCCTTTAGTTTTTCAGCTACGGGTAAACTCGCTGGTGATTATGATATTCAACTGATTGGCCACTTCAACCAAGAAAATGCCGTTGCTGCTGGACTTGCTTGTCTCCGTCTCGGAGCTAGTCTTGAGGACATCAAAAAAGGCATCGCTGCAACCCGGGTTCCTGGTCGTATGGAAGTCCTGACTCAGAAAAATGGAGCCAAGGTTTTCATCGACTACGCCCACAATGGGGATAGTCTCAAAAAACTAATCAAGGTTGTAGAGACTCATCAAACTGGAAAAATTGCTCTGGTTCTGGGTTCAACAGGAAATAAAGGAGAAAGCCGTCGTAAGGACTTTGGTCTCCTCCTTAATCAGCATCCTGAGATTCAAGTCTTTCTGACTGCTGATGATCCCAACTATGAGGATCCAATGGCCATTGCAGATGAAATCAGTAGCTACATCAATCATCCTGTTGAAAAAATTGCGAATCGCCAAGAGGCCATCAAGGTGGCAATGGCTATCACAAATCACGAATTAGATGCAGTTATTATTGCGGGTAAGGGAGCCGATTGCTACCAAATCGTCCAAGGAAAGAAAGAAGACTATCCTGGGGATGCAGCCGTCGCAGAAAATTATTTATAAGAATAGAAAAAATCAAGGGAAAATGAAACCCTTGATTTTTTACTATTATTTAGTAAAAACGTTTTTCAAACCTTCAACGGCACCTTCTACAGCACCTTTAGCGTCTTCTACAACGTCTTTTGCCTTAGCAACTGTTTTTTCAACAGCTCCTTCAAGTTCTGTCTTGCTGTCTCCAGTAACTTTACCAAAACCTTCTTTGACAGCGCCTGTTGCTTGTTCTAATTTATTTTCAAGTGACATATGATTGTCTCCTTTAGTTTTATTCCGATATGTGTTATCGGTTACATTAGTATAAACTTATCGATAGATAAAGTCAAACAATGTGCTCAGAAAAAGCAATCACACTAAATAGAAAGTTAATCTCTCCTTGTCAAAATCGACAGCCAACTCATACTTTCCATCTTCATTTTGGACTATATAACCCAGGACAACTAAACTGTCCACAAAGATGTCTCGGCGTTTCTGCATAAGCTGATCTTTTTTGAGAAATTTTAGCAAAAAAGTTGTCATGTATTTGAGAGCATACTCAGGATTAACATCCCCAAAAATGGCATAGAGTTCCTGCTGTTTTTCTGTCAAAGGATACTGATGTTTGACCTTGTAGAAATAATTGGACAGGGTCATTTTTGATCTCGCAAAGTCCGTCTTTTCAACTAAAATAGCTGCATTGGTCTGATTGCGCAATTCTGTCTCAAAACTCTTCTGCAACAAAGCTTGATAGGTCGGACTATCTTCTTTGACAAAAATCTCTTGATCCAGTTCGAGACTATCAAGGGACTCAAGCATAGGAAGATTGAGGTAATAACGCTTATTTTCTCGTAGAATCAAGCCAGCCTTTATATACTCTTCCATGAGTTTGTCAACTGCTACATCTGGAAACTTGGCCTTAATTTCCCGTAAAATCACATCCTCATGCTGGTCCAGATAGCGGATCAATTCTCCAAAAAATGGCTGTCTCGTCAAACGAGATGGATTAAAAATCTGAATCATGAAGATTCCTTTCTTTACTTTCTAACAGAGGCGATGCTGCCAACTGACTGGGATTGGTCCCAGCTTGGTTCAGAGGAACAGGCAAACCTAGTTCTCTATAATACTCCTTCCAAAAATCACTAATCTCCTGCTTCCTATCCCCAAATTTCATAGGAATAGTTTCAAAAATGGGGAGAATTTCTGCCATATACTGGGAACAGTAGAAACCAACTCCATCTGGATAGAAAGAAGCATTGTAGGGAGCCCCTAGATGTTTGCAAGCTCTTTCCTTCACCGACTGGATATCCATTTCTGGGTAAACATAGAGGTCGTACAAATGATTGGACTCAAAGAAATCTGCTGGTGCTTGACAGACCACACCAGACTTGCCACTAGCATGGTAAATCATCCCATCCAAATAAATGGCAACATGGTTATAGTTGCCTGTGGAAGTCTGGATGGCCTGTCCCATGTCTGACCCATCTCTCACAAAAATCATACTCTTCGAAAATCAAATTCAAACCACGTCAGCGTCGCCTTACCGTACTCAAGTACAGCTTGCGGCTAGCTTCCTAGTTTGCTCTTTGATTTTCATTGAGTATCAAATCACCATTTTCTAACATACTTCACTCCTTGAAAAAAAGGAGCCGAAACTCCTTTCGATATAAGGCAAACTAGCCTTTCCTAATTTGAATTAACACTCAAAATCTTAAGCATTAAAGCTTTCAGTCAATTGAGGTACCACTTGTTTCTTACGTGAAACAGCACCAGCAAGGAAAGCATGGTTGTTTTCAAGTTTGAAGTTGAAGGCCGCTTCAACTTTGTCCATGTTAGCACCAAGAGCCAAGATTTCTGAGTTTGAGTTGACGATATCTGTAATCATCAAGACAAAGTCAGAGTAGCCGTTTGCTTCGTTCGCAGCTTGCATTGCAGCTTCAATTTCTGCTTGGCGTTCCAATACTTCCGCGATGTCAACTGTGTTTACTTGGGCAACACGGACATTATTTCCGTTCAATTCAAAAGTCTTAGCATCGATGTCAATCAATTCGTCAGCAGATTTGCTAGCCAAGTTTGTACCAGCTTTCAACATTGCTAGACCATATTCTTCCAAGTTGACACCAGCCAATTCAGCTAATTCAGGAGCAATGACTGTATCTGTTGGGTGTGTTGTTGGTGATTTCAAAAGAAGGGTATCTGAAATCAAACCTGAAAGCATCAAACCAGCAATCTCTTTAGGAACAGCTACACCATGTTCTTTGAACATACGGTAAACGATTGAAGACGCTGATCCAACTGGCTCCAAACGCATGTAGAGTGGGCTTGCAGTTTCAAAGTTAGCCACACGGTGGTGGTCTACAACACCATAAACTTCTACTTCAGCGATATCTGATACAGATTGTTGGAATTCATTGTGGTCAGTCAGGATAACTTGCTCTGCACCTTCTGCTTTGGCAGAAGTGATGACACGCGGTGCTTCCACACCAAAATAGTTCAAGACAAAGGCTGTTTCTTCATTTGGAGTTCCAAGGGCAACAGCTTCCGTATCCAAACCATAAGCTTCTTTTGCAAGGTAGGCAAAAGCTACAGATGACCCGATGGCATCTGAGTCTGGATTTTGGTGACCAAATACTAGAATCTTAGACATGATAATACCTCATTTTGTTTATTCTCTTTATTGTAGCATTTTTTTCGCTTTTTGACAAAAGTAAGAGGAGTCAAAGGACTCCCCGCTACTCTTCAAAATAACTGAGTAAATTTCTATCTTGATTTTCAGATAAAAATCTTTCCTTTTGTGGCCTCGTCTTACGCTTGAGAAGGGCTTCTGCTGACATGGCTTCTTCCTTACTGGCAAAACCTTGAGCATAGATAAGTTTGACTGGCAAGCGTGCTCGTGTGTATTTGGCTCCCTTACCACTATTGTGCACAGCTACTCGTTTCTTGATATCTGTTGTATATCCTGTATAGTAAGAACCATCTCTACATTCTACTACATACATGAAAGCCTTATGATCCATAATAAATTTCTTCGAGTTCCGGCGTATAAGAGCCATCATCATTGTGGACAATGAGAGGTGGCAAGACCTTAAAGCCACTTGTCGAGCCATCCTTGATAGCCTCAATCAAAAGCATATTGGCTTCCTTTTCTCTTTTTGGATAAACAAACTGCAGGCGCTTAGGGGCTAGATTATGCCGTTGTAACGTATCCAAAATATCCAGAAGTCGATCAGGACGATGAACCATGGCCAAACGCCCATTAGACTTGAGAATACTCTGGGCACTGCGACAGATTTCCTGCAAATTGGTCGTGATTTCATGGCGCGCCAAGAGATAATGTTCACTCTCGTTCAGGTTTGAATGAGGATCCACCTTGAAATAGGGTGGATTACACAAAATCATATCCACCTTACTTCCCTGAATGTAAGCAGGCATATTTTTCAAATCATCACAGATGACCTGCATCTGCTCTTCCAAACCATTCAAACGGACAGAGCGTTCAGCCATATCCGCCAAACGCTCCTGAATCTCAACAGCCAAAATCTGTGCCTGAGTACGAGTGCTAGCAAATAGCCCCACTGCTCCATTTCCAGCGCAGAAATCCACAATCAAGCCCTTTTTAGGAAAACGTGGAAAACGTGACAAGAGAACACTATCCACCGAATAGCTAAAAACCTCTCTATTTTGAATGATTTTGATATCTGTTGAGAAGAGCTGGTTAATTCGCTCCCCTGATTTTAATAATTGTTCTTCTTCCATGGTTCTATTATAGCAGATTTATATTAACATTACAAAAAATATAAAATTCTAAACTACTTCTTCTTTTTTAAATAGTGCAGGGCTTCTCTAGTCCAAATTGGCATCATTCGTTTAAGAGGCGCAAAGCCGTAGTTAAAGCGGTCGCTTGAAAAGCGTCTCCGTCTCGGAAACTGGTGCTTTTCTTCCTCCAAAGTGCGGATAGAAAGACTGGCTTTCCCTGTAAATTCATCTAAATCCACTACCTGAACTTGAACCTCTTCATCGACTTTCAAGGCTTCATGAATATTTTCAATAAAGCCTGTCCGAATCTCTGAAATGTGAATCAGCCCTGTATCACCTGTCTCTAGCTCAACAAAGGCACCGTAGGGCTGAATCCCTGTAATACGCCCCTTTAGCTTATCACCGATTTTCATCTTAGTCCTCGATTTCAATTGTTTCAATCACAACATCTTCAACTGGCTTGTCCATCGCCCCCGTCTCAACAGCAGCAATGGTATCCAAGACAGCATAAGAAGCTTCATCAGCTAGCTGACCAAAAACAGTGTGTCGACGGTCTAGGTGAGGTGTCCCACCTTGATTGGCATAGATTTCTGCGATCGGTTCTGGCCAACCACCACGAGCAATTTCTTTCTTAGAATAAGGCAAATGTTGATTTTGCACGATAAAGAACTGGCTGCCGTTGGTATTTGGACCAGCATTGGCCATGGAAAGAGCACCACGGATATTGTAAAGTTCTTCTGAGAATTCATCCTCAAATGATTCGCCGTAGATTGACTCGCCACCCATACCAGTTCCAGTTGGGTCTCCACCTTGAATCATAAAGTCCTTGATAATACGGTGGAAAATGACTCCATCATAGTAGCCATCTTTTGAAAGTGCAACAAAGTTAGCCACTGTTTTAGGAGCATGTTCAGGGAAAAGTTTAATACGCAAGTCTCCGTGATTGGTCTTAATAGTCGCGATAGGACCTTCTACTGTTTCAATGTCTACTTGTGGGAAATGCAATTCTTTTTCTACCATACCAAATCCTTCTAAGGCATCAAAAATGCCATCTTCTTCTAGTGCTTTTGTAATATAATCTGCTTTTTCTTTGATCTTATCATGAGAAATTCCCATTGCAACGCTGATTCCAGCATAATCAAAGAGTTCCAAGTCGTTGAGGCCATCTCCAAAAACCATGACGTTCTCTGGTTTCAAGCCAAGATGTTCCACAACCTTTTCCACCCCCGTCGCTTTGGAGCCTGAAATCGGCACAATATCAGACGAATGTTGGTGCCAACGAACCATCCGAAGTTTGTCTGAGAGACTATCAGGCAAGTGCAAGTCATCTCCTTTATCTTCAAAAGTCCACATCTGATAAATATCTACTTTTTCATGGAAATCAGGATCCACATCCAAGTCGGGATAAATCGGATCAATAGCCTCACTGATCATCTCAGTTCGAGCGGAGAGTTTGGCAGCATGACTTCCAACTAAACCATACTCAATTCCCTCTTGCTTAGCCCAAGAGATATACTCCTCAACATCTGACTTCTCAATCTGATGCTGATAAATGACCTGACCTTTTTTATCTTCAATATAGGCACCATTTAAGGTTACAAAAAAGTCAGGCTTGAGCTCACGAATCTCTGGAACGACACCAAAAATCCCCCGTCCAGAAGCAATACCTGTCAAAATTCCTTTCTCACGTAATTGCTTAAAAACAGTTGGGATTGAAGCTGGAATAAAACCTGTCTTGGAATTTCGCAATGTATCATCAATATCAAAAAAGACAATCTTAATCTTTTTTGCCTTGTATCTTAATTTGGCATCCATCTCACTACCTCTTTCAATCTAACTCTTTCCATTATACCATAAAGTAGCTAAATCCCCTATTTTCAAAGAAATTCGCCATCTCTTATTCGAACTTCTTTGATAAGTACAGAACTAAATCATCATTATTTTGAATAGTAGCATTCATTTCCAAGGGGTGATTTCGATACCAAACGCCTGAACCATCTGGAATATAGCCTCGTTTGATGTACAATCTCTGGGCAGGGCCATAGCCTAAGTGCAAACCTACACCAAGAGTGACCTTACTCGAAACAAACTTGACTCGTTTTTCTGCTTCTTCTAGCAGTTGACTCCCAATCCCTTGATTTCGAAAAGGCTCAAACACATTAAAATCTGATAATTCTGGATAGACTTCTGCAAAAGGACCATGTTTAGCAGAGGGCAAAATGGTAACGTAGCCCGCTACAGCACCATCAATCTCTGCAACTAAGACTTCTCTCTCCCCACTTTCCTGTTCCAGAAAATATCTAGCCAAAATTTCCTCTCTACCAGGCCAACCTTGATTCATAAATCCATGAGATAAGGATTCAATATCAGACTTAATCATATTTCTAATCGTACAATTCATCTTTGACTTACCCACCTTTACTCTTTCTATTACTATTATAGCACGCCAAGGTCAGAAAAAAACTATCTCGTGAAAAAGAGGTCCACTGGACCTGAAAAAAAGACCCAACCGGGTCTTTTCTTTAATCTTCGTTTACGAAAGGCATCAAAGCCATTACGCGAGCGCGTTTGATAGCTGTTGTTACTTTACGTTGGTTTTTAGCTGAAGTTCCTGTTACACGACGAGGAAGGATTTTCCCACGTTCTGAAACGAAACGGCTAAGAAGCTCAGTATCTTTGTAATCAACATATTCAATTTTGTTTGCTGCGATGTAATCAACTTTTTTACGGCGTTTGAATCCGCCACGACGTTGTTGAGCCATGTTTTTTCTCCTTTATAATTTTAGTTGTCCATTAGAATGGTAAATCATCATCTGAAATATCCAATGGATTTGTTGCTCCAAATGGATTTTCATCACGTGAAAAGTCTGGCACTGAATTTGTAGGTGCTGAATAGTTTGCAGTTGGGGCAGAGTAAGCTCCACCTGTATGACCTTCACGCACACTACGGCTTTCCAACATTTGGAAATTCTCAGCCACGACTTCTGTCACGTAGACACGTTGTCCTTGCTGGTTATCGTAACTACGAGTCTGGATACGGCCTGTCACCCCGATAAGTGAGCCTTTTTTAGCCCAGTTAGCAAGGTTTTCAGCCTGTTGGCGCCACATAACGACATTGATAAAATCAGCCTCACGTTCGCCATTTTGACTCTTAAATGTACGGTTTACTGCAAGAGTAAAAGTCGCAACTGCTACATTTGATGGGGTATAACGCAACTCAGCGTCACGTGTCATACGCCCTACAAGTACAACATTGTTAATCATAGTTTACCTTCTTACGCGTCAGTTTTGACGATCATGTGACGAAGAATGTCAGCGTTGATTTTTGAAAGACGGTCAAACTCTTTAAGAGCTGCATCGTCGTTTGCTTCAACGTTAACGATGTGGTAAAGTCCTTCACGGAAATCTTTGATTTCGTATGCAAGACGACGTTTTTCCCAAGTTTTTGATTCAACAACAGTTGCACCGTTGTCAGTCAAAATAGAGTCAAAACGTGCTACCAAAGCGTTTTTAGCTTCTTCTTCAATGTTTGGACGAATGATATAAAGAATTTCGTATTTAGCCATTGATATGTTCCTCCTTTTGGTCTAATGACCCCAAGACTTTGCAAGGGGTAAGTGAGGTTCGCTCACAATAAACTATTATACTAGAAAAAAATTTTTTACGCAAGTAAAAACTCTGGAATTCGAAAAAACGCCACATGGGCGTTTTCCCATTCTTACGGTTTAATACGATGCAACATACGTGGGAATGGAATAGCTTCACGGATGTGTTTTGTTCCTGCTGCGAAAGTTACCATACGCTCGATACCGATACCAAATCCACCGTGTGGAACTGTACCGTATTTACGAAGGTCAAGGTAGAATTCGTACTCTGTACGATCCATGCCAAGTTCATCCATCTTAGCTACAAGAGCATCGTAGTCTTCCTCACGCATAGATCCACCGATGATTTCTCCATAGCCTTCTGGAGCAAGCAAGTCTGCACAAAGCACGCGCTCTGGATTTCCAGGAACTGGTTTCATGTAGAAGGCCTTGATGGCTGCTGGATAGTTCATGACAAACGTTGGCACACCAAAGTGGTTTGAAATCCACGTTTCGTGTGGTGAACCAAAGTCATCACCATGCTCAAGATGCTCGTAGTCAGCATCTTCATCATTTTCATGCTCTTGCAAGAGGTCAATGGCTTGATCGTAAGTGATACGTTTGAATGGCTCTGCAATGTAGCGTTTCAAGAGTTCTGTATCACGTTCCAATGTTTCCAAGGCTTGAGGCGCACGGTCAAGAACACCTTGTAGAAGAGCTTTCACATAAGCTTCTTGCAAGTCAAGAGACTCATCATGTGTCAAGTATGAGTACTCTGCGTCCATCATCCAGAACTCAGTCAAGTGACGGCGTGTTTTTGATTTTTCAGCACGGAATACTGGACCAAAGTCAAAGACACGACTAAGAGCCATAGCGCCTGCTTCTAGGTAAAGCTGACCTGATTGGCTCAAGTAAGCTGGCGTTCCAAAGTAGTCTGTTTCAAAGAGTTCAGTTGAATCTTCTGCTGCATTTCCTGAAAGAATTGGGCTATCAAACTTCATGAAACCATTCTTGTCAAAGAACTCATAAGTTGCATAGATAATAGCATTACGGATTTGCATCACGGCCACTTGCTTACGAGAACGGAGCCACAAGTGACGGTTGTCCATCAAGAAGTCTGTTCCGTGTTCTTTTGGTGTGATTGGGTAGTCTTGAGATTCACCGATCACTTCGATGTCTGTAATGTCCAACTCATAACCAAATTTAGAACGTTCGTCTTCTTTGACAATTCCTGTCACATAAACAGAAGTTTCTTGGCTCAAGCGTTTGATAACATCAAACTTCTCAAGTCCCACTTCTTCACCAAATTTTTCTACAAAGTTTGGTTTAAAGGCTACACCTTGGAAGAAGGCTGTTCCATCACGCAATTGCAAGAAAGCAATTTTTCCTTTTCCTGATTTATTGGCAACCCAAGCGCCAATCGTCACTTCCTGACCAACATAGTCTTTTACATCAATAATCGTTACACGTTTTGTCATTATTTTTCCTTTTCTTTTTTATTCTTTATGGCAAACCACTTCTATATTGTTCCCATCTGGGTCAATCACAAAAGCAGCGTAGTAAATCGGTTGCTCACTGCGATAACCAGGAGCCCCATTGTCTCGCCCACCTGCCTCTAAGCCAGCCTCATAACAAGCTTGAACCTCTTCCTTATTTTCTGCTAAAAAAGCAAAGTGAATAGGATCTTGTGTCCCCTGAGCCAGCCAAAAATCACCACCAGGATGAGGGCTATTTGGGGCAAGAAAACTGATTAGAGAACTAGTCTTAAAAGCTAATTTATAGCCCAAAGGAGCGAGAAATCTCCTATAAAATCCTTCTGAAATTTGTAAATCTTTTACCTTAATTTCAAAATGATCAATCATTCTCACTACCCATAAATGCTTTCAAGCGACTAACTGCTTCTTTAAGCGTATCTAGGTCTGTCGCATAGCTGAGGCGAACATTTTCTGGCGCTCCAAAACCTGCTCCTGTTACCAAGGCCACTTCGGCTTCTTCTAAGATAGCGGTTGTAAAGTCTGTCACATCGGTATAGCCTTTCATCTCCATTGCCTTTTTGACATTTGGGAAGAGATAGAAGGCCCCTTGCGGTTTGACTACTTCAAATCCTGGCACTTCCGCAAGAAGGGGATAGATAGTATTGAGACGTTCTTCAAAAGCCTGACGCATGTTTTCTACAGTATCTTGCTCTCCTGATAGGGCCTCAACTGCTGCATACTGAGCTACAGCTGACGGATTAGAGGTTGTTTGACCAGCAATCTTAGACATGGCAGCAATAATATCTGCTTCACCGACAGCATAGCCAATCCGCCAACCGGTCATGGCATAGGTCTTAGACACACCATTGATGACCACTGTTTGCTTACGAATCGCTTCAGATAGGCTAGAAATCGGTGTGAACTCATGACCATTATAAACCAAGCGGCCATAGATATCATCTGCTAGGATGAGAATATCCTTTTCTACAGCCCAGTTTCCGATTGCCAAGAGTTCCTCACGAGTGTATATCATACCTGTCGGGTTAGATGGTGAATTCAACACCAAAACCTTGGTCTTGTCTGTGCGAGCTGCTTCTAACTGCTCTACAGTCACCTTAAAGTGATTGTCTTCCTTAGCAGGAACAAAGACGGGAACTCCCTCAGCCATCTTGACTTGGTCTCCATAGCTGACCCAGTAAGGGGTTGGGATGATAACCTCATCACCTGGATTGACCACAGCCATAAAGAATGTATAGAGAGAATATTTGGCTCCAGAAGCGACTGTCACTTGATTTGGTGCAACAGAATAACCGTAAAAGTGCTCAAAGTAGCTATTGACCGCCGCCTTAAGCTCTGACAGACCTGAGGTTACTGTATAAAAAGAAGCACGCCCATCTCGAATCGATGCAATGGCGGCATCTTGGATATTTTTCGGAGTAGTGAAATCTGGCTCACCTAAGGTTAGAGACAGGATATCTCTTCCCTCAGCCTTGAGTGCTTTGGCACGGGCTCCAGCAGCCAAGGTCACACTTTCTTCCATTTCTAAAACACGGTTGGATAGTTTCATAGGCCCTCCTTATTGACCAATGCTCCTGTTTCAAAATCTACTAGATAAAAATCAGATCCTGACTTGACTTCCCAGATTGGTTTGTCTTGGTAACGACCAAAGGTAATCTTGTCAATTTCGCCAGCTCCCTTTTCCTTAGAAACCGTTTCTGCTTTTTCTTGTGAAATACCCTGATTTAGCTGATAAACGTAAATCTTATGGTCATCTTTTCCAATCAGGACAGCAAGTGCTTCTTGTTTTTTATTACGGCCAAGAACGCTATAATAGGATTCCAAGCCATTGTATAAGTCAACCTGATCAGCCTGCTCTAATCCTGCATACTGCTGAGCTAATTTTTCTCCTTCACTTTTAGCAGTTTGATAAGGTTTCATACTCAGAAACACTAGATACAGAAAGGAAGCACTGATAACCACAAACAAAATCGTCATCCCTAGACCATACTGCCACAGTAGATTATTTTTTGCTTTGTTTTGTCTTTTTTTCACTCGTCTATTTTACCATCTATTGGGCTTTATTACAAGTGAATGCAAGAACAAACCTATATTATTTCTTCCTTCAAAGCAAACCGATTTTTCTTGATTAAAACCGATCAAGAAAAGTAAAGACAGCTCCAAAATCAACCTATTAAAAAACCTGAGCTTGGCACTCAAGTTTTCGTAAGTTTTTTTGATCTATGGAATCATTTTATCATCCATTCTTTTAGCCATTTTTCCTAAAAATATAGCCAGTAGAAGGCTAATCATGACTAAAAAGGATCCTAGATAAAGAAATGTTAGCACAAAGCCTAAATGGTCAATCAACCAGCCTGTCAGTGGAAAGAAGACAATCATACTAAGGCTAAACATCATAGAGTAGACACTCAGCATGGTTGCCCTTACTTCACTTGGGAGCCGCTCTTGCAAATCATTGTCAAAAATCGGCTGAAAAAGAGCATATAGAGCATTACTAATCAAATAAATCAAAATATAGATTAGAGGTGTTCCAAAGTAGGACAGCATATAGGTGACTCCAGTCAGCAGGACGAGAAGAGGGAAAATTTTCAAGGCAGCATATTTCTTTCCAATCTTACTCGCTAGATAGACTGCAAGGATATTCAGGAGACTACCAAGTAGCATAACTGCTGAAATTTGCCAGCTACTTAAATCCGGTAACTGATTTTGATAGTAAAAATAAAACATGCACATGAGTGTTCCGACAATCTGAGATAAAATCATCCAGTTGAAGAGCATGGGATTTCGCTCCAACTCTTCCTTAACAGTCCAAATAATCTGTTTCATGGTCACACTATCAGTTTTTTCTAGCTTGACACTAGGTTCTTTCAGCATCCAAATCAGGAAAAGAACTATGATAGAAGTGGCAATCATGATATAGTAGGTCAGGTGCAATTGACCATGAACAAAAAATCCTGCTAGCACTGTTCCCAAAGACTGGGTTCCTTCTGACACTCCTGATATGAAACTTGAAATGGATAGATAACGCTCCTTTAGTCCAGCCTCTACAGCCGAGTCATAGACCATTGCTGCGCTTGTTCCTGAATCAAAATTATAAGACAAGGCACTTACCGCCATAGCTAGTGCATATATCCAAAAATTCCCCTGCCCTACTAACATGAGAACGGAAGACACAATTCCCGCTATTCGACTTAAATAAAGATTGGTCTTATAGGAATAACGATCAGCTAACATTCCAGATGGAATTTCACAGAGAAGACTGGTCGTATGAAAAATACTCTCCAGAAGTCCAATCTGCCAAAGAGACATTCCATTTTGACTGAGAAAGAGAATCCAAAAACTGGTAATCCCTAAAAATGCAAAAAACTCAACTCCGGCCATCAGGCCAATATTTCTCCGATAATTTCTTATTAACATCTTTTCTCCTTTAACAAGTGTATTATTGTTTCTTTTGTCCGTCACTTGTTAATCTGTGCCTTACATGATCTCCACCCCTTTTTAGAAGCATTCTTCAATGCCATTATTATTCCTTTAATGATTTATGAAATGATATCGGAAAATAGCTGTTCTGCGGTTTCTATTGCGAGTTTTCTTGTTTATTTTATCACTTATATCATCACATTACAAGAGAATGTTAGAATACTCTTCGAAAATCAAATGCATTCCAGTCGCAAGTGACTAGAGTTTCGGCAATTTTATAGTTTTACTTATCTTTGAGCAAATTTCTTGCAAGTCCTTTTGTTTTGTTGTAATATATTTTATAACAACGAGAAAATTCTCGTAAATTTAAAGAAAAAGGAGACACATCATGTCTAAAAAAGTCTTATTTATCGTCGGATCCCTACGCCAAGGTTCTTTCAACCACCAAATGGCCCTCGAAGCTGAGAAAGCACTTGCTGGTAAAGCGGAAGTTAGCTACCTTGATTATTCAGCCCTTCCTCTCTTCAGCCAAGATTTGGAAGTTCCAACACATCCAGCTGTAGCGACTGCTCGTGAAGCAGTTCTCGCTGCGGATGCTATCTGGATCTTCTCTCCAGTCTATAACTTCTCTATCCCTGGTACAGTGAAAAACTTGCTTGACTGGCTATCTCGTGCCCTTGACTTGTCTGATACACGTAGCGCTTCTGCCCTTCAAGACAAGTTTGTCACAGTATCATCTGTAGCCAATGCAGGTCATGATCAACTCTTTGCTATCTACAAAGACCTCTTGCCATTTATCCGTACACAAGTCATTGGCGACTTTACTGCTGCACGTGTTAATGACTCTGCCTGGGCAGACGGAAAATTGGTTCTCGAAGAAACAGTCCTAAACTCACTTGAAAAACAAGCTCAAGACTTGGTCAATGCTATCAAGTAACTAAACTAACATAATAAAAGCGAACAAGACTACTTTTCTGACACTCAGAAGTCTAGCTTGTTCGCTTTTTTCTCATTTATAAACTACAATAACTGAGGATACATATTGTCAAATACAAAATATCTGATTTCTATACTTTCTTTACAAAAACCAATTCCTGTGGCTGTGACAGGTCTTCTCGGTAGTTAAATCCTGCAAAGCTTAAGCGACGAGCTTTCTCCACCGTCTGTACTTGATTTTCTATCAGGGCTGTCAAGAAAGCACCACGCGCTTTCTTGGAAATGGTTGAGTGAATTTTCAGCTGGCCGCCTCTATCCTCCATGAATTTGAAGGTCACCATCTTTTCTCTGATTTCCTTAGAAAATACGGTCTCAAACTCGGACGACAAAAGGGAGAAAATCACTTCTTCCTGCTTCACAGCTTCATCATAGGCTGCCTTCCAATGGCTCTTCAAAGTCTTACCTGCGACTTTTAACTTCATCAAGAAGTCCAAACGGTGAGGTGCCATAGGTGACAAGGCTGGAACGACACCGTACAAAGCCGAAGTAATAAAGACATGATTTTCAAGATAGGCTTGTTCTGCCTCTGTCAATTTATCTCGCTTGATGTGGCGGTACATGAGCCCATCAAAAAGTTTCAGAGCTGAGTAGTGTTGAGCAGTTTGCCTTTTCAAAGCTTGGATATGTTGACATTCTTCCGCCGCCTTTTCAACTGATACCTTGTAAAAACTCTCCAATTGACTAGCAGAATAGAGAGCCAAGGCATCCAGCACAGCCTGACTTTCTGGTTTTAAAGGAGTGGCTTCAATACTTGGCAAATCTGTATTCATTTCTTTTGCTGTTGGGATTAAAATTTTCATATTGATAGTGTAGCATATTTTTTAACCACAACCAAGAAATTCATCTGAAAAACCTCGGTTTGACCGAGGCTTCTCTATTTATTTTGGCCATCCTAACCAGACAGCCACGAGAACAAGGGCTAGCCCAGCTAAGCTTGTTAAGATAGATAAGAATTTATCTTTGTTCTCCTTGAACTGAGAAAAACCTATCTTCAAAGCAAGCAGTCCGAGTAGCATTGAAGCAAGCATCAAATAAAAACCCATTTCTTTGTCCTCCATTAGGCTTAATTCACCTTATTATAACATATATTTTTTAAATAAACCTTTTTTACTGTACTTTAAAGGTCTTGAGATAGTTGTCTTTTCCTACTTGACCTTCAAAGTTTTTACCATTTTCAAGGTAAGGAAGGTCATCTGATACAGAGGCCTTGACCTTGTATATCTTGCCATCAATTTTAAAGAAGTAGACGGTGTCTCCCTTGATAACAGCTGATTTGAGGTCTGCTACCACACCCTTGATGCTTTCTGTTGTTGCACTGTCAATTTCAAGGTCGTTTTTATTGGCATACTTACTGAGCATCTCTTCCACTGTCGTAGCTACGATAACATTTTGATACTCGACTGCATCTACCAAAGCGTACTCTTTGACCAAGCCAGCATTGTCCTTCAAGCCCATGATGTAGAGAGGCTTGTCATTGAGATTGATAAGGATTGGGAAGGTCGCCTTGTAGGATTTCTCCTGAACAGCACCTTCGGCTGATTCACGGGCCGATTCTTCGGTCGCAGAAGCCAAGCTGTACTTAGTGATTTCCCCTGTTCGCATATTCTCAAGGATGAAACCAAGATTACTTTCATCTGCATTAGCCGACGTCACACCTGTGTAGAGATAGATGTCATTGCCGATAGACAAGTAATTATAGCCCTTGGTAGTCTGGGTCACGTTTTTCTTGGAAATCATGGCATTCCAGAAACCATCCTTGTACTTGCCGTTGTAGTTGATTTGCTCAATGGTTTCCTCAGCTGGATAAACTCTGTCCACCCATTCCGGAACATCTGCCAAGCTGTATTCCTTGGTTTCTCCATTTGTAGCATCCAAGATAATGACTGAAACAGGACGAGGAACCGCAAGTCCAAACTGCTTTTGGTAAACCGTCGCCACATAGAAAGGATTGCCCTCATCGTCCACCTCAAAAGATGGAGTCTTGAAGATTTTAGTTGGGTACTTCAAGCGCAGGTGACGCTTGACATCGCGGTTAAAATACTCCGAATCAGAATACTTGATTGGTGTCTTCAAGTCCACCAAGTCCGCATTACCAGTTACCATGTCCACCTTGATATACTCGCCGATTCCCTTGGCCTGATTGTTAAACCATTTGATAGGATCTGCGTATTCTAATGGTGTAACCCGATAAGGCTTCCCATCAATCGTCAATTGAGTATAGGTATCTGCCGCTACATACTGCGATACCTTATCTGTTAGGGAACCCAAGTAGCGGTCACCAATTTTTTCAGCAGTACTTCTATCTAAAATAGGAACCTTACTGGTGTCAGTCTTAGGAAATTCAGTAAAGTCTTTTTCCGTAACCGTGACTACATTGGCATAATTTTTAGCCTGAAAAATGCTGGAAGTCACCAAGGAAACCAAGGCTGCTAAGAGAAGAATTCCTCCAATAGAAGCTAAAAGGATTTTTCCTAACCGATTGATTTTGAAACCCTCAAGATTTAAGGCAGCTTCCGCCTTGCCGTGGCGCACATGAACCGTTTTGACCAGATTGATTCCCTTGCCAAAGCCAAATAAGATTGCCACAACTAACAAATGCCCACAGAGGAAAAAGAGAAATTCCCAGCTAGTCAGGTTAAGGGGTGGTAAAAAGATATACCAGGTCGTTGCGATAAAAATAAGTTCAAAGATTATCCGTTTCATTTGCTGTCCTCCTAAATGATTCGTCCTTCCAAGTGATCCAGTTCATGCTGGCAAATCTGGGCCGGGAAACCTGTCAAAGTAATGGTCTGTTCCTGCCACTTGCTGTCACGATAAGCAACCCTTATGGTTTCATAACGCTTAGTAGGTCTCACACCTACCAAGGACAAACAGCCTTCCTCTGTCTCATAAGGTCCTTCAGAGGATAGGAGCACTGGGTTAAACATGACCACAGGAACCAAGCCCAGATTAAAGATAATCACGCGCTTCTGCACTCCAATCATATTGGCAGCCAGACCAACACAAGTTTCTCGATTTGCTAAGAGTGTATCCTGCAAATCTCTGGCAAGATACAGGTCTTCCTGACTTGCCGGCTGAGATACCTGAGATAAAAACAAAATATCCTTCACAATTTTCTTTTCCACTTCCTCACACTCCTCTTGCTTTTTACTATATTATAGCAATTATAGCACAAAAGCTGATAACTGCAAGCCCTTTCCCTCAACTGTAGTAAAAAGCCATCCGAAGATGACTTTTTTAAATCGCATTCTTGTCAAAACCGAGTTTACGTTGAACAAACTTAACAATTTCGACGATAATAATCATTGAGAAGCTTCCGCCCATAACGATTCCCCATTGTGACAAATCTAGTTTGGTTACGTGGAAGATTCCTTCAAGCGGTTCTACAACGATTGTTGCCATAAGAAGGATGAAGGATACCAAGATGGACCAGTTGAAGGTCTTAGACTTGAATGGACCAACTGTCAAGATGGATTGGTAGACAGACTTGACATTGTAGGCATGGAAGAGCTGAATCAAACCAAGGGTTGCAAAGGCCATAGTAAGGGCATCAGCATGAATGGCATGATTGTCACCCACGTGAACCGGGTAAATAAGGGCAAGTCCATAAACACTCATAACAATAGCTGCTTGGAGTACACCTTGATAGATGATAGAACTCAAAACACCACCTGAGAAGAAGCTTGCCTTGCGTCCACGTGGTTTATGGTTCATGACACCAGGCTCAGCAGGTTCAACACCTAGTGCAATTGCTGGGAAGGTATCCGTTACCAAGTTGATCCACAAAAGATGAACTGGCTGCAAGACATCCCAACCAAACAAGGTTGATAGGAAGATGGTCAATACTTCAGCAGTATTGGCAGAAAGTAGGTACTGAATAGTCTTTTGAATGTTTGAGAAGACCTTACGTCCTTCTTCAACTGCAACAATGATAGTCGCAAAGTTATCATCTGCAAGAATCATGTCAGAAGCCCCCTTAGAAACCTCTGTACCAGTGATTCCCATACCGATACCGATGTCTGCTGTTTTCAAAGCCGGAGCATCATTGACACCGTCACCTGTCATGGCAACGACTTTACCTTGTTTTTGCCAAGCCTTGACGATACGAACCTTGTGTTCTGGAGACACACGGGCATAAACAGAGTATTGACCAACGACTTTTTCAAAGTCTTCATCAGATAGTTCGTTGAGTTCAGCACCAGTTAAAACGTGGCCTTCGGTATCGTTTGCGTCAATGATTCCCAAACGTTTGGCAATAGCTTCTGCAGTATCTTGATGGTCACCTGTAATCATGATTGGACGGACTCCAGCTTCCTTAGCCACATGAACAGCCTCAGCAGCTTCCGGACGTTCAGGATCAATCATTCCAATCAAACCAGTAAAGATTAAATCATTTTCAAGTTCTTCAGAAGTGAGATTTTCTGGAATGCTGTCAATAATCTTATAAGCACCTGCAAGGACACGCAAGGCTTGGTGAGCCATTTCAGAGTTGTTTGTGTGAATGAGGTTTGTAACCTTCTCGTCAATCGGAGCAATATCCCCAGCCTTATCACGAAGAACACAACGTTTCAAAAGTTGGTCTGGCGCACCTTTAACAGCTACGAGGAAGCGTCCATCTGCAAGTGGATGAACTGTTGACATGAGCTTACGTTCAGAGTCAAATGGCAACTCAGCCACACGAGGATATTTCTCTAAGAAACCTTTAACATCGTAGCCCTTGTCCAAGGCATATTGGATAAAGGCTGTTTCGGTTGGGTCACCAATCAGGTTGCCTTCCACATCGATTTTCGTATCATTAGCCAAGACAACTGAACGTAGAAGGGGCATTTCAAGACCCAGTTCAATGTCATCAGCTGAGTCATGTAGAACCGCATCGTAAAAGACTTTTTCGACTGTCATCTTGTTCATAGTCAGCGTACCAGTCTTATCAGAAGCAATGATTTCAGTTGAACCAAGTGTTTCTACTGCCGGCAACTTACGAACGATAGAGTTTCGTTTGGCCAACACTTGAGTACCAAGAGCAAGAACGATAGTTACGATAGCTGGAAGCCCTTCTGGAATGGCTGCAACAGCAAGCGCAACAGAGGTCATCAACTCACCAAGTGGATTTTTGCCTTGAATGAAAACACCAACTACAAAAGTAACAAGGGCAATGACCAAGATAGCATAGGTCAAGACCTTAGAAAGGTTGTTCAAGTTTTGTTTGAGTGGTGTATCCGTCTCATCCGCATCTTGGAGCATGCCAGCGATATGACCAACTTCCGTGTACATCCCTGTATTGACAACAACACCAAGACCACGACCATAAGTCACATTTGAGTTTTGGAAGGCCATATTGACACGGTCACCAATACCAGCATCTGCAGCAAGTTCAACTGTCAAGTCTTTTTCGACTGGCACAGACTCACCTGTAAGAGCTGCTTCTTCAATTTTAAGAGAGTTGGCTTCTAGCAAACGTAGGTCTGCAGGTACTACGTCGCCAGCTTCAAGGGCAACAATATCACCTGGTACCAATTCTTTAGAATCAATCTCAGCCATATGCCCATCACGAAGAACGCGGGCAGCTGGACTAGACATGGATTTGAGGGCTTCGATAGCTTCTTCTGCTTTCCCTTCTTGGTAAACACCAAAGGCAGCGTTGATGATAACCACGGCTAAGATGATAATGGCATCTGCGATATCTTCCCCACCAGAAGTCACGACTGACAAAATAGCTGCCGCAACTAGGATGATAATCATCAAATCCTTAAATTGCTCGATGAACTTGACCAGAATTGATCGTTTCTCGCCTTCTTCGAGTTCATTGTGGCCAAATTCGGCAAGGCGCTTTTCTGCCTCACTTGATGACAAACCTTGCTCGGTCGCATCCACAGCCTTCAAGACCTCTTCAGGACTCTGAGTGTAAAACGCTTGGCGTTTTTGTTCTTTTGACATGTGTCTCCTCCTTGACATTGTGTGCAAAACAGACTCTCTTTCTGTCATATCTTTTCACGACAAACAAAAAGAGACCTGTTAATCATAACAAGTCTCGCTGTTTAAGATAGTGCCGGAAAGCATACTTTTCAGTATAAAATTCGGAATGACGACACTATCACAGGTTTCTGCCAGCTACTCCCTTGAGTAGTACTATTATACCAAATTTTGAAAAATTTTCAAAGAGTAAAGATTCTATAAAATTCTATCCTTATCAAAAGTACGTTCACTGATAATATATCTCGGACGACGTTTCGTTTCTAGGTAAATCTTTCCAATATACTCACCAATTACTCCCAAACTAATCAATTGTACTCCACCAAGTAAACTAACTATTGCATAGGTGCTTGCCCAACCTGCCACAACCGTACCAGCAAACTTACTCCATAAAACCCAAATAATCAATAGAAAGCTAAAGAGTGATGTCAAGACCCCAAAACTTGTAATCAACCGAATCGGTTTGATTGATAAACTGGTAATACCATCCATAGCCAAACCAAGCATTTTGGACAGTGGATAATGGCTCTCACCAGCAATTCGTTCATGACGCTTATATGAAACATAAGAATATTTAAAACCAACTAAAGGCATTAAACCACGAAGAAAAAGATTCACTTCAGTGAATTTTTCTAATTCCTGCAGAAATCTTTTTGATACCAATCTATAGTCGGCATGATTGAAAACAACTTCTGCTCCAAATAGGCGTAGCACTTTATAAAAACCTTCGGCTGTAATTCGTTTAAAAGCAGAGTCCGTATCACGATTATCACGTACACCGTATACAATTTCAGAACCACTTTTATACTCCGAAACCATCTTATCCATGCAGTTAATATCATCTTGTCCATCCGCATCAATGGTAATGACAATATCAGCAAACTGAATAGCTTCATACATACCTGCAAGAACGCTACTCTGATGCCCCCTATTACGACTTTGCGACACACCAACTACAGAAGGAATGGAATTAGCATAACTTTCTATTAGTTCCCAAGTCCGATCCTTACTACCATCATTTACATACATGATTTTACTAAGAGGATGGATTTCTTCTTTCTGTACTAATTGTTCAATTTTTTCAACAAACATTGGATTAGTATGTGGTAAGACTTTTTCTTCGTTGTAGCACGGAACAACTATATATAAAATTGGCTTTTTCCTGCTCACGCTATTCTCCTCCTTTTCTATAAATCATAGCTGTATCAATCTGTTTTTCTAAGTGATAATTTACTTTAATATAATCCTTAATAAAAGAGTCAGTTCTCTTACCATAATCCCATTCAGTATCAAATACAATATAGATAGGAGGATTTTCTTGTATAGATTTTCTAAACTCATCAATAATAACTCGATCATCTGTCACAGCTGGAATAAAGAAAAATTTTGTACTAGCTAGCCGTTCACTATACAAATAAATTGTTCCATTTTGACGGTGTGTATAAATTCGATCATCCATCGACGTATTTTTCTCTATATAGCTAGCAACGCGTTGCTGTTTCTCAGATCTATTCAGATATCTTGTATTCATACTTTTCATGATGGATTTTACATCATTCTGGTATACAATAATAAATCCTAAGAATAAGACAAAAAATACTTGAAAAGACATTTTCTTGGATATGCTATGAAATAAATAGGAAATATATGGAATCAAAATCGGGAGCATTACTAAAATGTAATGACCATAGCTTCTTTTTGAGATAAGAGCCAGAAGTAAACAAACAATAAAAACAAAATGATAGTAGATTGATTTTATTCCAAATTTCTTCCATAGTGGTATCAAGGAAAATAACATCAATAAATTAAGACTTAAGAGATTTGTTTGGGAAATATACCATCTGATAATCTCATACATCGAAACGTTATTAGACTCTGTAGCATAAATAAAATTAATTCCAATCGACTGGTATACCATTTCAATAAAGATGCCCTTTGATAACAGATATAGGCACAAAGGGATAGTTGGTATTAATACTCCAACGAAAAATAATCCTATCAAAGAAAACAATTCCCTGTATGCTTTCTTTAGTATAAAATCAATCAATACATAAATACAAAATACTAGCCAAATCCCTATCATATTTGCTTTCGTAAAAAATACAATAGCGAAAAACGCACCTGATACTACGATGTCATTTTTACTGAAATCATTTTGTATAAATAATTTTAAAAAAATGTATAATGAATAAGACAAAAAAGGTAAAATAAAACCTTCTAAACTCCAACCGCCATCAAAAAAATACTCATAAATTATAAAGATAATTGCTAAAGTTAAAATTGTTTGCTTATTCCCAGTAAATAATCTTGAGATCTTATAGCTAGCTATAAAGAATAGAAATGTACAAAATAGGTATAAAAATTTAATTCCTAATGCACCACCAATAAGATATCCTAGGTAGTTCAGTAAAAAAACAACTGGCCCCTTATGATCAAATAAGTCTGCATACATCAATTCTCCTCGATTCATTGCATACCCAAAATATTCAAAAATACTAGCATCTGAAAACGGTATTCCTTGTTTGACATTTGTTACCATCGAGAACCAGACTAAAACAGTAAAGAGCAAAGAAATACTCATCGCTAAAATACTCATTTTTTTCAATTTTATTTACCTCAACTTTTCACTTTATCAGTCTATCATATTTCCTAAAAAAAAAAAGCATTTTCTGCTTTGTATTTTCTTAATTTTATCCATCCTATTTGAATTTTCCCTTGAAAACCAGTATAATGGTAGAATGCTATGTGACTAGAAAGGAAGTTGAATGAAGCAATCTATCTCAAATCTCAAGTTAGCTGAGCGTGGGGCTATTATCAGTATTTCGACCTACCTGCTCTTATCGGCAGCCAAGTTAGCGACTGGTCATCTCCTTCATTCATCCAGTTTGGTGGCCGATGGTTTTAACAACGTCTCGGACATCATTGGAAATGTGGCCCTCTTAATCGGGATTCGAATGGCACGCCAACCTGCTGACCGAGACCACCGTTTTGGCCACTGGAAGATTGAGGATTTGGCTAGCTTGATCACTTCTATTATCATGTTCTATGTTGGTTTTGATGTTCTGAGGGACACCATTCAAAAGATTATCAGTCGTGAAGAAACGGTCATTGATCCTCTTGGTGCAACTCTGGGAATCATTTCTGCAGCGATTATGTTTGTGGTCTATCTCTACAATACTCGCCTCAGTAAGAAATCCAATTCCAAGGCACTAAAGGCTGCCGCCAAGGACAATCTTTCTGATGCTGTCACCTCACTTGGTACTACCATTGCCATCCTAGCCAGCAGTTTCAATTATCCCATTGTGGATAAACTGGTTGCCATTATCATCACTTTCTTTATCTTGAAGACTGCCTATGATATCTTTATCGAGTCTTCCTTTAGTCTCTCAGATGGTTTTGACGATCGTCTGCTTGAGGAATACCAAAAGGCCATTATGGAAATTCCTAAAATCAGTAAGGTTAAATCTCAAAGAGGTCGTACCTACGGTAGCAACATTTACCTTGATATTACGCTAGAAATGAATCCTGACTTGTCTGTTTTTGAGAGTCATGAAATCGCGGATCAAGTCGAGTCTATGCTGGAGGAACGTTTTGGCGTCTTTGATACCGATGTCCATATCGAGCCAGCACCTATCCCTGAGGATGAAGTTTTAGACAATGTCTATAAAAAATTGCTCATGCGTGAACAATTGATTGACCAAGGAAATCAACTGGAAGAACTCTTAGCTGATGATTTTGTCTATATTCGTCAGGATGGAGAGCAGATGGATAAAGAGGCCTATAAAGCCGAAAAAGACTTGAATTCAGCTATCAAGGACATCCAAATCACTTCCATCAGTCAGAAAACAAAACTCATCAGCTATGAATTGGACGGAATTGTCCATACCAGTATCTGGCGTCGCCACGAAACTTGGCAAAATATCTTTCATCAAGAAACCAAAAAAGAATAGAAAAATCCTGTCATGAGACGGGATTTTTCTATTCTTCTAGCTATCAAACTCACTTAGGTATTCATAGCGTTCGTATTTTTCAAGGAGTGCTTCGTTTTTCTCATCCAGTTCTTTTTGGAGAGTAGCCAGCTTACCAAAGTCAGAACCATTGGCCTGCATCTCCTCTTCAATCGCAGCGATACGATTTTCCAAGGTTTCAATATCACCTTCAATGCTTGCCCACTCCTGCTTTTCTTGGTAGGTCATGCGTTTCTTGTCTTCACGAACCTTGACCACTTTTTCCTTTTCGGCCTTTTGCACTTGATTGGCCATCTCTGTTTCAAAGGCTTTTTCATCAAGATAGTCGGTATAATGACCAAAGAAAGGACGAATCTTGCCATCCTCAAAAGCCAGAATCTTAGTCGCTACCTTATCCAAGAAATAGCGGTCGTGACTAACAGTCAAAACCGGACCAGCAAAGCCTTGCAAGAAATTCTCCAAAACTGTCAAGGTCGCAATATCTAGGTCATTTGTCGGTTCGTCCAAGAGAAGAACATTTGGTTTTTCCAAAAGCAATTTGAGGAGATAAAGACGTTTTTTCTCTCCCCCAGACAATTTCTCAATCAAGGTTCCATGCGTCGAACGTGGGAAAAGGAACTGCTCCAGCAGCTCTGCAATCGAAGTACTAGAACCACCACTGGTCTTGACCTCTTCTGCCACTTCCTGCAGGTAATTGATAACACGCTTGCTTTCATCCAAGCCCTCAATTTGCTGAGAGAAATAGGCGATGCGAACAGTTTCCCCAATCACAACTTGTCCTGCTGTCGGCTCAAGAATGCCTGCAATCAAGTTAAGGAGAGTTGATTTTCCAACACCATTGTCCCCAACGATTCCGATACGGTCTTTGGCCTGAACTAAGAGATTAAAATCTTGCAAAATAGGCTTGTTTTCATAGGCAAAGGAAACATCCTGAAACTCGATGACTTTCTTCCCAATCCGACTGGTTTCAAAGTTCATGGTCAAATCTGTTTCAGCAACGCCACCTAAGACTTCTTTCTTCAAGTCGTGGAAACGATTGATACGAGCCTGCTGTTTGGTCGCACGCGCCTGCGGTTGTCTGCGCATCCAGGCCAATTCTTGCTTATAAAGTTGTTCTTTTTTGTGGAGTAAAGCAGCATCTCGCTCGTCCTGTTCCGCCTTAAGGCGAACATAGTCCTGGTAATTTCCCTGGTACTCGGTCAAGCCTGCGCGATCCAACTCGAAAATCCGAGTTGACAAAGCGTCCAAGAAATAGCGATCATGGGTGATAAAGAGAACCGTCTTCTTAGAATTTTTCAAAAAGAGGGTCAGCCACTCAATAGTCGCAATATCCAGATGGTTGGTCGGCTCGTCCAGCAGCAAGAGGTCGTGATTACCAAGAAGAACTTGCGCCAACTGGACCCGTCTTCTTAGACCACCTGACAATTCCCCAACAGGAGTAGATAAGTCCTGAATCCCCAGCTTGCTAAGAACCGTCTTGACCTGACTCTCAATTTCCCAAGCTTGGAGAGAGTCCATTTCTGCCATGACCCGTTCCAAACGTGCCTGCTTGTCCTCACTATAGTTGAGCATGATCAATTCATACTCACGAATGAGCTGGATTTCTTTTAGGTCGCTAGATAGGACCGTATCCAAAACCGTCTTGCTATCATCAAAATCAGGATCTTGGGTCAAGTAACCAATCTGGTAATCGTTCTTTGCTGAAAAAGGACTGACATCCCCATCAAAGCCAGAAACACCAGAAAGAACATCTAAAAGGGTGGTCTTACCAGTTCCATTGACACCAATCAGACCAATCCTGTCTAGGTCATGGATAATAAAGGAAATATCCTTAAAAACGGTCTTGTCACCGACGGATTTACTTAGTTTTTCAACGATAAAATCACTCATTTTTTCTCCCTCAGATAAGCATGGATGGCTTGACGGTCATTTTCCAATTCTCCATCAACAATGGCATACTCAATCTCTGTTAAAATCTCTCCCAAGTCTGGGCCAGGCTGATAACCATATTCCTTGATCAAAATACCACCGTTGATTTGGATTTCTTTCTTATCATGAATGGTCAAACTCTGGTAAGTTTCTGTGATGGCTTGCGGGTTAACTTCTTTTCCTTGGGCCTGACGAAGACTTTCAGCCTGTAAAAGCAAATCCAAGTCAAAGCGATAACAATCTCGCTTGCTCAATTCTCCCTTTTCACGCAGAGCCAAAATAGTCAGCAAATCCTGAACTTGCTTGGCAAACTGACGTGAGGTCTTCCAAGCTTTCAAAAATGGCTGCGCATTTTCAATCTCCAAAGCCGACAGTAGAGCCGACCAAGCTTGTTCAGAGGATTCAAAGATAAAATCAGTCTCCAAATCAAACAGTCTATTGAGCTTGTCCTGGCTAGATTCCATATCAGGGAGATAATCATAAGCTTGACTCTCAATCATGGAAGCCAAACCTCTTCTCCAAAATGGAGCCAGCAAGAGTTTATCAAACTCGACGAAGGTACGCTCCACAGAAATTTTCTCTAAAAGTGGCGTCAAGGTCTTCATAGCTTTAAATGTTTCTGGCTCAAGTTCAAAACCAAGACTGGCCTGAAAACGGAAGCCACGCATAATCCGCAAAGCATCTTCGTTGAAACGCTCACTTGCCACTCCAACTGCCCTCAAGACTTGATTTTCCAAATCGTCTAAACCATGGAACAAGTCAATGATTTCCCTTGTCTCGTCCAAGGCAAAAGCGTTGACTGTGAAATCACGGCGTTTGAGGTCTTCTTCTAGCGAACGAACAAAGGAAACCGCACTGGGTCTGCGATAGTCCACATAGACATCTTCAGTTCGAAAGGTGGTTACCTCATACTCCTCATCCCCATCTAAAACCAAGACGGTTCCATGCTCGATTCCGATATCGGCTGTTCGCGGAAAAATCTGCTTGGTTTCTTCTGGATAAGAAGACGTCGCAATATCCACATCATGGATGGGACGATTGAGGAGGGCATCTCGAACAGAACCTCCAACAAAATAGGCCTCAAAACCTGCTTCTTTGATTTTTTCTAATACTGGTAAAGCCTTCTGAAATTCAGAAGGCATTTGCGTTAATCTCATAATAAGTGTTCTAATCCATAGACAAGCTCATGACGCTTGACAACTTCTTTAATTCCCAAATTCACCCCTGTCATGAAGGAGCTGCGATCATAGGAGTCATGACGGAGGGTCAATCCTTCTCCTTGATTGCCAAAAATGACTTCCTGATGGGCTACCAAGCCTGGCAAACGAACTGAGTGGATGCGCATGCCATCAAAGTCAGCACCACGGGCACCTGCAATCAATTCTTCCTCATCTGCTGCACCTTGTTGAATAGACTCTCGAACTTCTGCCATCAACTCAGCTGTTTTAATAGCTGTTCCACTCGGAGCATCCTTTTTCTTGTCATGATGGAGCTCGATAATCTCCACATTTGGGAAATATTTGGCAGCCTGCCTTGAAAATTGCATAAGCAAGACAGCACCCAAGGCAAAGTTAGGGGCAATCAAGCCACCCAAGGCTTGGGCACGGGAAAATTCTTTTAACTCTGCAATTTCTTCACTTGTGAAGCCTGTTGTTCCAACTACTGGAGCAAAGCCATTTTCAAGAGCAAAGCGTGTATTTTCATAGGCAACAGCTGGTGTCGTAAAGTCTACCCAGACATCCGCTTCAAAACCGGCCAAATCAGCCTTATACTTGAAAACAGGAATTCCCTGCCATTCTGACTCAGACTCAAAAGGATCCAAAACTGCTACCAAGTCCAAGTCTGGATCAGCCAAGACCATCTGACAAGCAGCTTGGCCCATCTTTCCCTTAAAACCGGCAATAATTACTCGAATACTCATCTCTACTCCTGTCTAAGATACAAAGGACCTTAGCTGCCCATGAAAAATAGGGAATGGCGCTGACTTTCCACAAAAGGCAAGACAAACATCTTTTTTCAAGAGGCAGGTAGTCCATGTTCAATTTCTAAGATACAAAGCCTGTAGGAACACAAAGTGAAAATAGGAGTTCTGATCAAGAAGTGTCTACTCCTTGGAAGAACTATCTTTTTCACACAGGGTTCCAGACGTGTTCAATTGCTAACTTCTTAACTAGCCTAGAAGCGCCAACTAAATCACTGGAATATACCCCAGAGCAATACTTCCTGCTCCTAGGTGAGTTCCAATGACACTACCAAATGTAGCAAGTGAAATATCCGAACCCACTCCAGATTCTAGCAAGTGCTGGCGCAATTCCTCAGCCTTTTCAGGGGCATTTCCGTGAATAACAATGACCCGGTATTGCCCTGAAGCTGTTGCTTCCTTGATAATTTCAATTAAGCGCTTGGTTGCTTTCTTTTCAGTACGAACTTTTTCGTAAACTTCAATCACACCTTGGTCGTTGAAATAAAGGATTGGCTTAATACTAAGCAAATTGCCCAAAATAGCAGCCCCATTTGAAAGGCGTCCACCTTTCACCAAATGATCCAAATCATCTACCATGATAAAGGCTGACGTACGACTGATTTGAATGGCTAGCTTATCCTGAATGCTGACAAAATCATCGCCCTGGTCACGCCAATTAAAGACACTTTCAACCATGATACCCAGAGGAGCACTTGTAATCAAAGTGTCTGGAAAAGCAATGGTTAAGCCCTCATAGTCATCTATCATATACTGGATATTTTGGTAAAAACCTGAAATTCCAGAAGATAGGAAAAGCCCCAAGGCATGGGTATAGCCTTGTTCTTTGAGCGAAGTCAAGATTTCATCTAACTTGGCAATACTTGGTTGACTAGTCTTAGGCAATTCAGAAGCCTGAGCCATTTTTTGGTAAAATTCCTCAGCAGTCAGATTGATACCTTCGACATATTCCTCACCATCAATATTGACAGGAATATCCAAGACAAATAAATCTTCTCTTTGCAAGGTCTCTGCACTGAGATAGGCAGAGGAATCTGTGATAACAGCTAGTTTCATATTAGAACTCCAAATTGATTCCTGGTAAGTCTAATGCAATTTCAGTTACTTCGTAAGTCAAACGGTTGAGCATGTTCAAACTTGGGCGAGCCAAAGTTTCCACTTCTTCTTGGCTCAATTCACTTGGTTCATTGACAATACGGCCATCGATATGATTTACCTGTGAAATGGTTCCACTGATGACAAACTTATCAAATACAATCATAAAGGTCAAGATGACAATCAAGGAAGTCACTTGATTTTCTTGATCATGTTGGAGCAATTGGAAGTTCACATCCACCTTAGTTTCAGGAGCTCCATTTTCATTTTCCCATTCAAAATTACGCGCATCAAAATGATACTGACTAACAAATTCTTGTTCACGTTTAAGATTCATGTCTTTCTCCCTTGGCTACAATATTATAAGCTATTGTACCATAATTTTTTATTTTCATCTAGTTTTCTAGGATTTAGTCAATCCCGATTTCAGCTCGAACTACGTCTGCGATGGTATCAACATAGTAGTCCACTTCTTCTGTTGTAGGAGCTTCTGCCATAACACGCAAGAGAGGCTCTGTTCCACTTGGGCGAACAAGGATACGTCCATTCCCCGCCATTTCAGCTTCCATCTTCTCGATGATAACCTTGATAGCTGGCACTTCCATAGCCTTTTCCTTCATGGCATTTTCCACTCGGATATTAACTAATTTTTGTGGGTAAATGGTTACTTCTGCTGCCAACTCTGACAAGCTCTTACCAGTTTCCTTCATGATTTTTGTCAATTGGACAGCAGATAATTGACCATCACCAGTGGTATTGTAATCCATCAAGATAACGTGCCCAGACTGCTCACCACCAAGGTTGTAGCCTGATTTTCGCATTTCTTCAACAACGTAGCGGTCGCCAACTGCAGTGACTGCCTTGTTAATGCCTTCACGATCCAAGGCCTTGTGGAAGCCAAGGTTGGACATAACAGTTGTCACAATTGTATTTTGGGCCAATTGTCCTTTTTCAGAAAGGTATTTTCCTATGATGTACATGATCTTATCACCATCGACAATGTCGCCATTCTCATCGACAGCAATCAAACGGTCACTGTCTCCATCAAAGGCCAAACCAATCGCTGACCCGCTTTCTTTGACCACTTCTTGAAGGGCTTCTGGATGGGTTGAACCAACATTAAGGTTGATGTTAAGACCATCTGGTGTTTCTCCGATAACCGTCAACTGAGCACCAAGATCAGCAAAAATCTGACGGGCACTGGTAGAAGCTGCTCCATTAGCTGTATCCAAGGCAACCTTCATTCCATCAAGAGGAGTTCCAGTTGAAACAAGGTAGCCTTCATACTTACGCAAGCCTTCTGGGTAATCTACCAAGGTTCCCAAGCCTTCTGCACTTGGACGTGGCAGAGTGTCTTCTGCAGCGTCTAGCAAGGCTTCAATTTCTGCTTCTTTTTCGTCATCTAGTTTGAAGCCGTCACCACCAAAGAACTTGATTCCGTTATCAAGGGCTGGGTTGTGGCTAGCAGAAATCATGACACCTGCGCTTGCTCCTTCAGTTTTAACCAAGTAAGCTACTGCTGGTGTTGCCAAAACGCCTAGTTTGTATACGTGAATACCAACTGAAAGAAGACCAGCTACCAGGGCAGATTCCAGCATTTCCCCTGAAATACGTGTGTCACGTCCTACAAAGACTTTCGGTGCTTCCGTTTCATGTTGACTGAGAACATAGCCTCCAAAACGTCCTAGCTTAAAAGCTAATTCTGGAGTAAGTTCTACATTAGCTTCTCCACGGACTCCATCAGTCCCAAAATATTTACCCATTTTTATAAAATCCTTTTTCTATTTTTAATTCGTTTTTGAACTAGTTGCTTTCGTTGACGAAGATGTCTCCGATGAACTACTTGCACTTGAATTTGATGTACTTGAACTTGGTGCTACTGGTTTTGTAGTCACCTTCATTATTGTATCAAACGGAGTGATAACTGCCGGTAAGACAACACCATTGCGGTCGATTGCCTGCAAAGGTACCGAACCACTGTAATTACCTGTTATGCGTTCGCTAGTTGGCAAGACAGCGATAATCTTATCAATTCTATCCAATGTCTCTTGGTCACTCGTAATCGACACTTCTTCATCTGACACTGTGACATTTTCAATTTGTACCCGACTATCAATTTGACTAGGGTCAATCTCTGGTACAACCTTTACCTTATCCTTCTGAGCCTTCTTACCAATCTTGACTGTAATTTTTTGCGGAGTCGCCACAGCGGTCAGCCCATTGGGTAAATCTTCAATGCTCAAAGGAACTTCAATCGTTCCAACACTGGCATCTGTTAGGTCAGCAGTAACCTTGAATTTACGTGTGCTTTCTTGCATTTCACTAGCTAGCGATAGGCGATTTGCACCAGTCAAGACCACTGATACTTCTGAAGCAAAACCGCTAATAAAATACTCATCACTATTATAGCGTATGTCAATAGGGACATTTGTTACTGTATTCGTATAGGTTTCCGTTTTTACCTGCCTAGCACTGGTACTGTTTTGAAAATTCGTCGCCGTAGCATAGACAAATAAGACACAAGCAAAAAAGAGTGAGGATATGATGTATAAACTATTTTTTCTCATGTTTCCATCCTCCTAGCAATCGTTCTTTAAAACTAAGACCTGCTTCCTCTTTTGGAAGTAAGATTTCACGTAATTCTGTTTCAAATTCATCAAGTGTTAGGTTGTGCTTAAAGCTTCCATTATAGGTTATCGAAATTCCTCCCGTTTCCTCTGATACGACAAAAGTCAAGGCATCTGAGACTTCTGATAAACCGATAGCCGCCCGGTGTCTGGTCCCAAATTCCTTGGAAATTCCTGTACTTTCTGTCAAGGGCAGATAGGCAGACGTCACAGCGATACGTTCTTCTCTAATAATCACCGCACCATCATGTAGGGGTGTGTTGGGAATAAAAATGTTAATGAGAAGTTCTGCAGAAATCTTAGCATCCAAGGGAATTCCTGTCGAAATATACTCCTGCAAGGTACGTACACGCTGAATAGCAACCAAGGCACCGATTTTACGAGGACTCATGTATTCAACAGACTTAACAAAGGCACGAATCATCTGTTCCTCAGCACTAATAGGGGCATTGGAAAAGAAATCTGTCGCTCTTCCCAAACGTTCCAAACCAGTCCGAATCTCTGGAGAGAAGATAACAACCGCCGCAATAACCCCATAAGTAATAATTTGATTGATCAACCAAGAAATCGTAGTCAAGCCAATCATATTTGCAAGGATTTGAGCTAAAATAAACACCAAAACTCCACGTACCAAAATCATAATCTTGGTTCCTGCAATAGCTTTTGTAAAATGGTATAAAATATAAGCAACAATCAAAATATCAATCAGATTGATAGCTATCGTCCATGGACTTGCAAACAAACTGGTCCAATATTGCAGATTGGATAATTGTTGAAAATTCATCCCTGATATCCTCCCTATCAAAACACTTTCGTCCTATTATACCATTTTCTGGCATTTTTTTCCCTATCCTAGTTCATTTTACATTGAGCAAAAATATGATAAAATAAACTGACTAGAAAAAACAAAGGAGAAACTATGTCTCAACTCTATGATATTACCATTGTAGGTGGTGGTCCTGTCGGGCTTTTTGCATCCTTTTATGCCCACCTACGCCAAGCCAAGGTCCAAATCATCGACTCCCTTCCCCAACTAGGTGGACAACCTGCTATTCTCTATCCTGAAAAGGAAATCCTAGACGTCCCAGGCTTCCCAAACCTGACTGGAGAAGAGTTGACTAATCGCTTGATTGAACAGCTAAATGGATTTGATACCCCTATTCATCTCAATGAAACGGTTCTTGAGATTGAAAAACAAGAAGAAGGATTTACTATCACGACTTCTAAAGGAAGTCACCTGACTAAAACAGTTATCATCGCTATGGGTGGCGGTGCTTTCAAACCACGTCCTTTGGAACTAGAAGGGGTTGAGGGCTATGAAAATATCCACTACCACGTTTCCAACATCCAGCAATATGCTGGTAAGAAAGTGACGATTCTTGGTGGAGGAGACTCGGCTGTTGATTGGGCTTTGGCTTTTGAAAAAATTGCACCAACTACCCTTGTTCACCGCAGAGATAATTTCCGTGCCTTGGAGCACAGTGTTCAAGCCTTGCAAGAATCATCTGTAACCATCAAGACACCATTCGTCCCTAGCCAACTCCTTGGAGATGGAAAAACGCTTGATAAACTTGAAATCACAAAAGTCAAATCTGATGAAACAGAAATGATTGACTTAGATCACCTCTTTGTCAACTATGGTTTCAAATCTTCTGTTGGTAATCTTAAAAACTGGGGCCTCGACCTCAACCGCCACAAGATTATTGTCAACAGCAAACAGGAATCCAGCCAAGCAGGTATCTATGCTATCGGTGACTGCTGCTACTATGACGGAAAAATTGATCTGATTGCGACAGGGCTTGGAGAAGCTCCAACTGCTGTCAATAATGCCATCAACTACATTGACCCTGAACAAAAAGTACAACCAAAACACTCTACTAGTTTATAAAAAAGAACCACGAGTCACATAGGATTCGTGGTTTTAAAATGAACTACACCTCAAAAGTTAGACAGAAATACATCTAACTTCTGATATGCAGCCCACCTTCTCTTTGCTCTTGTTTGAATAAGAAATTTTTTGAAGAATCATTAGATTATACAAAGTATTCATATCAGCCTTTTAAAGCTATATAAAAACTCTCCAACTATTCTATTATACCATATAAAAAAATAAATAAATAGACTTGTTTTTTTCTTTTTTTGACGTATACTAATAATAGAAAGCGCTTTAAATAAAATAAAAGGAGGTTTTATGAGGAAAGTAAATAAGGACATTTTATTCTTAACTGGAATCATAGTTTTATGTTTTGGTTTTTTATTATTTCACATCAACCCCTATTATGCCGAACCCTATGCGACACTGAAAGAAAGAATAAATTTATTCTTTTGGCAACTATATTGGAGACCTGTAGGAACTCTCAGTATTATTTCGGGTTGCATTATAACTTTCAAAGGATTGAAAAAATAATCTTTTACTCATGAAGAAAGAAAATTTGTTATGATTAAACTGAAACTATTGTTTTTCTCTCTACTATCAAGTCTATTATTCTTAGTCACAACATCTACGGTTTTTGCTGATGTCTATCCTGGTACAAATTATGAAATTGTATCTAATCGTATTGTAAAAGATATCAACACAGGAGAGTTATTGTCATTTTATACGACTGAACTTAGAGACGCCTATTTAGAGTCTAAATCTACGTATCAGACTCGTTCTAATGCAACTGGTGTTGCAGACTATAGAACTAAATACTCTCACTCTTACAAGAAAAGCACCACATCAGGTCCTGTAAGTTCAACTGCCTATGGTGGAAAAGCTGGAGCTACTCTGACTGTAGGTGCAGGTGTTAGCTTTTCTGCTCCGGAGTCTGGAGCTGGACTTAGTTTAAATCACTCAGTCTCCCATAACGTACCACCCTACACTTATGGTTATATTAGACTAAAAGCATCTTACACAGTAAACGTTCGTAAACTAGAAGTTAGATACTTAGGCACCAACAAATGGGTTCCAGCTGGTGAAACCTCTACTATATCGAATGTTAGCGTTTGGAGCGAACTGGTCACTTGGAAATAACTCATTAGAGACTGGGTAAAAACTCAATTTCAGGAGAAAATGAAATAAATTTTCTCACAATAAAACGCATAGTATTACGGTTCAAGTCAACACCGGATATTATGCGTTTTTGATTTTAAAGAGCCAAATTTCTTAACTTAATGACATTGCTTTTGCCCAACCTCTTTTTATTTCAAAAAAGAACCTCGCAAAACAAGAGCCTGGTTTTATAGTTCATCGGCTATCTTATTGATTTTTCTGAGTCTGTGGTTGACACCACTTTTGGTCAGAGGGGTGCTGAGGCTATCTGCTAACTGCTGGATAGAGTAGTCTGGGTGCTGAATCCGCAACTGCGCTACTTCCTGCAAATCCACTGGCAGATTTTCTAAGCCCATAATATCTTTGATTTTGCTGATATTGTTGATAGTCTTCATGCTGGCAGAAACTGTCCGAGCTATATTAGCTGTCTCGGCATTATTGGCCCGATTGAGATCGTTACGGGTTTCTCGCAAAATCTTAACCCGCTCGAAATCATCACGCGCCTGCATGGCTCCGATGACTATCAAGAAGTCCATAATGTCTTCGGCACGCTGGAGATAGGTCACAGCTCCCTTCTTGCGCTCAAGCACCTTGGCATCCAGCAAAAACTGCTGGAGTAGAGAGGCAATCCCTTGCGCGTGGTCCAAATAAACCGAACTGATTTCCAACTGGTACTTGCCTGACTCAGGGTCACGAATACTTCCATTTGCCAAGAAAGCACCACAGAGATAGGCACGGCCTGCTTCCTCGTCTGATAAAATCTCCTCATCAATACCTGTTTCCAAACCAAAAAAGGAGTCTGCCAAGTGCAAATCACTCAACAAATCCTGCACCTTTTCATCTGTAAAAACGGTATAGACCCGATTCTTACGAAGATTGCTCCGTTGGTGATGGCGAATTTCTGATTTGATTCCGTAGAAATGGAGAAAGGACTCATAGAGGTGACGAGCTAGTTTAGCATTTTCTGTCACGACGGACAAGGTCAAGCCCGATGTCGAGAGACCGATACTGCCAGACATCTTGATAATGGCAGATAATTCATGCCGGCTCAGATGGTGCTGACCTAAGATTTCTTCTTTTACTGCTACTGTGAAACTCATTTTCTCACCTGTATAATCCGCATCAACTCGTCTACAATCAAATTCCCATCGTGGAAGGCACCTCCATTTTCCAGACGAAGGAAGTTGGATGAAATCACACGCGGAACTTGCTTACAAAGACCAGAAAAATCGTGTTCCACCTGCACCAAGTATTCATCAAAACGGTTGGAATTCATGTATTCCTGAGGCACTTTTTCGATATTCACCAAGACAGTGTCGATAAAAGGTCGGCCAAGGTGACGATGCAAGACTTCCACGTGATCACTATCTGTAAAGTGTTCTGTCTCCCCACGTTGGGTCATGATATTGCAGACATAGGCGATTTCTGCCTTAGTTTCCAAAAGCGCCTGCCCAATTTCCTTAATCACGATATTGGGTAAAATTGAGGTAAAGAGTGAACCAGGCCCGAGGACAATCATGTCACTTTCAAGAATGGTCTGGACTACTCGACGGCTAGCCAGAGGCGTATCAGCGTTGAGGGTATTGGTCACATAGACATGGTCAATCATGCCTGGATGGTCTGCAATATGGCTCTCTCCAGCCACTTCTGTTCCATCCTGAAAGACTGCATGAAGGGTCAAAGGATGATCACTGGAAGGATAAATCTTCCCAGTTGTATGGAAAAATTTGCTCAATAACTGCATGGCATTATAGGTCGAACCCTGCATCTCTGACAGACCTGCAATAATGAGATTGCCCAATGGATGGCCAGCAAAGGCTCCGGCATCCTCGGAAAAGCGATACTGAAAGACTTTCTCATAAAACTTAGGCATATCCGACATGGCCACAAGGACATTACGAAGATCACCTGGCGGTGTCAATTGCTGCATATTTTTTCGGAGTTCACCTGATGAACCACCATCATCCGCCACCGTTACGATAGCAGCAATTTCCACATCTTTTTCACGCAGACTTTTAAGAATGACGGGGATCCCAGTTCCTCCACCAATCACCGTTATCTTTGGTTTTCTCATGAACGGTTTACCGTTTCCTTTCTTCGCTCTTTGTCGCGATGCCCTTCATTAACAGGCCAATTCTTGGATAAGTCCTGCGCCAAGCGTTTAGCAAAGGCTACACTACGGTGTTGTCCGCCCGTACAACCCATGGCAATGGTCAAAACGGACTTCCCTTCCTTTTGGTAACTTGGCAAAATCGGCTCAATCAAAGCCAATAAATGCTGATAAAAATCTTCTGACTCAGGATGATTCATGACATAGTCATAAACAGGTTCATCCACACCCGTTTGGTTTCTCAGCTCTGGAAGGTAATATGGATTTGGCAAAAAGCGCACATCAAAAACCAAGTCCGCATCAATTGGGATTCCATATTTAAAGCCGAAAGACATGACTTCGATACGGAAAGACTGGGCTTGTTCTTGATCTGAAAACTGCTCTGCAAGGGTTTTACGCAGCTCACGTGGAGTGAGTTCAGTCGTATCCACCACATTTTGACTCATATTTTTCAAAGGTGCCAAGAGCTCACGTTCCAGCTTGATTCCATCCAAAATCCGACCGTCTGCTGCTAGTGGGTGACTTCGTCTGGTTTCCTTGTAACGGGCTACCAATTCCTTATCTGCTGCGTCCAAAAAGAGAATTTTAAAGTCCAGTTCTTCCTTATTTTCCAGCTCATCCAAAACAGCTTGAATCTCTGAGAAGAAAGAACGGCTACGCATATCCACTACCAAGGCCAACTTATGGTCGTCTTCCTTTGTTTCCACCAACTGCAAAAACTTAGGCAAGAGGGCTGGCGGCATATTATCAATAGTAAAATAACCCAAATCCTCAAAGGACTGAATGGCCACGGTTTTCCCAGCACCACTCATCCCTGTTACAATCACCAAGTGAAGTTGTTTCTTTGTCATCTTTTTCTCCTTATATCAAAAGAAGTTTGGCAACACCAAACTTCAACTAGCTTATCCAATCTCTGCGATGACTTCGATTTCGACTTTTACATCACGAGGAAGACGAGCTACCTCCACAGCTGAACGAGCTGGAAATTCCTCTTTAAAGGCCGTTTGGTAAACCTCATTAAAAGGAACGAAGTCGTTCATATCGCTCAAGAAGCAAGTTGTTTTAACAACATGGTCAAAGTCTGTTCCTGCTTCTGCCAAAATAGCACCAATGTTTTTCAAGACTTGTTCTGTCTGTTCTTGAATCGTTTCTCCAACGATTTCCCCAGTTTCAGGAGAGAGAGGAACTTGACCACTAGCAAACAAAAGGTTGCCAACGATTTTTCCTTGAACATATGGTCCGATAGCCTTTGGAGCTTTGTCTGTATGAATTGTTTTTGCCATTTTCTTTTCCTCACAATTTTTCTAAGATTGCATCCCAAGCCTCATCCATCCCTGCCTTGCTGACAGATGAAAAGAGAATGAAGTCGTCACTTGGGTCAAAGTTTAATTTTTTTTTGATTGCTGATTCGTGCTTGTTCCATTTACCACGAGGAATCTTGTCCGCCTTAGTCGCCACAATGATGACTGGAATCTCATAATACTTAAGAAATTCGTACATCTGTACATCATCTGCTGACGGGTCATGACGAAGGTCAACTAAACTGACTACCGCACGGAGATTTTCCCGAGTCGTTAGGTACTCCTCAATCATGCGCCCCCACTTTTCACGTTCCTTTTTGGAAACACGGGCATAACCATAACCAGGCACATCCACAAAGCGCATCTTGTCGTCGATATTAAAGAAGTTGAGCAGCTGAGTTTTACCAGGTTTCCCTGATGTTCGGGCTAGATTCTTACGATTCAGCATAGTATTGATAAAGCTAGACTTGCCAACATTTGAACGCCCTGCAAGAGCAATCTCTGGCAGTTCATCCTGCGGATAGTGGGACTTGTTAGCCGCACTGAGCAAGATTTCAGCATTGTGTATATTAAGTTCCATAGTCACCTCTAGGCTGTTTCTAGGATTGGTTTATCCGTTCCATCGACAGCTTCTTTAGTGATGCGGACCAATTTCACATTTTCCTGACTCGGTACTTCAAACATGACATCTAGCATGGTTTCTTCGATGATGGAGCGAAGACCACGCGCCCCTGTCTTCCGTTCAATGGCTTTATTGGCAATCTCTTGAAGAGCTTCGTCGTCAAATTCCAACTCAACATCATCATAAGATAACAAGGTTTGGTACTGTTTCACCAAAGCATTTCTTGGTTCCTTCAAGATACGAACCAAATCATCTACTGTCAACTGTTCAAGAGCTGCAAAGACTGGCAAGCGTCCAATCAATTCAGGGATAATACCAAATTTTTGAATATCTTCTGCGATGATTTCTTGCATGTAAGAGCTATTTTCATCGATAGCCTTATTATTTTGACCAAATCCGATGACTTTTTCACCCAGACGTTGTTTGACAATTTCTTCAATACCATCAAAAGCACCACCCACGATGAAGAGGATATTTTTGGTATCCACTTGAATCATCTCTTGTTGCGGATGTTTGCGTCCACCTTGAGGTGGTACGCTAGCAACAGTTCCCTCGATAATTTTGAGAAGGACTTGTTGCACCCCTTCACCAGAAACATCACGTGTGATAGACACGTTCTCGCTCTTCTTGGCAATCTTGTCAATTTCATCCACGTAGATAATCCCACGCTCTGCACGTTCAATATTAAAGTCAGCAGCCTGCAGGAGTTTGAGGAGGATATTTTCCACGTCCTCACCCACATAACCAGCCTCCGTCAGAGCTGTCGCATCTGCAATCGCAAAAGGTACATTCAAACTCTTAGCCAAGGTCTGAGCAAGGAAAGTTTTCCCCGAACCAGTTGGGCCAATCATCAAGATATTTGACTTCTGCAAATCCACATCTTCCGACTCTTCACGCGTATCGTGGAAATTGATACGTTTGTAGTGGTTGTAAACCGCCACTGCCAAAGCACGCTTGGCACGATCTTGACCGATTACATAGTGATTCAAGATATGGAGGAGTTCGATTGGTTTTGGAACTTCTGACAAGTCTGCCAAGACTTCCTCAGCCAACTCTTCCCGAATGATTTCCTGGGCCAACTCCACACATTCATTACAGATAAAGGCATTGTTGCCAGCGATTATTTTTTGTACTTCTTCTTGGCTTTTGCCACAAAATGAGCAATAAACCATCATATCATTTTTCCTAGTTGTAGGCATGATTTCCTTCCGTTCTATTCTATACTGTCATTCTATCTAAAATAAGGTCATGTAAAAGGCATGGACACTATTGACCAAATTGGTAAAGGCATTTAACCAGAGCAGGATAGAAAGCCCGTAACGCTTTTTACGAAAAGCCTGTGCTCCTGCCAGAAGGCAGATGAAACACAGAAAAGCCGTGAATAAACCAAATAAACTCCGTTCCATTAGACTTCCTTTCTCTTGCGGTATTGGATGGTAAAATCATAAGGATTTTTCTCATCTTTGGTATAGGATTTGCTTGAAACTGTCTCAAAAAGAGATAAGTCAAACTCCTCAGGAAAATAGGTATCTCCCTCCACCCGAGCATGAATGTGAGTCACAATCACTTCATCCAAATAGGACTCAAAAGCCTGAAAAATCTGCTTCCCACCGAGAATGTAGAGATTCTTTTCTTGAACCTGATACCAGTCCAAGACAGACTGGACATCGTGAAAAGTAGCAACCCCATCTATCTTTTCTTCTAGGTTACGTGTCAAAATCAAGGTCTCACGTTTTGGAAGCAAGCGACGCCCCATCCCATCAAAGGTCACGCGCCCCATCAAGATAGCATGATTCAGAGTTGTTTCCTTGAAATGTTGCAGTTCTGCTGGCAAATGCCAAGGCAGACGATTGTCCTTACCAATCACACCCTCTTCATCCTGGGCCCAAATAGCTACGATTTTCTTAGTCATGCTTCCATCCTTTTTACTGATAGTACTATTTTATCAAAAAACTCAAAAAAAGACTGGTTTGGAATAGCTTACAAAATAGAAAAAATCTGTAAGAAATTTCCTACAGATTTATCTATGTTGCCTTGTTTCTTACAAACCAGGTGCTTGTCCAAGTTCTGCTGCAAGCATCCAGATTGTTTTATCCGTTTCAGTTTTAGCATCTGCAAAGATACCGTTTGTCACATCGTCACCTTCTTCATCAGTGGCATCCAAACCTTTTTGGAAAAGTTCTGACAAGTAACGGTAGATAGCAAGAACACGTTCCAAGCTTTCTTCAACATTGCGGTATTCACCAGCTTCTTCTTCGATTTCACTGTTTTGAAGGAATTCTGTCAATGTAGAGAATGGGCTTCCACCAAGTGTGATCAAGCGTTCGCTGATTTCATCCAATTGACCGTCAAGAGCTTCCATATACTCATCCATTTTTGGATGCCATACAAGGAAACCACGACCACGCATATACCAGTGTACTTGATGAAGAGCAATATGCGCTACATACAAATCTGCAACAGCTTGATTCAAAACTTCCTTTGTTTTTGCCAATGCTACTGGCGCTGCTTTTGTTAATGTTGCGACATCTTTTGCTGCTTCTTTTTTCAATTCTACCATTTTATTTTACCTCGTTCATTATTTTTTGTAACCACTTCTTAATGATTACTACCTTAGTATACTACTAAGGAAAGACAATAGCAAGCCAAATGACCCACATGAGAAAAGTTGCAATAGACTGATAATTTAAGAATTCTTTAGAAGACGAAAAAGAGGTCTGGATGCTTATAGTCCATGGAAATCCATCAGCAAACTAGGAAGCCAAACCCAGCTTGACCAAAGCACAAGTTTTGAGGTCGCAGGTAGAACTGAGCACGCTGATGTGGTTTGAAGAAATTCCCCAAGACTATAATAGATTGAAATAAGATGGAGCCAAGTCGATTAGGAAAGACAAATGAATTTCTAAAAATATTTTAGCAACCGCAATGTCCTGGTCTATATTCAATCTACTATATAAGATTCATTTCCTAGCAAGATCTTGAATTTACTCGAGGATAAACTATCATAAAACAAAGAAAAAGAGGGTGCTAGTATCACATCCCTCTTTCAAATCATCGCTTAATACCAAACGCTGACATCTACGCGCCCTTGGATTCCTTTCATGTATTCAGAAGAGGTATACTGCCAACCTTTTTCTCCTGAATAATGAGGGTTTTCCCATTCTAAAGCATTGGTATAGGCCGCTACCCAGTTTACATGTTTTAAAATATCTGGGTGTTTTAAACGCGTCTGTAATAAACTACGATAGCTATAGACATACACATTTTGATAACCAGCCTGCTTCATCGTCTCCATGTACTTGTTAATAATCTTAACCCAAGTACCTGTATCACTCGGAGCACGCTTACTTTTATTTACATACTCCCAGTTCTCAACATCATAGTAGATAGGGTAAGACAAGTTCATATTGTATTTCTTCAGAAGTTCAATGGTCTGTTCAGCGTCATTCTCAGCATCGGTCTCATTTTCAGCATAGGTATAGAGATAGACACCATAAGGAATTCCCAGACGGTTTAACTCCTTAATGTTATGCGCCAATTCCTTGTCTTCTTTACCGCTATAACCTAGACGAACAATGACACCATCTACTTCATTTTCATCAATAACCTTTTTCCAATCATTGATACGACCATTGTGTTCACTAATATCAATAACTTTCTTAGCATGTTCGGTTCCTACTTGTTCTTCTCTATTATTAAAGAAATAGCGTTTACCATCTTTGTGAACCCAGCCGACATTCAAATCTTTCTTTTCTTTGAGCTCACCAGAAGCCGCAAAGATATAGCGAGCACCATCCATAATCACTTCGTCAGTCGCCATGGCACCACTTCCAGTCAAATAGTAGTTGCCTTGCCACTCATTCCGAGCCATATAGCCCCACTTCTTGAAATAGTACCATTTGCCGCCCACTTTTTGCCACTCTTGGTTGGCATAAGTTCCATCGGATTTTAGATAAAAATAAGCAGAATAAGCCGGATCATAAAGCCATTCATTTTGCATCATGGCACCTTGACCATTCAAGAAATAACTTCCTTGCCATTGGCTTTTAGCCATGTAACCCCACTCCTTGAAGTAATACCACTTATTTCCAATCAATTGCCATTCTTGATGAGCATAAGCCCCATCTGACTTGAGATAAAACCAACTCTTGTAATTACTGTCATAGATCCACTCGTTTTGGGCCATATATCCACCTGATTTCAGGTAGTAATTTCCATGCCATTCATTCTGCGCGTAACGACCATCTGAATTAATATAAAACCAAGCCTTATAGTAGTTGTCAAAAATCCATTCACTTTGAGCTTTAGAACCATCAGCCTTTACATAATAATCTCCATCCCAGTGGGCAGAGACACTGTTTCTCTGTTCATTGCTACTAGTTGATGAAGTTCCTGTTGATAAACTAGATTTTTCTGAAACTGTGCTTCCACTTGTTTCATCTGCCGCAATTCCTGAAACTCTTGCGCCAAGTAAGCAAAGACTTGCTAGCCCTATACATACAAATTTTGTTTTCAATCTTTCCTCTCCTATAAAAAATGGAACAGGCACCTGAATGCTGTTCCACCTAGCTTTTGCTACTTACTGATTATTTTACAAAGTCAAGCAAAGCCAAGAAGCTTTCAGCTTCAAGTGACGCACCACCTACAAGGGCACCGTCAACGTCTGGGCAAGCCATGTATGAAGCAACGTTTTCAGGTTTAACAGAACCACCGTATTGAACACGAACTTTGTCCGCAACTTCTTGACCAAAGTCAGCAGCTACAACGTCACGAACAACTTTACACATTTTTTGTGCGTCGTCTTGTGAAGCTGATTTACCAGTACCGATAGCCCAGATTGGCTCATAAGCGATAACTGAGGCAGCAACTTGTTCAGCAGTCAATCCAGCCAATGCAGCAGATACTTGAGCACCTACGAATTCAGCAGCTTTACCAGCTTCGTAAGTTTCAAGTGACTCACCACAACAGATGATTGGAAGCATACCGTTTGCAAAGATTGCTTTTGCTTTTTTGTTGATATCTTCGTCAGTTTCATGGAAGTAGTCACGGCGTTCTGAGTGACCGATAACAACGTAGTCAGTACCGATTTCTTTCAAAACTTGTGGGCTTGTTTCACCAGTGAAGGCACCTGCATTTTCAAAGTAGCAGTTTTGAGCAGCAACTTTAAGGTTTGAACCTTTAGCAGCAGCAAGAACAGTTGTCAAATCAAGAGCTGGAGCAGCGATACCTGCTTCAACAAGATCTGATGAAGGAAGTTTTGATGCAACTGCTTCAACAAATGCTTTAGCTTCTTCTGGATTTTTGTTCATTTTCCAGTTACCAGCGATAAATGGTTTACGTGACATTTCACATACCTCTTTTTTCAATTTATTTTCTATTTATTTTATCACAATTAGACACAGCTTGCAAATCTTACTCGGATTTCAAGCCTGCTTGCATGGATTAATCCTTCCAGAGATCCATAGCATTTCTGAAATCTGCAGATACCTGTGTCAACTGAGGATTGCTTGCTTCTCTTTCTGCCCGCTTAGCCTCGATTTGAGCCACACTTTTGATACCTTCATGGCGCCAGTTTCTCAAAATCGCCTGAATGTACTTCCAGTTTGCTTTTCCATTTAAAACAGCTTCACGAAGAGCCTCCTTAATCAAGTCAGCACTGGTCCCATCTTCCTTTAGTGTCTTGGTCAAATCCTCAATCTCAAAAGGTGTCAACAAGCGTCCCAACTCCTGCTGGAAGGTTTCCACCAAATCCTTAAGCTGATTCTGAGGTGTCAACTGGTCTGAACTCGAAGCACTAGCTCCAAGCAAGTCATCCAAACGTTCCAAAGCCAAACTAGCATCAAAAAGCAATTCGATTTCGCCATTTAATTCGATAGTACGGTACTGAAGCAGTCCCCTCTCCGTCAGATTGGAAATGGACTGGTTGACATCTGAAATTTCCTTGCCAATCCTTTCAGCAATCTGGCTTGGTGACATTTCTTCTAAGCCTGTCGTATTTTGCAAATAGAAAAATTGCCAGACCAGAAAATCGTCGCTAGAAGGAAAGAGTTCCTTAAAATGCAAGAGCAGGGTACTCGGTAAAACCAAGTTCCCTGATTTAAAAGCGTCTAAATATGTCATAATTCCTCTTATAAATACCCAAATGCAGATGCATCATCTTCTATTTTTCTCCAGTCAAAAGGAGTTTCCTGATAGACCGCATAGTTCACCCAGTTACTGAAAAAGAGGGCTGCCGATGAAGACCAACAAAGACAAGGCGTCTGATTAACATCATCATCCTTAAAATAATTTTCTGGAATATGAGGATCTAAACCTGCATCACAATCTCTGAAATACTCTTTTGCCAAGGTATCACGGTCATATTCCAAATGCCCAAAACTATAAATTTCTCGCAAATCACGACTGGCCAAAATCGAAACCCCAACCTGAGGTCCCTCTGATAAAATCTCGAGATTGGTCTTATTCAGAATCTCTTCCTTAGAAATCTCCGTATGCCGAGAATGAGGAGCTACGTAGCTATCGTCAAAGCCTCTAAAAAGAAGATGACCTTCCTTTAAGGTGTCCTGAGGATAGATACCCGATAACTTACTGTTCATCTGGTATTTTTCCACTCCATAGCGCAGATAAAGCCCAGCCTGAGCACCCCAACAGATATGAAGGGTCGAATAGACATGGGTCTTGGACCACTCAAGCACCTGGCTAAATTCTTCCCAATAATCCACTTCCTCAAATGGTAAATGCTCAACTGGAGCACCCGTGATAATCATCCCATCAAAATACTCATCCTTGACTTCAGGAAAGGTTTTATAAAAGGTCTCCATGTGCTCTGAACGAGTTGTTTTAGATCGATGACTTTCCATATAGAGAAAATCAATATCCAGTTGCAAGGGTGTATTAGCCAAATGGCGCAACAACTGGGTTTCTGTGACCATTTTCTGTGGCATGAGATTTAAAATTAAAATCTTCAAAGGGCGAATATCTTGGTGGGCAGCACGTTGATCATCCATGACAAAGATATTCTCTGTCCGCAAAATCTCAACAGCTGGCAATTTTTTATCAATTCGAATCGGCATAACCCTCTCCTAACTGTATTCTTTCAGGAATCATTGCATATGTTTGAAACTCTTCGAAAATCTCTTCAAACCGCGTCAACGTTGCCTTGCCGTACGTATATGTTACTGACTTCGTCAGTTTTATCTGCAACCTCAAAGCTGTACTTTGAGCAGCTTACGGCTAGTTTCCTAGTTTGCTCTTTGATTTTCATTGAGTATGAAACTAAATCTCAAACACTTGTTCCTTTTATTATACTGTAAGAAGATATAGTTTTCAATTATAGTTTTTCTCTAACTAGCTATAGTCTATTTTTATATCCTAATGTAGAGAAAACAGCCCTAGGGACTGTTTTTCATTAATAATGCATCAAAACTTTGTAATCGTAGTCTCCGATTTTTTCACGGCCGTTCAATTCATCCAATTCAACAAGGAAGGCACAACCTGCTACAACACCACCAAGTTTTTCAATCATCTCGATGGTTGCCTTAACAGTTCCACCTGTTGCCAAGAGGTCATCTACAATAAGAACACGTTGACCTGGCTTGATGGCATCCGCATGCATAGTCAAGGTATCAACACCGTACTCTTTTTCATAGTCAGCAGAAATGACTTCGCGTGGCAATTTTCCTGGCTTACGAACAGGCGCAAAACCAATTCCCAACTCAAAGGCAACTGGACAGCCCACGATAAAACCACGAGCCTCAGGTCCCACGATCATGTCGATTTTCTTGTCAGTAGCATACTGAACAATTTCACGAACAGCGTAGCTATAAGCATTCCCATCAGCCATCAAAGGACTAATATCACGGAAGGTAATCCCTTCCTTTGGATAATTTTCAATTGTTGCAATGTAATCTTTTAAATTCATCTTTTTCTTTCTTTCAAAGTTTTTACTCTCTATTATACCATATTTTCTAGTAAAGAAGAAAGAGAAAACCGTATTTCATCTGCTAGTCACCCTATAAGCCAAATAAGATGATCATTTTTATCTCAGGGACATCACAAGATAGATGCATAATATGACTTCCCTAGCAAAAAGGAGAGAAGCATTTTGTTTCTCTCCCTAGATTAACTGATATCTCTCCACTACAATTGATAAAGAGATATCTTTTCTTGTAGTGCTTTGAATTTTATTTATTTTAATAGACTGTTTTTTCAGTTTCTACATCAAAGAAGTGTGCTTTGTTCAAGTCAAATCCAAGCTCAACTGTTGCACCTGTCTGCAAGTAGTCACGAGCATCAACTTTAGCAACAAATTCGTCTTTACCAACTTGGCAGTATAGGTGAGATTCTGAACCAAGCAGTTCTGATACAGAGATAGTCGCTTTTACAACACAGTCTGGGAATGTTTCAAGGAAAGCAGGTTCTGCATTCACGTCTTCTGGACGGATACCGAAGATCAATTCTTTACCTTCGTAGCCTTTTTCGCGAAGAACTTTCAATGCTCCTTCTGGAACTTTCAAACGGAAACCGTCTGAAATAATTTCGCTTCCAACCAATTTCACGTTGATGAAGTTCATAGCTGGGCTTCCGATGAATCCTGCAACGAATTTGTTCACTGGATTTTTGTAAACTTCTTGAGGAGTACCGATTTGTTCTACACGTCCGATAGTACCTGTACCAGCAGGGTTCTTAGTTGCTGACATGATAACGATACGGTCTGCAAGTGTCATCGCTTCTGTTTGGTCGTGAGTTACGTAGATAGTTGTAGCTCCGATACGACGGTGGATTTTCGCAATTTCAGCACGCATTGATACACGAAGTTTAGCATCCAAGTTTGACAAAGGTTCGTCCATCAAGAATACTTTTGCATCACGGACGATCGCACGACCCATGGCAACACGTTGACGTTGACCACCTGAAAGGTCAGCTGGTTTACGTTCCAAAAATTCTTTCAATCCAAGAATTTCAGCTGCTTCTTGCACACGTTTATCGATATCTTCCTTGCTGTATTTACGCAATTTCAAACCGAAAGCCATGTTATCGTAAACAGTCATGTGTGGGTAAAGAGCGTAGTTTTGGAATACCATGGCGATGTCGCGGTCTTTTGGAGCTACGTCGTTGACAACCACGCCATCAATAGATGCAGTACCTTCTGTGATGTCTTCAAGACCAGCAATCATACGAAGTGTAGTTGATTTACCACATCCTGAAGGTCCTACGAAAACGATAAATTCTTTATCTTTGATGTTCAAGTTGAAATCTTCAACTGAATAGTGTTCGCTGTTTGGATATTTTTTGTAAATATTTTTAAGATTTAATTCTACCATGAGGTGAACTCCTTTTGTCTTTTGATAATTACATTATATATGAAAACGCTTTACATTTCTATGGCAAGGTGACCAAAAAAACAAAAAAGTTCTGTGCAACTTGCACAAAACTTTAGAGAATATCGGAGAATTTGAAGAAGATAATCTTTATTATTCTTCTATACAAAAGCAGAAACAAGGATTAGTTTTCCCATATTTTCGCTGATTCTCCACTACATTTGACTGGATTCTAATTTTTTAGAGAAATACAAAAGAGCTAGCCTAAGCTAACTCTTTTCCTATGCGGAGAGAGGGACTTGAACCCTCACGACCTAAAGCGGTCACAGGATCCTTAGTCCTGCGCGTCTGCCAATTCCGCCATCCCCGCGTCGATTACTTTACTAGTATATCAACTTTTGGGATCCTTGTCAACACTTTTTTTCAAAAATTTTCTATTTCATCAACCAAATTGCTCAGAAAGTTCATTTAGATTTTCATCTACTAACTTAGCTCCAAGTGTATTTTTGAAATGACCTAGGGCAAATTGGTGATTTTCAGGCCAGATGGAAGCAACAGCTGGTTGAACAATCTCGATATCATAACCTAGATTATAGGCATCGATAGCTGTATGCAGGACACAGATATCCGTCAAGACTCCTGTTAAGATAACTGTAGAAATTCGACGCTCTCTCAAACGGATATCCAGGTCAGTCCCTGAAAAAGCTGAGTAATGGCGTTTATCCATCCAAAAGACACGACTGTCTGAACCATACTCTTGATAAAAGGTCCCCAAGTCTCCGTATAAATTGCGTCCACTAGTCCCAATCAGATTATGAGGAGGAAATAGTTTACTTTCTGGATGAAAACAATCGTTTTCTTCGTGAGCATCAATGGTAAAGAAGATGTAATCACCGCGTTCAAAAGCTAATCGAGTCACCTTGCTAATGACTTCCGAAATAGCTTGAGCTGGAGCACCTGCTGTCAATTTACCACTGTCGGCAACAAAATCTTCTGTATAATCAATCGAAATCAAAGCTTTAGTCATTAGTAATCTCTTTTCTTCACTTCTTCAAAAATATCTGAAATCAAGACCTTAAGGTAGGTTCCCTTCATTCCAAGTGATCGACTTTCAATAATTCCCGCAGACTCAAGTTTACGAAGGGCATTGACAATCACAGAGCGGGTAATTCCGATACGGTCTGCAATTACAGACGCAGTTAACTGCCCTTCATTTCCATTTAACTCCCCTAAAATTGCTGAAACAGCACGGAGTTCGGAGTAAGAAAGGGTATTAACCGCCATGGTAACAGCAGTACGGCGACGGATATTTTTCTCATCTTCTTCACGCTGGAAGTTAAGAAGCTGAATCCCAACAACGGTACTGGCAATCTCAACCAAAATCAAATCTTCATCTTCGAATTTTTTATCATTACGCCAAATAATCAAAGAACCAAGGCGAATCCCCGATACATGAATCGGTGCAATGGTCGTCAAGCCATCTGGAAAATCATCTCTACTCTCAACAGGGAAAATACTCATATCATGCTCAACAGGCAAGTTTGCTTCTGTTTCGTAAATCATATTAGCCCCTTGAACGTAGTCATCTGGGAAAATCTTAGTTTGGAAGAATTGCTCTACGCGATCTGTATTTGTTTTATAACGCATAAAATAGCCAAGCAGACGTCCCTTACTATTGATAATGCAGGCATTGCAATGAATAATATCCGCTAACTGACGCGTAATAGCGTTGTAAGGAAGCTCATCCTGCAACTGCTCCTCTGAGCGCTTCAAAATTGATGTAATCTTTCTTGTTTTTTCTAATAAATGTGCCATTTTTCACCTCGAATTTAATCGCTATCATTATAACATAAAAACGTCTCTTTTTCAATAATTATCTGAAAATTCCTTATTGACTTGCAATTTTTAAAAACCAGAATATTTTTAATTAAATTTTCCCTTTTCTATTGACAAGTTGCCTGTTTTTGTGTATCATAACATTATAAAAAGATAATACAACAATTTTATTTATCTTTTTTCACATTCGGTCTCCTTATATAAAAAAGCGATTCATTTTGAATCGCTTTTTCTTATTTATCGCCCTTGTTACGAATAACAAAGCCTGTTTGCTTTTCACTTGAAGTATTGCGTGGTTTTTTATTGTCTTTATTACGGTAACGTCTGTCTTTATCAAAACGGTCATTGACACGACTTCCTTTTTTGAAATCATCACGGCGACCACCACGACGGTTGTCTCCACGGCGATTATCACGACGGTCATCTCCACGACGACCTCCCTTAGCTTTACCACCAAAGCCATTACCTGACGGTTTAAACGGTAGTGGTTTTTCACGCGCAATCTCCACTTCAGGAAGGCTATCTGGGTCTTGGACTGTCAGACTCAAAATATACATTGCCAATTCTTCTGGAGTAAATTCGGCAGCTAACTTACGAGCATCCTTACCAAATTTCTCAAAGTTGGCACGGATAGTCTCATCTGCAAAATCACGTTCAATTTTCTTGAGAGCTACGTGTTTTTTTGCTTGGAAGGCTTCTTCTGCACTTGCAGGTTTGAGACCTTTCATGCGTTTCTTAGTCAAGTTTTCAATGATTTGGAGGTAGCCCATTTCGTTTGGAGCAACAAAAGTAATAGACTGACCTGACTTACCAGCACGACCTGTACGACCGATACGGTGAACATAACTTTCAGGATCTTGTGGAATATCGTAGTTATAGACATGGGTCACACCTGAAATATCCAAGCCACGCGCTGCAACGTCCGTCGCAACTAGAACATCCAGATTACCGTTTTTAAAATCACGAAGGACACGAAGACGTTTGTTTTGGTCTAGGTCGCCATGAATTCCTTCTGCACGGAAGCCACGAATTTTCAAACCACGAGTCAATTCATCTACACGGCGTTTTGTACGACCAAATACGATAGCAAGCTCAGGCTGTTCCACATCCATAAGACGAGTCATAGTATCAAATTTTTCTTGTTCCTTAACACGGATATAGTATTGGTCAACCAATTCTGTTGTCAATTCCTTAGCCGCAATCTTGACATGCTCAGGTTCTTTCATAAACTGAACACCGATACGTTTGATAGCATCTGGCATAGTTGCTGAGAAAAGTAAGGTTTGACGGTTTTCAGGGACACGGGAGATGATAGCTTCGATATCTTCAAGGAAGCCCATGTTGAGCATTTCATCGGCTTCGTCAAGGATAAGAGTTTCAATATCTTGTAATTTCAAGGCCTTGCGTTTAATCAAGTCCAAGAGGCGACCTGGAGTTCCCACCACGATATGGGCACCAGATTTAAGAGCCTTAATCTGTTTTTCAATGCTTGATCCGCCATATACTGAGCGTACTTTGACTCCCTTACTACGACCAAATCGGAAGAGTTCTTCTTGACTTTGCACAGCTAATTCACGAGTTGGAGCGATAACCAAAGCTTGGATGGTCGCTTCTTCTGTACGGATTTTTTCAAGGGTTGGCAAGCCAAAGGCTGCAGTTTTTCCTGTACCAGTCTGAGCTTGACCGATAACGTCCTTGCTTTCAAGGGCCAAGGGAATAGTTTGTTCTTGGATCGGACTGGCTTCTACAAAACCAGCTTTTTCAATCTCTGCTAGCAAATCAGCAGACAAGTTTAATTCATTAAATTTCACGTTATTCTTCTTTCTAAAGGTGGTGCGAAGCCACCCTATAGGGCTTAGTTTATACTTTTCTTTTTATGACGTATTTTCATATACTGGATACAAAATCGTGTTGCTTCTTTTCCACAAAAGAAAAGTACTGTTTTCTTTGCAACTTATCTAGTATAACACAAGACCAGAGCAAAAGATAGCCCAATTTCTCTAGAAAATCATGTAAGCGGTTTTTGGCTTTCCTTTTTGATTGAACGACCTAAATAATAAGACAAAGCCAAGGCAATACTATATAAAATGATAAAAACGAACAAGGTTTGTGTGTAAGAATGAGCCATTTTATAAGTCTCTGCTAATAAAATAGGTCCTGCTAAACCAGCCATTGCCCAAGCTGTTAAAATATAACCATGCAGAGCGGCCAATTCCTTTGTTCCAAAAATATCACTGAGATAAGCTGGAATCAATGAAAAACCAGCTCCATAGCAAGTCATCAAAATAGACATAGCGACTACAAATAAAACGGAATCTGTAAAGAGCCAAAGTGAGAGAGAAAAGAAAAGATTGACAAGCAGTAATATACTAAAGGTTAGGGGGCGACCGATATAGTCAGATAAGCTCGCCCAGAGCAAGCGACCAAACCCATTGAAAATCCCCAAAACGCCCACCATTACTGCTGCATGACTTGTAGACAAGCCAGCCATCTCCTGTGCCATTGGCGATGCCGCTGAAATTAAGCCTAAACCACAAGCTATATTGATAAAGAAAATAATCCAGAGTATATAAAACCGATTGCTTTTCAGGGCCTGATTTGCAGCCATTCCTTGCGTCAAAGAGGCTATTTTTTCTTTCCCTGAAACAGATAAAATTGCAAGCTCTTGCTCATTTGGACGCTTAATGAATTGTGAAGCTAGGAGCATGATAATAAAGTAACTTGCACCTAAAATATAAAAAGTTTCTACAAGCCCTACCCCTGCGATGAGATGTTGCGCTATGGGACTAGTCAATAAAGAAGCAAAACCAAACCCCATAATCGCTAAACCTGTTGCGAGACCACGTTTATCAGGAAACCATTTTATAATCGTTGACACAGGAGTAATATAGCCGGCTCCCAAACCAAGCCCACCTAAAATACCATAAGCGAGATACAACAACCACAGTTCCTGACGGTCTATTGCAAATCCTGTTAAGATATTTCCACCTGCGTATAGAAAGGCAGATAGACTCCCCATGACTCTCGGACCAAATTTTTCTACCAAACGCCCCATAAATGCAGCCGATAAGCCCAAACAAAAGATTGCTAGACTAAAGGCAAAGGCAACAGAAGCCTGATCCCATCCCGTTTTTTCAATAATAGGGTTGCGATAAACACTCCAAGCATAAGTCGAACCCAGCATTAAGTGTAAAATGACCCCAGCAAAGGCAATAATATAACGATTCGATTTCATAAAACCTCCTATTTTCGAACATTTATTCTATCTTATATAAAAATAGATAGGATTTTAGTTTATCAAGCTTGTCAAAAAATTACTAGTTTTTTGTCTGGAAAGCGTTTTTATCTTTTTCTGTCTTTTTCGTAGCAGAATTGTGCAAAAGTTTTTTTCTTGTGCTAGAATGAAATTCGAATAGGAGGAAGATAAATGTTAACTTATGATTTAATCGTTATCGGATTTGGTAAAGCTGGTAAAACACTAGCAGGTAAATTGGCTTCAGCTGGCAAAAAAGTTGCCCTCGTTGAACGTAGCAAAGCTATGTACGGTGGAACTTGTATCAACATCGGTTGTATCCCAACTAAAACCTTGCTAGTTGCTGCTGAGAAGGGCTTGTCTTTTGAAGAAGTCATTGCTACCAAAAACACTATCACTGGTCGCCTTAACGGTAAAAACTATGCTACTGTTGCTGGTACAGGCGTAGATATCTTTGATGCGGAAGCTCACTTCCTTTCAAATAAAGTCATCGAAATCCAAGCTGGTGATGAAAAGAAAGAACTGACTGCTGAAACAATCGTCATCAACACTGGTGCTGTTTCAAACGTCTTGCCAATCCCTGGACTTGCTACAAGCAAGAATGTCTTTGACTCAACAGGTATCCAAAACTTGGACAAATTGCCTGAAAAACTTGGAGTCCTTGGAGGTGGAAATATCGGTCTTGAATTTGCTGGCCTTTACAACAAACTTGGAAGTAAGGTCACAGTCCTAGATGCCTTGGATACTTTCCTTCCTCGTGCAGAACCTTCCATCGCAGCTCTTGCTAAACAATACATGGAAGAAGATGGCATTGAATTGCTTCAAAATATCCATACTACTGAAATCAAAAATGACGGTGACCAAGTCCTTGTCGTGACTGAAAACGAAACTTACCGTTTCGATGCCCTTCTCTATGCAACTGGACGCAAACCAAATGTAGAACCACTTCAACTTGAAAATACAGATATTGAACTAACTGAACGTGGTGCTATTAAAGTAGACAAACACTGTCAAACAAACGTTCCTGGTGTCTTTGCAGTGGGAGATGTCAACGGTGGACTTCAATTTACTTACATTTCACTTGATGACTTCCGTGTTGTTTACAGCTACCTTGCTGGAGATGGCAGCTACACACTTGAAGACCGTCTCAATGTACCAAATACTATGTTCATCACACCTGCCCTTTCACAAGTTGGTTTGACTGAAAGCCAAGCAGCTGATTTGAAACTTCCATACGCTGTGAAGGAAATCCCTGTTGCAGCAATGCCTCGTGGTCACGTAAATGGAGACCTTCGCGGTGCCTTCAAAGCTGTTGTCAATACTGAAACAAAAGAAATTCTTGGAGCAAGCATCTTCTCAGAAGGTTCTCAAGAAATCATCAACATCATCACTGTTGCTATGGACAACAAGATTCCTTACACTTACTTCACAAAACAAATCTTCACTCACCCAACCTTGGCTGAGAACTTGAATGACTTGTTTGCGATTTAAGTTGAAATCTCATCTTAACTGACAGCCCTCTTTGGGCTGTTTTTGCTTCTGCGAAACACCAAATCTGTCTTTTCCCTCTTTTGTGATATAATAGAAACATGAACTTAAAAACTACTTTGGGCCTTCTTGCTGGGCGTTCTTCCCACTTCATTTTAAGCCGTCTTGGACGTGGAAGTACGCTACCAGGAAAACTTGCCCTTCAATTTGATAAAGATATTTTACAAAACCTAGCTAAGAACTACGAGATTGTCGTGGTCACTGGAACCAATGGAAAAACCCTGACAACTGCCCTCACTGTCGGCATTTTAAAAGAGGTTTATGGTCAAGTTCTGACCAACCCAAGCGGTGCCAACATGATCACAGGGATTGCGACAACCTTCTTAACAGCCAAGCCTTCTAAAACTGGAAAAAATATTGCCGTCTTAGAAATTGATGAAGCCAGTCTATCTCATATCTGTGACTACATCCAGCCAAGTCTCTTCGTCATCACCAATATCTTCCGTGACCAGATGGACCGTTTCGGTGAAATCTATACTACCTATAACATGATTTTGGATGCTATTCGTAAGGTGCCTACTGCCACTGTTCTCCTTAATGGAGACAGTCCACTTTTCTACAAGCCAGCTATTCCAAATCCTGTAGAGTATTTTGGTTTTGACTTGGAGAAAGGGCCAGCCCAGCTGGCTCACTATAATACCGAAGGGATTCTCTGCCCTGATTGCCACAGCATCCTTAAGTACGAGCATAATACCTATGCAAACTTGGGTGCCTATATCTGTGAAGGCTGCGGATGTAAACGTCCTGAACTCGACTATCGTTTGACAAACTTGGTTGAGTTAACCAACAATCGCTCTCGCTTTGTCATTGACGGCCAAGAATACGGTATTCAAATCGGTGGTCTCTACAATATCTACAACGCCCTAGCTGCGGTTGCCATCGCCCGTTTCCTTGGTGCAGATTCACAACTAATCAAGCAGGGATTTGATAAAAGTCGTGCTGTCTTTGGACGCCAAGAAACTTTCCATATCGGGGACAAGGAATGTACCCTCGTCTTGATTAAAAATCCAGTCGGTGCAACTCAAGCTATCGAGATGATTAAACTAGCTCCTTATCCATTTAGCCTATCTGTCCTCCTCAATGCCAACTACGCAGACGGTATTGATACCAGCTGGATCTGGGATGCTGATTTTGAACAAATCACTGACATGGACATTCCCGAAATCAATGCTGGCGGTGTTCGCCATTCTGAAATCGCACGTCGTCTACGAGTAACTGGCTATCCAGCTGATAAAATCACTGAAACAAGTAGTCTGGAACAAGTTCTTAAGACCATTGAGAACCAAGACTGCAAGCATGCTTATATTCTGGCTACCTATACTGCTATGCTCGAATTCCGCGAACTGCTGGCTAGTCGTCAGATTGTTAGAAAGGAGATGAACTAATGGTTTATACTTCACTTTCCTCAAAAGCTGGCAATTACCCCTATCAGCTCAACATTGCCCACCTCTACGGAAACCTCATGAATACCTACGGGGACAATGGAAACATCCTCATGCTCAAGTATGTGGCTGAAAAACTGGGAGCCCATGTGACGGTTGACATCGTTTCACTTCATGATGATTTTGATGAAAATCACTACGACATCGCCTTTTTCGGTGGCGGTCAAGACTTTGAACAAAGTATTATTGCAGACGACCTACCTGCTAAAAAAGAGAGCATTGACAACTACATCCAAAACGACGGTGTGGTTCTCGCTATCTGCGGTGGTTTCCAACTATTGGGTCAGTATTATGTTGAAGCTTCAGGCAAACGCATCGAAGGGCTAGGAGTCATGGGTCACTACACCCTCAACCAGACCAATAACCGTTTTATCGGTGACATCAAGATTCACAATGAAGATTTCGATGAAACCTACTATGGTTTTGAAAATCATCAGGGCCGTACCTTCCTCTCAGATGACCAAAAACCACTGGGACAGGTTGTCTATGGAAATGGAAATAACGAAGAAAAAGTCGGCGAAGGGGTTCATTATAAGAATGTCTTTGGTTCCTACTTCCACGGACCTATCCTCTCTCGTAATGCCAATCTGGCTTATCGCCTAGTCACTACTGCCCTCAAGAAGAAATATGGTCAGGACATCCAACTCCCTGCCTATGAGGACATTCTCAGCCAAGAAATCGCTGAGGAATACAGCGACGTCAAAAGCAAGGCTGACTTTTCTTAAACAAAGTGAAACTATATCAAAGAACTCCGTTATCTTGTCGGAGTTCTTTTTGTCTTTTCTTTTACCCTTCTCCCTTGCATTTTCTCTCTTTTTTTGCCAAAATAGAGGGATAGAAAGAAGGTAGCTTATGTCTAAATTACAACAAATCGTAACATATCTTGAATCAGAAAAACTAGACGTCGCTGTCGTATCTGACCCCGTCACAATCAATTACCTCACTGGCTTTTACAGTGATCCCCATGAACGCCAAATGTTCCTTTTTGTCCTAGCAGATCAGGAACCTCTCCTCTTTGTCCCAGCCCTTGAGGTTGAGCGTGCAAGCAGCACTGTTTCCTTCCCAGTTGTGGGCTATGTGGATTCTGAAAATCCATGGCAAAAAATGAAACATGCTCTTCCACAACTTAACTTCAAACGTGTCGCTGTTGAGTTTGACAATCTCATCTTGACCAAATACCATGGCTTGAAAACAGTTTTTGAAACTGCTGAGTTTGACAACCTCACTCCTCGTATCCAACGCATGCGCCTCATCAAATCAGCTGACGAAGTGCAAAAAATGATGGTTGCAGGTCTCTATGCGGACAAGGCTGTTAAGGTTGGTTTTGACAATATTTCTCTTGATAAGACTGAGACAGATATCATCGCCCAAATTGACTTTGCTATGAAACGTGAAGGTTATGAAATGAGTTTTGATACCATGGTCTTGACTGGTGATAATGCTGCAAATCCACACGGTATTCCAGCAGCAAACAAAGTTGAAAATAACGCTCTTCTCCTCTTTGACCTTGGTGTTCTAGTCAACGGCTATGCGTCAGATATGACTCGTACGGTCGCTGTTGGTAAACCTGACCAATTCAAGAAAGACATTTACAACTTGACTCTTGAAGCCCAACAAGCTGCTCTTGACTTTATCAAACCAGGTGTGACTGCCCATGAAGTGGACCGCGCTGCCCGTGAGGTCATCGAAAAAGCTGGTTACGGCGAGTACTTCAACCACCGTCTCGGTCACGGTATCGGTATGGATGTCCACGAATTCCCATCTATCATGGAAGGAAACGATATGGTCATCGAAGAAGGCATGTGCTTCTCTGTTGAACCAGGTATCTATATCCCGGGTAAAGTCGGTGTCCGTATCGAAGACTGCGGTGTTGTCACTAAGAATGGATTTGACCTCTTTACAAGCACCAGCAAAGACTTGCTTTATTTTGATTAAACTATATAGCCCCTATGCTTTCCTTTCAAAATATCTAGGGGCTATTTTATTATCATTTTTCTGCTATTATGCTAAACTAATAAAAATATTTTTAATTAAGGATACATTTCATGACTATTCGAAAAGCTAAACAAGAAGATATTCCTAAATTACTCGATTTATTACAACAAATCCTTACGGTTCACCACCAAGCTAGACCAGATATTTTTAAGCAAACTGGGACTAAATATAGTTCCTCTGAGTTGCAAACCATTCTCTCTCAAGAACATACCCCTATTTTTGTTTTTGAAGATGAGAAGGGACAAGTTCTCGGACACCTATTTTGTACCATAAAAGATAAAACAGATAATCCTGTTCTCCAGGAAATCAAAACCCTTTTTATCGAAGATTTATGTGTAGATCAAAATGCTCGTGGTCAAAAAATTGGTGAACAACTCTATCAATTCGCTCTCAATTATGCTAAAGAAATTGGCTGCCATAATCTAACCCTAAGTGTCTGGAATGATAACGAGGGTGCTCTCCGCTTTTATCAAAGACAAGGGATGAAACCCCAAGAAACAACAATGGAAATGATAATTGATTAAGAAGTAATCTATAAAAAGATGTTAGAAAAAGTTCAATTTCACTAGAAAATGAGGAAAATCTTCCCACAATAAAACGCATAGTATCAAGTTTTTTCAACACCTGATACTATGCATTTTTTCTAATTCTTAGGACTTTCTCCACAGCCTCTTTACTTAATCTTCTTGATACTTTGACTAAGAATAAATCCTACAATCATCCCTACCATATTTTGCATGAAATTTGGTAAAATTTCTGGTAGAGCTGCAGCCCAGCCATTCATCAATGTAGAACCCAAGGCGTAACCCCCTACCATGGCAATCGTTGCTAAGATAAGGCCTAACCACTGAGTTTTTCCTTTAAATCCTGCAAAAAATCCCTGCAAGCCATGGTTGACCAAGCTAAAGAACATCCACTGAGGATAGCCTGATAAGAGGTCAATCAAGAAACCTGCTAGTCCTCCGACTACAGCCCCTTCACGACTACCAAAGTAGAATGCCGTAAAGAAAACACCCGCATCTAAAAGAGTTAGAATTCCTGTCGGTGTTGGGATTTTTAAGAAATAACCTAGAACCACAGAAAGGGCGGTTAATAAGGATACAAGGGCGATTTTAGTTGTTTTGGTTTGCTTCATATTGTCTTACTCCATACTGATCTGCTTGTGCAATGGCACGATAAACGAAAGCCTTAGAGCTTTCTACTGCTGGTAAAAGTTCATCACCTTTGACTAGGTGACTGGCAATACTTGAGGCAAAGGTACAACCTGCACCAGCATTTTGCCCTTGAATGACAGGATTTTCTAGGACTGTAAAGGTCTGTCCGTCATAAAAGACATCCACAGCCTTGTCCTGACTAAGGCGATTGCCTCCCTTGATAATGACTGCTGGCGCTCCTAAATCATGCAATTTCTGCGCTGCAGCCTTCATATCTTCCAAGGTTTTAATTTCCTGATCTGCCAATAATTCTGCTTCAGGAAGATTAGGTGTAATCACACTGACATAAGGGAAAAAGCGAATCAACTCTTGGCAAAGTTCACTTACAGCCACGTCGTGCGTTTCCTTGCAGACCAAGACAGGGTCCAATACTACAGGAACTCCTGGGCGTTGCTTGACAAAGTCCAAAGCCTTCTCAGCTACGCTGACAGTTGGTAAAAGACCAATCTTAATCCCCCCAAATTCCACATCATGCAAGCTATCTAATTCATGTTGAAAAATGGTATCGTCAGTTGGAAAGACTTCAAAGCCCTTTTCCGTCAAGGCTGTCAAACAAGTCACTGCTACAAAGCCATGCAAGCCGTTCAAGGTATAAGTAGCCAAATCAGCTGACAAACCACCACCACTAAAAATATCATTTCCAGAAAGTGCTAAAATACGATTATTCTTCATAACGAATCTCCTTTAAATATAAACCATTTGGTGCTGCAGTGGGACCTGCAAGCTGCCTGTCCTTTTTCTCCAAGATGAGGTCAATCTGCTCTACTGGCATGCGGTTATTGCCAATTTTGAGTAGCGTCCCCACCATATTGCGAATCTGCTTATACAAGAAACCATTTCCTGAAAAGGTAAAGGTCAAAAACTGGCCTGTCTCATCCACCCTAAGGCTAGCTTCTGTAATAGTGCGAACCTTATCTTCTACACTAGTCCCAGAGGCTGTAAAGCCAGTGAAATCATGGGTTCCTTCTAGCTTTTTGATTGCCATCTGCATGCGTTCCACATCGAGTGGGTAGGGAAAGTGAGTGGCATAGTGACGGCGCATAGGATTCTTGGGACGTCCCCTATCCACAATAAACTCATAGGTCTTGCTATGCTTGGCATAACGGCAATGAAAATCATCCGCTACCAGCTCAATCGAAATCACATCAATATCTTCAGGGGACTGGGTGTCCAAGGCAAAGCGAAGTTTTTCCTCATCCATCTGATAGGGAAGGTCAAAATGAATGACCTGTCCCAGGGCATGAACCCCACTATCTGTCCTACCAGCACCGTGAACAGTAATGGCTTCCCCTTTATTTAACCTGGTCAAGGTTTTTTCAATTTCTTCCTGAACACTACGCGCATGAGGCTGGCGCTGAAAACCAGCAAAGGTGTAACCATCATAGGAAATAGTTGCTTTATATCTCGTCATAACTTCTATTTTATCAAGAAAATAATCTGTAGACAAGGTCCTAAAATAAAGACTGTATGGGTACAAAAATCCCGAAAGAAAAACTTAGGAAACCAATCCTAAGCTCTCTTTTGAAGTAGGTACATGACAAAGATAGAGGTTACAATCAACCATGAGCCTAAAATGGCAAAGACCAACATGCCATTGTGAGTTAGTAAGCCAATTGCACCTAGAACAAATGGGGTCGTAAAGGCTCCGAAACTACAGCCTAAAACCGCAAATGAAGTTGCTTGATTGAGGAGTTTAGCTGGAATTCGTTCAGAGACAAGTTGAAAGACCGTCGTCAAGGCTACACTATAGGCAAAACCAGCCAGAATACTCCCTGCCACTACCACCCACAAGGATGGAGACAAGGCAATCACAATTTGCCCTAAGCCAAAGGTAATACCAGACCAGAGGAGCAGTTTCTCTTTAAAGATAGAAATCAAGAAAGAGAAACTCACACCAGCCACAATCCCGATTAACTGCATGACACTAAGAACAAAACTAGATAACTGGGCATCTCCAAGCCCTCTTTCCACCATCAAACTTGGAATACGAATAGTAATAGCCGTATTGGTACAAACTACAACTGCCGCTTCAATAGCTAAGGTAAAAATCAAGCCCTTCATTTCCCGAGTTAAGCAACTTGCTTCCTTCGTTTTTTTCTTGACTTCTTTCTTTTCTTTTCCATAAGGGACAAATAGCAAATAAAGGATCAGCACCAAAAATCCAGCACTATAAGCTAGGAAGGTAGCTGTCCAACCGAAGGCCAACAATTGGCCGACTGCCAAGGTAATGAGAGAAGCCCCAACAACCTCTGCAGAACCGCGTAGCCCTAACATCTGAATTCGCGTTTTTCCTTGATAGCGTTCACTGATAATGGAAATGGCCTTAGCATTGATCATCCCAACACCCAAACCAAAAAGAATCCGTGTTCCAAAGACAAAGGGATAGGCTTGATACCAAAATGGAGCCGTTCCGCTCAGTGATAAAATCAGCAAGCCCAAACTAATCTGTAAGCGCTCAGGAAATATTTTTTCTAAGAAACCATTTAGTAGTAACATCATCATGATTCCAAAGGAAGGCAAGCTCGCCAAGAGCTCAATTTGTTCCTTAGGATAGCCTTGATAATAGTCAAACATGGCTGGAAGGGCACTCGAGATGGAAAAGGACGTAATCAAAACGAGGGAGAGAGCCAAAATACTGGCCCGTTCTAAAAATTGTTTCATGAAATCTCTTTCTATATTTTCTCTTAATCTTCTACTCTTTTGAGAATTATAAAGCAAGAAAAGAAGAAGTCCCATTGGTTTGTAGACTCCTTCTTAAACTAGAAAATGAATCCCTTGTATCTTAGGATGACTTTCTCTTGATTTGCTTGATAAAGTAGAAGATAAATCCTGCCACCATATAGGCAACAAAGATAATCAGACACCACTTGAATACGACATCCCAACCCTTGTTCACATTCAAAAAGAAGTAAGGGAAAGGATTATCCTTGGCATTTGGAATATTGAGTTTTAAAACCAAACCATTAAAAAGAGCAAACATCATATACAGCAAGGGTAAAATCGTCCACACAATTGGATCCCAAATCTTGTATTGACCCTGTTTGTCAAAAAAGAGGGTATCTGCGAAAAACCAGAGGGGAACGATATAGTGGCAAAGGAAATTTTCTAGGGTATAGAAATTAGTCGCAATAGGCGCTAAGAGGAAATGGTAAATCACACAGGTAATCATGATACTCATGGTGACTCCACCTTTTAAGCGCAAGAGACTTGGTCTTTGCCAGTTTTCACCTACACGGCTCATAACCTTTAAGAGATAGAGCGTAAAAATAGTTACTAACAGATTTGACAGAACCGTGTAATAGAGAAGCATCCCAAAACCACCATGCTTGGTAATTTCAAGATAAACTCCCGTAAAAGCCGCTAGAAACAAGAAGATACGGCTATAAAATACAAGTTTATAGTGTTTTGACATACTTAAATTTTCTTCACAAACTCTGATTTGAGTTTCATGGCACCAAAGCCATCAATCTTACAGTCGATATTGTGGTCGCCTTCTACAATGCGAATATTTTTCACGCGCGTCCCTTGTTTCAAATCTTTCGGCGCACCTTTTACTTTCAAGTCCTTGATGAGGGTTACAGTATCACCGTCAGCCAATTTATTTCCGTTGGCATCGATAGCGACAAGACCTTCTTCTACTTCTGCAACTTCAGCAGGATTCCACTCATAAGCACATTCTGGGCAAACCAGTAGGGCACCGTCTTCGTAGACATACTCTGAATTACATTGTGGGCAATTTGGTAGGTTGTTCATGGTTTCTCCTTATCATCATTCACTATTCTTTGAAAATCAAAATTTCTCGAACAGCAACTATTATACCCTAAAATCAGCATTTTGACAAATTTAGAAAAAAACCGATATCCATCTATCGGCTTTTCTACATTTACATTCTTTTTTCAGCTTCTGCTTTGATTTTTTCAACTACTTCTTGAATGTTCAAACCAGTTGTATCAAGGTAGACAGCATCCTCTGCTTGTTTGAGAGGCGAAGTCTCACGATGACTATCCTTGTAGTCACGCGCAGCAATTTCCTCTTTTAGGGTTTCAAGGTCTGTTTCAATTCCCTTGGCAATATTTTCCTTGTAACGACGCTCTGCTCTCTCATCAACAGAAGCTACTAGGAAAATTTTTAATTCTGCTTGTGGCAATACAACAGTCCCAATATCGCGACCGTCCATGACAATCCCGCCTTGTTGGGCAATTTCTTGTTGGAGAGAAACTAGTTTCTCACGCACTTGAGGAATTGCTGCAATAGCAGAAACATGATTGGTCACTTCATTTTCACGAATAGGATGTGTAATATCCACATCTCCTACAAAGACAAGCTGCTCTCCAATTTCTGAGCGTCCAAAACTGATTGGATGCTGGTCCAACAAGGCTAGAAGGTCTTCGACTTCTTCTACTCCTAACTGGTTTTGGAGAGCCATATAGGTCGCTGCACGATACATGGCACCTGTATCTAGGTAGGTGTATCCAAAGTCCTTGGCAATAATCTTTGCGACCGTACTCTTACCGCTGGAAGCAGGACCATCAATAGCAATTTGAATTGTTTTCATATCGGCTCCTATTTTATTTTTATAACATCACCTGGATTAGCAAACCAAGATCCTGTAGCCATATGCCCAGGATTCAAGGCCTCTAACTGAGCAATGGAAATCCCAGCACGAGCGGCAATGGCTGCTTCCCCTTCTCCAGCCAAGACTTTTGTCGTCCCTTCTGGATCTGTGGCTTCCTCCGAGTGTTCAGAAGTAGATTCTGGCTCTGAACTCTGCTCAGGATGGGAACTGCTTGAAGATGAGACTTGTGCTACACTTGCATCAGAATCGTGAAAATCTTTCAAGGCTGCTGTGCGATTACTCCCACCCGATGATAGATAGATAAGAACAATAATCATCACGACTACAATCACGAAGAAAATACTAGCTAAAATCGTCAAAACACGATTGGCCACTACATCTCTGCCTTGAGTTCTCTTACGACGCTCTGCTCTTGATTCTTCTTGATCATAAATATCTTCTTGCCACGGTTCTTTTTCCATACCCTACTCCTTGTTTTTTTTTACTTTTCTTATTACAATATAAATATGAACATGAAAATCACACTTATACCTGAACGATGTATCGCCTGTGGGCTTTGCCAAACTTATTCTGATTTATTTGATTACCACGATAATGGAATCGTGCGTTTTTACGATGATCCTGACCAGCTGGAAAAAGAAATTTCTCCTAGTCAGGATGTCTTAGAGGCTGTTAAAAATTGCCCAACTCGCGCCCTAATTGGAAACCAGGAAGCCTAAATCAATGGCGATAATCCACTCCCTCTAGTTTAGCATATTTCCATGTAAAATTATAGTCTTTTCTCTTTATTTTTTTCTGTAAAATCAGGAAGGTCACTTTTTTCTTTAATCAGATAAAGTGGTCTTTTTTTAGTCTCCAGATAAATCTTACTGATATACTTGCCGAGAATCCCAATGGTCAAGAGTTGAATGCCTCCAAGAAAGAGAATGACTGCCATCAAAGAGGTCCAACCTGATGTCGGATTGCCCAAAATGAGAGTCCGAACCACAACAAAAAAGGTCATTATTAGAGAAACAAAGCAAGATAAGAGACCTGCAACAAAGGCGATAATCAAGGGAAAATCTGAAAAATTAACAATCCCTTCAATGGAGTAGAAAAAAAGTTGCCTAAAACTCCAACTGGTCTTGCCAGCCTGCCTTTCGACATTTGGATAGTCCAGATAGTGGGTTTTAAAGCCGACCCAGGCAAAGAGTCCCTTTGAAAAACGATTGGACTCAGTCAAACTTAAAATGGCATCGACTACAGACCTTCTCATCATACGAAAATCACGAACACCTGAGGGCAGGGCTACTGGGCTAATTTTTTGCATGAGGCGGTAAAAGATATCAGCACAGAAACTACGAAAGAAGGGTTCTCCCTCCCGACTGGTCCTGCGTGTTCCAACACAGTCCAAGTCTGCATTCTGGTCTAGTAAATTTTTCATCTCAAGCAACATACTCGGAGGATCTTGGAGGTCTGCATCCATCACCACCACCAAATCTCCTGTCGCATATTGCAAGCCTGCGTAGAGGGCTGCTTCTTTGCCAAAATTTCGTGAGAAAGAAAGATAATGCACTGCCGGATTTTGTTCCCGATAGGCCTTTAAAAGTTCCAAGGTCCCATCGCTCGATCCATCATCGACAAAGACATACTCGATTTCTATTTCCAAATCTGGAAGTAAAGCTTCCAAAGCCTGATAAAAAAGAGGAAGTACTTCCTCTTCGTTTAAACAGGGGACAATGATTGACATCACCATCTTAGTCTTCAAATCCATTTGGATGCTTGCTTTGCCAACGCCATGCGTCTTCACACATTTGGGTGATGCCTAATTCTGCTTCCCAGCCCAGTTCTGCTTTGGCTTTTGCAGGATCTGAATAACAGGCTGCGATATCCCCTGGGCGACGGTCTACAATGCGATAAGGAATTGTACGTCCCACTGCTTTTTCCATATTTTGGATAATTTCAAGAACTGAATAGCCTTTCCCTGTTCCAAGGTTATAAATGTTTAGGCCTGAATCTTTTTGGATTTTTTTCAGAGCTGCGACGTGACCTTTAGCCAAATCGACAACGTGGATATAGTCACGAACACCAGTTCCATCTTCCGTATCGTAATCGTCTCCAAACACTTGCACTTGCTCTAATTTTCCAACGGCTACTTGAGTCACATATGGCAAGAGATTGTTTGGAATACCGTTTGGATTTTCTCCCAAATCTCCACTCTCATGGGCTCCGATTGGGTTAAAGTAACGAAGCAAGACCACATTCCATTCTGAGTCTGCCTTGTAGATATCTGTCAAAATTTCCTCAAGCATAAGCTTGGTGCGGCCATATGGATTGGTCGCTGAAAGTGGGAAATCTTCCAAGATGGGCACTGTATGCGGATCTCCGTAAACTGTCGCAGAAGAACTGAAAATGATGTTTTTACAGTTGTTTTCTTCCATGACCTTCAAAAGACTAACAGTTCCTGCGATATTGTTGTCATAATAAGCAAGAGGGATACGGGTAGATTCACCGACAGCCTTCAAACCAGCAAAGTGAATGACCCCTGTTGGTTCTTCTTGTTTGAAAATATCTCTAAGGGTATCTGTATCACGAATATCTGCCTCATAGAAAGGCACTTCAACTCCTGTGATTCTTTCAACAACTTCTAAACTTTTACGGTTACTATTAACAAGGTTATCCACCACAACAACCTGATGACCTGCTTGGATTAACTCAATAACTGTGTGGGTTCCGATAAAACCCGCTCCACCCGTTACCAAAATCTTTTCTTGCATCTTTTTTCCTCGATTCTCGGATTTTTTCTTATTTTACCATTTTTGATAGGGAATGTCATTTGCCATCCTAGAAGCTAAGCTAAAATTTCAGTAAAATATTTATTCGCTTTTTAGTCGTTTGACATAGTTTTCAATTGGGTAGTTTGCTGGATCTAAGGTCATTTCCCTGCTTTGGACCAGTTGAGCTAGGTGGTAACCAATGATAGGACCAGTTGTGAGGCCTGATGAACCTAGTCCACTAGCAGCATAGACACCTGCCAATTCTGGCACCTGCCCAAAGAAAGGTGAGAAATCACTAGTGTAGGCACGGATTCCCACACGCTCAGCTCTTGAAGTAGCTTCGGCCAAGATCGGATAGTGAGGCAAGGCGGCCTCCTCCATTTGTTGGAGTAAGGTTTCATCTACCGTCAAATCAAATCCCATGTCATTTTCATGAGTAGCACCTAAGGACAATTTCCCACCAGAAAAAGGAATCAAATCCCACTCCCCTTCTGGCATAACAACAGGGTATGATTCCATATCTTGGGCAAGCTGATAATCTAGGAGTTGTCCTTTTTGGGGACGAACATCCACTTCATAACCTAAAGGCTCTAACAGGTGTCCCAACCAAGCTCCCGTCGACAAAATAACCTGATCAAAGACCTCTTCACCAATCTGGTAACCTGATGCTAAAGGTGTCAGACTCACTTTTTCTTTGACCAGCTTGACTTGACTAGCTTCGAGCAAACGAGTCACTAAGAGTTGACCATCTACTCTCGCTCCACCAGAAGCATAGAGCAAGCGATCAAATCCCTGCAAGCCAGGGAATAATTCATTGGCTGATGCTTGGTCCAGAATGGCTAATTGCCCTATCAAGGGAGACTCTTCTCTACGCTGGAGGGCCAGTTGATAGAGTTCTTCCAACTTGGATTCATTCTTTTTCAAGAGAAAGACTCCCGAACGCTGGTAAAAGTCGATTTCTTGCCCTGACTTCTCTAAATCAGCCAACAAATCCATATAAAAATCAGCCCCCAGGCGCGCCATCTTGTACCAGGCTTTATTGCGACGTTTGGAAAACCAAGGACTGATAATTCCTGCTGCGGCCTTGGTAGCCTGACCTTGTCCATGGTCAAAAACGGTCACCTCTAGGTCACTTTCTTTCGAGAGGTAGTAGGCAGCTGTTGCCCCCACAATTCCTGCTCCGATAATGGCAACTTTTTTCATTGGTTTCACTTTCTAACTAGATATGGTGGAAAGGATTGGTCGATGCTTGACTAGGTAAAATCTCTAGTTCCCAGCCTTTTTCCTCTTTCCATTGATTAAGAAGCTCTGCGATTTTTTCCACAAAAAGCACTTCAATATAGTGACCTGGGTCCAATGCTAGCAAGCCATCAGACAACATATCCTGGGCAGTGTGGTAGTAAATATCACCAGTGATATAGACATCCGCTCCTTTAGCTAAAGCATCCTTATAGAAAGACTGCCCGCTCCCACCACAGATGGCCACTTTTGAAATAGGCTTCTGCAAATCGCTCTCTTGATAATGCACCATTCGAAGACTATCTAGGCCGAATACTTGCTTGACATGTTGAGCCAATTCCCCAAATGTCTGAGGCTGAACATTCCCAATACGTCCAATTCCACGTCCAGGACCTGTCTCCTGTAGATAAGTCGTATCCTCAATTCCCAGCATCTGGCAGAACCAGTCATTGAGGCCATTTTCAACGATGTCAATATTGGTATGGCTGACATAAACTGCGATGTCATGCTTGATGAGATCAATGTAAATCTGATTTTGTGGACGGCTAGCTACCAAATCCTTGATGGGACGGAAAATTGGCGCGTGCTTGACGATAATCAAGTTCACACCCTTTTCAATAGCTTCAGCCACCGTTTCTTCACGAATATCCAGAGCCACCATGACACTTTGGATATCCTTGTCCAAAGTTCCAATTTGCAGGCCACGACTGTCTCCCTCCATTGAAAATTCCTGAGGGCAAAAGGCTTCATACGCGTTAATCACTTCACTTGCTAACATGGAGCACCTCCTTGATAGCTTGAATCTTATCTACTAGAACTTGACGTTCTTCCAGATTTTTTTCTGGAATTTGTCCGAGGGCAAATTCTAGCTTAGCAGCTTCTTTTTGCCATTTTTGGACAAATACTGGACTGACTTCTTTGGACAAGAAAGGACCAAAGCGAACATCACTGGCTGATAGCTTCATTTGTCCTGTTTCCACAATTAGAATTTCATAAAACTTGCCAGCTTCTTCTAGGATGTTTTCTGCTACAATCTGGAATCCGTTCTCTTGCAACCAGATACGCAAGTCGTCTTCACGATTATTGGGCTGGAGAATCAAACGCTCTACATTAGCTAGCTTGTCCAAGCCTTCTTCTAAAATCCTAGCAATCAAACGACCACCCATACCAGCAATGGTAATGACAGACACTTGGTCTGCCTCTTCAAAAGCTGCCAAGCCATTGGCTAAACGAACCTGGATTTTCTCCTTTAGGCCGTGAGCCTCAACATTTTTGACCGCAGACTGATAGGGACCTTCCACCACTTCACCTGCAATGGCGCTTCTGATTTGGCCTCTCTCAACCAACTCGATAGGCAGATAAGCATGGTCACTTCCCACATCTAGCAAAATAGCTCCCTGTGGCACAAAGGAAGCCACTAATTCTAATCTCTTTGAAATCATCTTCTCTCACTTTCCAAAACTCTATTACCTCTTATTATACCACATTTCAGCTGGCAATCTTGCACCTAAAAAGACCGCAATCCACAGATTGCAGCCTTTCTTTATTTTCTGGCTTGATAGCGACTAGTCAGGATGAAAATCACGGTAAAGACCAACATCATGACACCATAAACAGGTAATGTTTGTCCTGTTAAGGTTGAAATTTCAAGCAGTTTTTGAATTCTTGGGAAGAGAGCTGTGGCTAGGAAGCCTCCAACTGACCAAACAATCAAGAGGACGCGCCAGAGAGTGAATGGCATGCAGGCTCTAAATACGGATAAGAAACCAATTGACCCCAAGAGATAATAGAGGAGAGTTGAGATTTCTAACTCAGACCAACCTTGACTCGCTCCAAATATTTTCACAAAAAGAACGCTGAAGACAACCATGAGAGCGCTTGGTAGAGCACGAAGCATGGATCTTCTGAGGAAGTTTGGCTCGACAGGTTTGATATTTCGCTCAAAAGTCAGAACGAATGGTGGGAAACCTTCCACAAATTGGTCAATCATGGTAATCTGGATTGGAATGAAAGGGAAAATCAAGATCCACTCAGACCGACCTAATAAAGCACTGGCGATACAGATAACTGCTAACAGGAAGGAATAGATGGTCTTTATCAAGAAAATCGGGGCGATGTGGGCAATGTTATTGACCACACGACGACCTTCAAAGAGAATCTCAGGAACATCATTAAAGTCAGAATTCAAGAGAACCAGATTGGCAATCTGACGAGTCGCAGGATCTCCCTCAGCCATCACGATAGAACAATCCGCCTCACGAAGGGCCAGAATATCATTGACCCCATCCCCTGTCATAGCTGTTGTATGACCCGCTTTTTTCAGAGTTTGGATGATGAGTTTCTTTTGATGAGGGGAAACCCGTCCGAAAATAGCTGTCTCTTCAGCCATAGCAATCAATTCCTCATCCGTAATTTTCGAGCAATCTACATAACTGTCATAGTCTGCAAAACCAGCCTTCTGGGCAATGCTGGATACCGTAACTGGATTGTCACCAGAGATAATCTTGAGGCCCACTTCCTGAGAACGGAGATAGTCCAGCGTCTCAGCTGCTCCCTCTCGTATCGGGTCCAAGATTTCCAGCAAGGCTAGAGCCTGAATATCAGATGGTTTCTGTGGCTTGTGATGGTCTAATTTCTCCTTACTGAGAGCTAAGACCAAGACACGTGAGCCTCTCTCCAAGGCCTCTCTGGCTTCTGGGACTTCATTTTCCAGCAACATCTCAGGTGCACCTAAGAAAACTGTTCCCAAACCTTCCAATTCCATGGCTCCCCACTTGCGGTCGCTGGAGAAGGGAAGATTAGAGAGCATAGGATAGACTACTTGGCCTTGGAATCGCTGGCGAATAGCTTGGGCAGTTGGATTTTTATCCTCACTATGGGCCATATAGCTGGCCAAGATGCTAGCAAGCGCTGACTCTCCATACTCTTCGGTCAAAGGAAGTACGGCCTCCACCTGCATCTTTCCTTGGGTGATGGTGCCCGTCTTGTCCAAACAGAGCATATCCACGCGCGCCAAGGTCTCAACAGAATACATCTCCTGCACCAAGACCTTTTTCAAGCCCAACTTAATCACCGCTGTCAAGAGCGAAGTGATGGTCAAAAGGGCAATTCCCTTAGGTAACATCCCCAAAAGGGCTGTCGACGAGTTTACAACGGATGACTTGAGAGGCAGGCCTTTTAAAAGCAAGGCTTCTAGCAAGAGAGCCAGACCAAAAGGAATGATAATCTTCCCAGTAAAACCAGCTAACCTGTCCAGCGATTTCATGATACGAGAGTTGATTGGTTTAACGGTCTTGGCTTCCAGCATGAGTTTGGCAGCATAGTTGTCTGCACCGACATGGTGAACTTGAGCTAAAACTGACCCACTGGCTAGGAAACTTCCAGACAAAAGCAAGGCGTCAACTTCCTTTTGCACCAAATCACTCTCTCCCGTTAGCATGGCTTCATTGACTTCCGCAAAACCTTCCAAAACCAAGGCATCACTGGGAATCTGCTCTCCTGCAGACAAACGAATGACATCTCCTAACACCAATTCTTCAGGATTCAGAGCCACTTCTTGGCCATCACGAATGGTTTTGACTTTTTCCTTGGTCATGAGATTAAGCTTGTCCACCATGTGTTTGGCCCGTAGCTCGGTCACAATTCCAGAAAAAGCGTTAAAGCAGATAACAGCAAAGAAGACCAGATTGCTCCAAGCCTGCACAAAGGCAAGTGCCAAAGCAATGGCAAAATTCAAAGCGTTAAAAAGGGTAAAGACATTTCGTTTGATGATTTGCCAAGTGCTAGTACTGGCCGAAGCAGTAAAATCATTGACCAAGCCTTTAGCCTGTCTTTCCTTGACTTCTCTTTGGGTTAATCCCATAATCTTATTTTTATCCATAAATTCTATCATATCATTTTTTTTAACAGAATTCTAATCTCACCCCAAATATGCACCTAGTCAAGGGAAAAGTTTGCCAGCCCTCCTTTGATAAGGTATAATAATAACAAGAAAATAATCGAAGGAGATCGCATGTTTTATACTTATTTACGTGGATTGGTTGTCTTGCTCTTATGGTCCATCAATGGCAATGCCCACTATCATAATACTGATAAAATTCCTAATCAAGATGAAAATTATATTTTGGTTGCGCCTCACCGCACTTGGTGGGATCCAGTTTACATGGCTTTTGCGACCAAGCCAAAACAATTTATCTTTATGGCCAAAAAAGAACTCTTTACCAACCGTATCTTTGGTTGGTGGATTCGTATGTGTGGTGCTTTTCCTATTGATCGTGAAAATCCTAGTGCTTCTGCCATCAAATACCCTATAAATGTTCTTAAAAAAAGTAATCGCTCTCTCATCATGTTTCCAAGTGGGAGCCGTCACTCAAACGATGTCAAGGGTGGCGTAGCTCTGATTGCCAAAATGGCCAAGGTCCGTATCATGCCTGTTACCTATACAGGTCCTATGACCTTGAAAGGCTTGGTTAGCCGTGAACGTGTCGATATGAACTTTGGAAATCCAATCGATATCTCAGATATCAAGAAAATGAATGATGAAGGCATTGAAACAGTCGCCAATCGCATCCAAGCAGAATTTCAACGTTTGGACCAAGAAACGAAACAATGGCACAATAATAAAAAACCAAATCCACTCTGGTGGTTTATTCGCATCCCTGCTCTCATCCTTGCCATTATCCTCGCTATCCTAACTATCATCTTTAGCTTTATCGCAAGCTTCGTATGGAATCCAGATAAAAAGAGAGAAAACCTTGCATAGAAGAAATGAACCTTGGCCAAACAGCTAAGGTTTTCATTTATATAGTAGATTGAAACTAGAATAGTACACCTCTACTTCTAAAACATTTTTAGAAATCGATTTGACTGTCCTGATCGATTTGTCCTGTTCTTATTTCATTTTACTATATTTATAAGAATCTTCCAATCAAATCAAAAGACACTCTACAATAGAGTAACTTTAAGATTGTCCATTTATACTCAATGAAAAAGCCCTCTGAAAATCAGAGAGCTGATTTTCAGAGGGCTAAAATCCTAGTGAAACAAAAAAATCTACACGGTCAGAAAAGTCTCTATCGTGCCATTTTCATACATGATGTATAGTCCAAGTAGAATGAATACTAAGGGCACAATGATTCGCTCGTATTTTTCAATTGTCTCGAATATTAACGGAATAGAGGATAACACCCGACTAAGCTCGCATAAGATAATTATGCCGATTACAAACACAAGCAAGGCCACGAGGGTCTGTGACCAATCTAATGAAGCAAAATAAGGTATATAGATACCTAAATTATCTCCGCCAGACGCAATTGTCAGCAATGTAACTGTCCAAAACAGTTGATTTGCCTTGCTTTGTTCTAATCTTTCAATAATTTCTTCCTCTTCTTCCTCTTCTTCCTCACCTTCTCCAACAATTGCAAAGCGAATCCCTAAATAGATAGGGATTAAACCAAGCAATCCAACCATCCATTCTTCAGGCACGAAATTAACGACATAAGCAGCAACTAAACTCGCCCCTACAAGTAAGCCTGTGCCTAGATATTGCCCCGCATAAATATGCCATTTTTGTTTATTCTGTGATAGCTGTGCAAATAAAATAAATAAAATAATTAAATAATCGATACTGGTGGAAATATAAACACCAATAGCAGATATGATTGTCTGTCCCATAAAAAACCTCCTGTATTGGTCAGTAATAAATCAGCAGATTTTAGGAGAGCACAGACACATTAATTTAGCTATCGCTAGTGGGTAATGTCGAACATAGGAAAGCATTTTACTCCTCCTCAAAACGTAGTTACAAAGTAATTTCTAACTGGAATTAGGTGACTACTTCTATGTAAAGTATAACATACTATACTTTACTTCGTAAAGTGTGGGCTCTCCGATTAGCTACGCACCTTTATGGTGTAATTAGCTGATACCATTTGAGGTTTTTGTAGTCTCCAAAATTGTGACCGATAAAACCTCAATAAAAAAGCCCTCTGAAGTCAGTGAGCTGATTTGAACCCAGGCTAAAATCCTAGTGAAAAAGATGAACCTCCTTGCACTCATCGAACACGGTGTCGTTTCCCTATTTTCATACGGATTTTTGGCGCCCTTAGCATCATGATTCTTGCTGGATAAAACGTTTATAAACTAGGCGACAAGCCGAAGATTGTACAAAAATTTTAGTGAACAAAAAAATCTCCCCGAAGGGAGAAGATCTGGTTTATTTTACCTTATAGTGCTAGGAACCGTAACCGAAGATTATACTTGAGTATATCGAGGTAAGGTGGCAACGCAATGTAAGTGGAAAATAAAGCAGATTAGCGACGAAGTCCTAGAGAGTTGATCAACTCACGGTAACGGTTAACGTCGTTTTTACGCAAGTATGCAAGCAAGTTACGACGGCGACCGATTTTTTTCATCAATCCACGGTAAGTAGCGTGGTCTTTTTTGTGTTGTTTGATGTGTTCGTTAAGGTGGTTGATTTCCCAAGTAAGGACAGCAACTTGAACCTCTACTGAACCTGTATCACCTTCGTGACGTGCATATTGTGCGATGATTTCATTTTTTTTCTCTTTTGAGATTGCCATGATATTTCTCCTTTTTATTTGGCTTCATCCGAGTGACAGGTTGGCATGCCTGTAACCAAGAAGAAGTTATTTGTCTTTACGACAATCCCTATTCTACCAATAACTAACTTCTTTGTCAACAGATTTACTTTCTTGTTTTAAATATGCTATAATAATCATAGCAAGAAATCTAAGTTATCTGTTTTTAAACGAGGTGATTATCATGCCTAGATTCTATTCCCATCTCCCCTACTATTTGGTCATATTCTTCTTTTATTGGCCACTTTATGAGTTGTTATCACTAATCATTTCTGACCCCCTTTTTCTCAAGAGTCTCTACGTAAATAATATTCTCTTCTTTACACCTCTGGTAATCTTGATTGTATCGCTACTTTATAGCTACCGTTTCCGTTTCTCACTTTGGTGGTTAATTGGTAACGGACTGCTCTTTTGCTTTACTATCATAACCTTTGGTGAGTTTATACTAATTTACTTGCTAATCTATGAAACCTTGGCTCTGGTGGGCATGGCTTCCGGTATTGGCATCAAGCATATTCTACAAAAATGAAAAACAAAAAACTTTCACAAAATCCTTGAAAAATCTCACAATCATGCTATAATAATCCATAGAGACAAGTCACTTAGTCCCTTTCTACTAGAGAGTGCGTGGTTGCTGGAAACGCATAGAAAGCCTAAACTGACACTACTCTTGAATTTTTTATGAAAACATAAAACGGTGGCCACGTTAGAGCCAATCAGAGGTGTCCCTCTTTTTTGAGGAACATAAATGAAGGTGGAACCACGTTGCGACGTCCTTTCGAGGATGTCGCAATTTTTTATGAGGAGGCTAACTATGGAGTTGCAAAAATTAGTGGAGCGCTGTGGGGCAATCCGACAAGCTTATCACGAACTGGAAGTTAAGCATCATGATTCCAAGTGGACGGTAAAGAAGACCTCTTGGCTTTGTCTAATGATATTGGAAATTTCCAACGATTGGTGATGACAAAGCAAGGACGCTACTATGATGAAACACCCTACACACTGGAACAAAAACTTTCAGAAAATATCTGGTGGCTAGTAGAACTTTCTCAACGTCTGGATATAGACATTCTGACGGAAATGGAAAACTTCCTCTCTGATAAAGAAAAGCAATTGAACATTAAGACTAGGAAGTAGTCTGCAAAAAAGTCAATGCTTAAAAACTATGAAATAATAAAAAGGAGAACATCATGATTAACATTACTTTCCCAGATGGCGCTGTTCGTGAATTCGAATCTGGCGTTACAACTTTTGAAATTGCCCAATCTATCAGCAATTCCCTAGCTAAAAAGGCCTTGGCTGGTAAATTCAACGGCAAACTCATCGACACTACTCGTGCTATCACTGAAGATGGAAGCATCGAAATCGTGACACCTGATCACGAAGATGCCCTTCCAATCTTGCGTCACTCAGCCGCTCACTTGTTCGCCCAAGCAGCTCGTCGTCTTTTCCCAGACATTCACTTGGGAGTTGGTCCAGCAATCGAAGACGGCTTCTACTACGATACTGATAACACTGCTGGTCAAATCTCTAACGAAGACCTTCCTCGTATCGAAGAAGAAATGCAAAAAATCGTCAAAGAAAACTTCCCATCAATTCGTGAAGAAGTGACTAAAGACGAGGCACGTGAAATCTTCAAAAATGACCCTTACAAGTTGGAATTGATTGAAGAGCACTCAGAAGACGAAGGCGGTTTGACTATCTATCGTCAGGGTGAATATGTAGACCTTTGCCGTGGCCCTCACGTCCCATCAACAGGCCGCATCCAAATCTTCCACCTTCTCCATGTAGCAGGTGCTTACTGGCGTGGAAATAGCGACAACGCTATGATGCAACGTATCTATGGTACAGCTTGGTTTGACAAAAAAGACTTGAAAAACTACCTTCAAATGCGTGAAGAAGCTAAGGAACGTGACCACCGTAAACTTGGTAAAGAGCTTGACCTCTTTATGATTTCACAAGAGGTTGGTCAAGGACTTCCATTCTGGTTGCCAAATGGTGCGACTATTCGTCGTGAGTTGGAACGCTACATCGTAGACAAAGAGTTGGCTTCTGGCTACCAACACGTCTACACTCCACCACTTGCTTCAGTTGAGCTTTACAAGACTTCTGGTCACTGGGATCATTACCAAGAAGACATGTTCCCAACTATGGACATGGGTGACGGGGAAGAATTTGTCCTTCGTCCAATGAACTGCCCGCACCACATCCAAGTCTTCAAACATCATGTTCACTCATACCGTGAGTTGCCAATCCGTATCGCTGAAATCGGTATGATGCACCGTTATGAAAAATCTGGTGCCCTCACTGGTCTTCAACGTGTACGTGAAATGTCACTCAACGATGGTCACCTCTTTGTCACTCCAGAACAAATCCAAGAAGAATTCCAACGTGCTCTTCAGTTGATTATCGATGTTTATGAAGATTTCAACTTGACTGAATACCGCTTCCGCCTATCTCTTCGTGATCCTCAAGATACTCACAAGTACTTTGATAACGATGAAATGTGGGAAAATGCACAAACTATGCTTCGTGCAGCTCTTGATGAAATGGGTGTGGACTACTTTGAAGCCGAAGGTGAAGCAGCCTTCTACGGACCAAAATTGGATATTCAAGTTAAGACCGCCCTTGGAAAAGAAGAAACTCTTTCTACTATCCAACTCGACTTCTTGCTTCCAGAACGCTTCGACCTTAAATACATCGGAGCTGATGGTGAAGAGCACCGTCCAGTTATGATCCACCGTGGAGTTATCTCAACTATGGAACGCTTCACAGCTATCTTGATTGAGAACTACAAGGGTGCCTTCCCAACATGGCTTGCACCACACCAAGTAACCCTCATCCCAGTATCTAACGAAAAACACGTGGACTACGCATGGGAAGTAGCTAAGAAACTCCGCGACCGTGGTGTCCGTGCTGATGTCGATGAGCGCAATGAAAAAATGCAGTTCAAGATCCGTGCTTCACAAACAAGCAAGATTCCTTACCAATTGATCGTTGGGGACAAGGAAATGGAAGACGGAACTGTTAACGTTCGTCGCTATGGCCAAAAAGAAACACAAACTGTCTCAGTAGATGACTTTGTTCAAGCTATCCTAGCTGATATCGCCAACAAATCACGCGTTGAGAAATAAGAGCCTAGTAAAAAGTCCTTAAAATCAGAAAAACGCATAATATCAGGTGTTGAATGACCTTGTTACTATGCGTTTTATTCTTTATAATTTAGCTATTTCAAAATTACAAGTTCTCCATTCTTAATTTCCCAAACTTGGTCAAACTTACTTAATAATTCGTTTTGGCGATGTAAAGTAACAATGACGGCACTTGGTAGTTCCAGAACTCTTTCCAATTCCATTTTAAACTGATTAGTATCCAAGGCAGAGAAAGGTTCGTCTAGGATAAGCAATGGATTTTTACGATTTTTCTCACGATTTAAATACATTCGTTGTTGCTGACCACCTGACAGGGATTGTGGTGGAATTTTTTCAAAATCTTCTTCTCTGAATTTTTCATTGAAACTATTGAATAGCGTTACATTATTTTCATAACTCGAAATAAATGTATGTTCTTGTTGCAGAATCATACCGAATCTTCCCCAAAGATGGTCCAAAACAAGCCCATCTAGCACAATTTGTCCTTCAAAATCTTCATCTGTTCCATTTAAAATGTTGAGAAGACTACTTTTTCCAGACCCATTCTTACCAATAAGCGCAATTTTATCCCCTTTTTGAATCGTAGCGGAAGTAATTATCAATTTTGATTCTCCCAGTTGTTTGGAAATGTTTTTCAAAGTAATCGTATCAAAAGAATGTTGAGGTGCTTGAACTGAAACGGGTCTCCCAACAATGTTTTGAAAACTCTTGATTACAGGCTTTACGGACTCTAACATTTGTAAATCATAAAGGATTTCCTGTATTGGTTCAGAAAAAGCATTAATATATCCGAAACTTGCCACCACCTCAGGAATACCGAGTTGCTGGTGAGATAGAGAGTAGGCTAAATAAATAAACAGAACAAGACTAATGAATTCAAACGAAACACCTGTCAATAAGATGCCTGTAATTTTTGTCAAACCATACTTAAAATACTTATCCTGCAAATTCTTTAGAGAACTCTTTTGTTGATTCAAAAAATGCGACATAGTTAGTTTATTTACCAAATGATGTCCCATGAGCAAATCCTCCAAAGTTCGATAGTAATCTCCTTGTTTTTTCAAGTAAACCTGTCTACGATTAGCGGTCAACTTCCCAACGATTTTAGGAATTTGAATACTAATTCCAGTGGAAAAGATTAAAATCAGTGATACAATAGGATTAATTGTTCTGCTAATAATGAAAGCATAAATGATAATACGTAAAATTTGTTTGATAAAACTCATCAATGGAGGAAGGTAATCCTTTTCCAACGAATCTAGGTCATTAGATTGATAGGAAATATACTCTGCTACTGTTTTCTGCTTGAAATCGTGGTGACTGAGTCCCAGAAGTGAACGAAACCACTCATTTTTCAAAGTAGTCGAAAAGATAATCCCCTGCTTCCAATCAAGTATCATTTGGATATAGTTACAACTCAAATAGCCTGCCACTGACATAGAGTAACCATATAGAGCTACTTGATAATCCCCTTTGATTAATGCCTGCGTGAAATACGGTAACAAAGCTGTGCAGATATTCGATACTACACCAAAAAGAAAATTAAAGAAGAGATACCATCTAATAGTTTTAAGATATGGTAGCATATACGATACTCCTTGCTAATGCGTTTTTTACATATCGCAGAACAATCTCTACTATTCCCTATTTCAGATAGTGCGATACTCGGACATTGAGTGCAATAATTGTAAATCACACAAGTACTGCCGTTTTTACTATCATTCAAAATATAATTTGCTATTTTGTAAAATATAGGTCTATCCCATGTTTCTTTGATAGATGTAAAATGAATATTTCCCATACTTCTATTGAAAGTAAGCTTTTTCAGTTTTTCTAACGATTTAGGCTATTTCGTGACACACCCACAATCCGTGAAAATTCTGGTTATATCAGATTATGTGATTTTCGTAAGAATTTTATATTGTCTCCAATCATGGCAGTCTCCTTTTACTTGATAAAACTATTATAACATTTAGAAATTAAAAACTGGTTCAAAATCAATAGAATGTGTGTATTCGATACATTCAATAAATTCTTGGAAACAATTCTACACCAGTTACACAAATCTATATACACCTATCTCATTCAAAATAAAAAGAAAGCTGCAGTTCTTTTAATCCTGTATCAACGATTCATTCTGAAATCGAATAGGAGACATTTCCCAAGTCTACAATTCACTTCATCTCAAATTAATTTTTGTAATTCACCCTTAGTTTATAGATTTTATACTCAACAAAAGTATGAAGCATACAAAACTTCACTTTGAACCAGTATTTATACTATATTCCGTATTAAAAATTCTATTATTAGTTTTGTAAAAAACAGTCTTCAAATATCCTGAAATATAGCAAAAAGAGATTGGGTAAAAACTCATTGTCTCTTCTCACTCAAGGACTAAGTTCACTTGAGCAAACTGAATCCGCACTGTCGTTCCTTTTCCGACCTCAGACTCGATGCGAATCTGGTGCCCCAGTTCTTCAGAAATTTTCTTAGATAGGTAAAGTCCAAGTCCAGATGACTGCTGGGTTAGGCGTCCATTATACCCTGAAAATCCACGTTCAAAGACTCGGAGGACATCACTGTTTTTTATCCCGATTCCCGTATCCTTGATACAAAGCTCTTGCGCTTCCATATAAATCTCTAGCCCACCTTCCTTGGTGTACTTGAGACTGTTTGAGATAATTTGCTCAATGACCACTAGCAGCCACTTTTTATCCGTCACGATTTCTTTATCAAGGTCATGTAGATTGACATTTAAGCCTTTTTGAATAAAGAAAAGAGCATATTTACGAATTATCTCCTTAACCACGTCCTCGATTTGAACCTGCTTTAAAACCAAATCATCATGAAAACTTTCTAAACGCAGATACTGTAAAACTAGATTGGTATAGGAGTCAATCTTAAAAATTTCCTGTTCTAATTGCTGCTTTAATTGGCGGTCAGCTACTTCTGCGACTAAGAGTTGACTGGCTGCAATGGGGGTCTTAATCTGATGGACCCACAAGGTATAGTAATCCAGCAAATCCGTCAGTTTTCTTTCTGAATCTGACCTCTGCTGATAAAGTTCCATCTCACGCGATTCTAGTTTCTCAGCCAAAACTCTTTCCAATGGAGATTTGGCTTCCCTCTCACCATAGAAAAGTTCCTGACGATAGACCTGCATTTCCACCAATATGTCCCAAGTAAAAAATAAGATGGTCACAAAGCAACACAAGAGGAAAAAGTAGAGAAAGTAAGTTCCTAAACTTGCAAATAAAAACTGAAAGAGCAAAACCAGAAACGTCAAAGAAAGCAGATAAACCAAAAGACGACTACGGGAGCGCAGATAGGCTAGAAAAAATTGTTTCCAATCAAGCATGCTTCAGTCCGTACCCTATCCCTTTCTTGGTCTCGATAAATCCTACCAAGCCCTGCTCTTCCAACTTTTTACGCAATCGAGCCACATTGACAGAGAGGGTATTATCATCAATGAAAAAGTCACTGTTCCAAAGTTCCCGCATCAGGTCATCACGCGCTACGATATTGCCCGCATGCTCAAACAAAACGCGTAAAATCTGGAATTCATTCTTAGTCAAATTCAAGACTTGCCCTTGATAATGTACATCCATGGATTTGGTATTGAGAATCACACCGGCGTATTCCAGTAAACTCTCGTCACGCCCAAACTCATAGGAACGGCGTAACAAGCCCTGAACCTTGGCTAAAAGAACCTGCTGGTCAAAAGGCTTGGTCACAAAGTCATCCGCCCCCATATTGATTGCCATGACAATATCCATAGCCTGGTCTCTCGAAGACAGAAACATGATGGGGACCTTGGAAATCTTGCGAATCTCCTGACACCAGTGATAACCATTAAACAAGGGCAAGCCAATATCCATGAGGACCAGATGAGGCTCCGACTGAACAAATAGACTCAAAACTTCCATAAAGTCTTCTACCAGAACCACTTCAAATCCCCATTCAGAGAGCATTTTCCCGACCTGTTGACGAATGACCTGATCATCTTCTACTAATAAAATCTTGTGCATCTGATTCTCCTTTTCTATTATTATAACAGATTTTTCCATGCTCGAAGGTCTGAAACTGAATTTGAAAGAGCTTGTTTTTAGCCAACAAAGTGAGCCAATCCTACTAGCTAATTTGAGGAAAATTTGATAAGATAAATAAAAAGAAAGGAGCTCTTATGGCCAATATTTTTGATTATCTGAAAGATGTCGCACACGATTCCTTTTACGACCTTCCTTTAAATGAATTAGATATTTTAGCCTTAACAGAAACCACCTACCTCCCCTTTGATAATCTGGTCTCCACAGCTCCTCAGCGACTTTTAGAACTGGCTCCTCAGGTTCCAAGAGAATCTAACATGTTGACCAGCAAAAATCGCCTCCAGCTATTAGATGAACTAGCTCAACACAAACGTTTCAAAAATTGCAAACTCTCCCATTTTATCAACGACATCGACCCTGAGCTGCAAAAGCAGTTTGCGGCTATGACCTACCGCCTCACTCTCGATACCTATCTGATTGTCTTTCGTGGGACAGATGACAGTATCATTGGCTGGAAGGAAGATTTCCACCTAGCCTATATGAAGGAAATTCCTGCTCAAAAGCACGCCCTTCGCTATTTAAAGAACTTTTTTGCCCACCATCCTAAGCAGAAGGTCATTCTGGCTGGGCATTCCAAGGGAGGAAATCTAGCCATCTATGCTGCTAGTCAAATTGGGAAAAACTTGCAAAATCAAATCACAGCTGTTTATACCTTTGATGCGCCTGGTCTCCACAAAGAACTGTCACAAAGCGAGGGCTATCAAAGGATAATGGATAGAACCAAGGTCTTCATTCCACAAGGTTCCATCATCGGTATGATGTTGGAAATTCCTGCCCACCAAATCATCGTGCACAGTACTGCCTTAGGTGGTATTGCCCAGCACGATACCTTTAGTTGGCAGATTGAGGACAAGCACTTCGTCCAGCTGGATAAGACCAACAGTGATAGCCAACAAGTCGACACTACCTTCAAAGAATGGGTAGCCACAGTCCCTGATGAAGAACTCCAGCTCTATTTCGACCTCTTCTTTGGCACCATTCTTGATGCTGGGATTAGCTCCATCAATGACCTGTCTTCCTTAAAGGCGCTTGAACACATTCATCATCTCTTTGTCCAAACTCAATCCCTCACCCAAGAAGAAAGGGAAACCATAGGACGCCTTACCCAGTTATTGATTGATACCCGTTACCAAGCCTGGAAAAATAGATAAAAAGCTTATGATAAGGTAATACTCTTCGAAAATCTCTTCAAACTACGTCAGCGTCGCCTTACCGTACTCAAGTACAGCTTGCGGCTAGCTTCCTAGTTTGCTTTTTGATTTTCATTGAGTATAAAAACTTTCTCATAAGCTTTTCTTGTTTTAAAGAAAAAATTACTCCTTCATCTGACTCTCTGCATCAGCCACGACTTGTTCTAAGCTAGTCTGACCAAGTTCAGCCTCCATAGCCAGCTGGATTCTCTCCAATTTTTGATCCAAAACATCATGAATATGAGCTCCAACTGGGCAATTTGGATTTGGATTGTCATGGAAACTAAAGAGCTGACCTGTCTTACCAAGACACTCTACCGCCTGATAAACATCTAAAAGACTAATGTCTTTGAGATCCTTAACAATCTCTGTTCCCCCTGTTCCGCGCGCGACTGAAATCAGCTCTGCCTTCTTCAACTGGGACAAGGTTTTTCTGATAATGACAGGATTGACCCCGACACTAGCAGCCAGAAAATCACTGGTCACCTTGCTTTCCTTCCCCTCGAGAGCGATAATAATCATCATATGAGTCGCAATGGTAAATCTACTTGGAATTTGCATCCTCTTCTCCTTTTTACAAGGCTATCCTGCCTCTACTCTTCTTTTTCTTTTATTATACCCTTTTTAGTTGTAATGTCAATCGTTACCACCTTTTAACCAGGCATCTAATTCCCTATCATAGCCTTCTTTCTGGGCTAATTCTCTCAGAAATTCCTGATGATGAGTATGGTGGATCCCATTGACCAGACTTTCATAGTAAACCTCAAAATAGGGTAGTTTGAGGTCTTTAGCCAACTGCAATTCAGCTGCCACATCGTAGTCTACCCGTCGGAAGTCCATATCTACCAAGCCTTTGTCATCAAATTCTAAAATCATATACTGAGCTCGCAAGTCCTTCCGCAACTGGGCATCTAGAAAGAAAGGCTGCCCAATCGAACCTGGATTGACAATCAATTGCCCACCAGTCCCGTAACGAAGCAACTGCTGGTGAATATGACCATAAACAGCAATATCACAAGGGGGATTGGTCACCAAGCGGTCAAAATCCTCTTGCACTCCAGTATGAATCAACTCTCGCCCCCAGTTCTTATCAGGCAGATGATGGCTAATTCCCACCGTCAAAGCCCCAAACTGACGATGAAGCTGGAGAGGTTGATTGTGGAGCAATTCGATTTCTTCTAGGGATATTTCCCCTAAAACATACTGGCACTGGCGCAAGAGATAGCGTTGGCTGGGACGAGTACTATCCAATTCCTTGCGGACACCATGCCACAGACTGTCTTCCCAGTTTCCCAAAACTCTAGCCGTAATCGGTAGTTGAGCCAACAGATCCAAAATCCTTCTACGCCCTGTCCCTGGCATGAGAATGTCTCCCAAAAGCCAGTATTCATCCACTCCTAGCTGCCGAGCATCTGCCAGAACAGCCTCTAAAGCAGTGGTATTTCCATGAATATCTGAAAGAAGAGCTATTTTCGTCATATCCATCTCCTCGTTTTTTCTCTTGCAATAAGTATAACATAAAAAGTCACAGCTAGAGAAATCTAGCTTTTTTTGATATACTAGATAAAGATATTAGACAAGAGGAAACGAATGACCCCAAATAAAGAAGATTATCTAAAATGTATTTATGAAATTGGCACAGACCTGCATAAAATCACCAACAAGGAAATTGCGGCTCGCATGCAAGTCTCTCCCCCTGCCGTAACTGAAATGATTAAACGGATGAAAAGTGAAAATCTCATCCTCAAGGACAAGGAATGTGGCTATCTACTGACTGACCTCGGCCTCAAATTGGTCTCTGAGCTCTATCGTAAACATCGCTTGATTGAAGTTTTTCTAGTCCATCATTTAGACTATACGAGTGACCAGATTCACGAGGAAGCTGAAGTCTTGGAACATACTGTATCTGATTTATTCGTGGAAAGACTGGATAAATTGCTAGGTTTCCCTAAAACCTGCCCCCACGGAGGAACTATTCCTGCTAAGGGAGAACTCCTAGTTGAAATCAATAACCTGCCACTAGCTGACATCAAGGAGGCTGGCGCCTACCGCCTGACTCGGGTGCACGATAGTTTTGACATTCTCAGTTATCTGGACAAGCACTCACTTCACATCGGTGATCCGCTCCAAGTCCAGCAGTTTGATGGCTTCAGCAATACCTTCACTATCCTTAGTAAAGACGAGGATTTACAAGTAAGTATGGACATTGCCAAACAACTCTATGTCGAAAAAATCAGCTAATTTCTCAAGTATCCCAACTAACCCTGAAAGTTTGATTTTCAGGGTTTTATTTCTATCATTTGATTTTACTTTCATTTAGTTGTGGAATGTTTGTAAAAAACAAGAAAGATAGTTTAACCTATGAAAAAATCACTAAAAATTTTTGCGACATCCAAATGGTTTGACCTCTTCGGGGTTGCTTTGGTCGTTGGGATTGCGATTGCATCTGGTTACCTCAACTCACGTCTCGACAAATTTGTAGACTGGGGACCATGGACTGCTCTTGTTCCTTTTGAATTGATTTCCGTAACCAATGTTGGGATTTCCATGTTGTCCACTCGTTTCACGGGGAAATTAAACAAATGGGGAAATTACTTTGGTATTGTCAATACGATTTTATCTGGTACCATTGATTATATCCTTGGAAATAAGGCGGCCATTATCACCTATCCTGTCACCTTCCTCATTTATAGCTTTGCTATTAAGAAATGGGAAGCTTCGCAAGAAGGCAGACCCAACCAAATGAGCCAAAAACAGGTAAAATTGGCGGCCATCATCATTTCCATCATCGCCTTCCTCTTTACCTTTGTGACCAACTATATCGGCTATGGAGGAAAGATGAATCTCCTTGCCTACGTAACAACTATTGCCTTTGCACTGTCCCTCATTGCCAATGCATTGAACGCATTGAAATTAACAACTCAGTGGGGCTTTTGGTTGATTTACAATTTCGTCCAGCTGACAAAGGCTGGCATTCAAGGAAACTTTGCCAATATCGGAAAATACATCTTTTATATCCTCAATGCAATCGGAGCTTTGTTTGTCTGGAATGATGAAGAAGTGGAACAATAGGAGGAAACTCAAATAAAGAAATCTAATAGAATCTCCTTACTAAAATTTTTTATTATTTTACTTGTAACTTCCATTCTTTTGGAGTAGAATGAAGATAGATAAAAGAGGGAGGTCATCTTATGAAAAAACTCTTTAGAATCCATTTTACAGCAATTGCAGTCATCGATTTGCTACTATTCGCATTTTTTATCAAAAGACATGAGACATCTTTGGACTGGCTCCTACTCTCTGGTTTTATTTTCCTCCTTGTTCAAGGACTCCTGCTATTTCGCTTGGTTGTCCGACTCAAACATCATTTCACTGAGATTTATCCTCAAATCAATAAAAAGATTCGCTTCTACTATTTAGGGGTTCTCTCCATTGATTTTCTATTTTTTGTCCTTTTAACCTTCGTTAGTTCTCAGCGTTTTCCCTCTCTTATGCCAATTGTCACTGCTTGTCATTCTACTTTATATTATAGGACGGCGGACTACCTAAGAGAAAACTATCCTGACTTTTACAGCAAACACATCTCTTTATGGGAGTGTCTCTAAGGAGAAGGAGGTTTTAGCATGAAAAAAATCATCTTCATCAAAAGCACTCAACTTCTTGTCATTGATGGAATCATGCTGGCATTTTTGACATTTAAAGAGGGACTTACTTGGGATTGGATTTTGATTTATAGCGGTTGGCTCATTTTCTTTCATCCTGTGCTATTGACCTATCTTTCCAACCAGCTTTGTGACCACTTTAGTCAACTCTATTCTCAGATTAGACCGAGATTCTGGCGATTTGCCTTACAAATCCTCCTCTGGGATAGCCTGATGATTCTCTCCTTGATATGTTTAAGTAGCATCCCACTTTTCCTTCAGGGAACTCTCCTCATCCTAGGACATCTCATACTTTCCTATCACATAAGCCAAAGCCTGAAAAGAGACTTCCCAAAAGCCTATCAGGAACCGATTTCATTTTGGGGTATTTTATGATAGATGAGAAAGACCAAGCCGGCTGGGCTTGGTCTTTCTTATCTATTTTTAGTATCTAGGATAATGGTAACTGGCCCATCATTGACCAGCTCAACCTGCATATCCGCTCCAAAAATACCTGTCTGAACGGGCACTTCTTGCGCTAATTTTTGATTGAATGCATCATAGAAGTCTGATGCAATATCAGGCTTGGCTGCCCCTGTAAAGGCTGGACGATTGCCTTTCTTGGTATCCGCAAAGAGGGTAAACTGAGAAATAGAGAGGATTTCTCCTTCAATATCTTTGACAGACAGGTTCATCTTGCCTTCTGCATCTGAAAAAATCCGCATGTTGACCAGTTTTCTCACGGCATAGTCCAAATCTTCCTCTTGGTCCTCTGGTCCAACTCCAACCAGCAATAAGAGTCCCTGATTGATTTTTCCCTGAACCTGACCTTCGATACTCACTTGGGCTTTTTTAACCCGTTGGATAATGATTTTCATAATAGCCTTTCTAGTAAGAGCTAGGCCAATTAGCCATTGGTCCGTTTGACAGAATAGACTTCTGGCACACTCTTAATCTTGTCCACAACCGTGGTTAACGTCGAGAGGTTAGCAATACCAAAGGATACATGGATATTAGCAAATTTCATATCCTTGGTTGGCTGAGCGTTGACTGTTGAGATATTCTTGGTTGTGTTTGAAAGAACTTGCAGTACATCGTTCAACAGTCCTGTACGGTTGAGGCCGTAAATATCGATATGGGCCATATACTCCTTATTTGAGCTAGAGTACTGGTCTTCCCACTCCACATCAAGGAGACGTTGCTCGTAGTTTTCTTGGGCACGCAGGTTCATACAGTCCACACGGTGAATAGCCACACCACGCCCCTTGGTAATGTAGCCGACAATATCGTCACCAGGCACTGGATTACAACACTTGGCAATCCGCACGAGGAGTCCAGAAGCACCTTCAATGACTACACCACCCTCATGCTTGACCTTGATGGTTTCTTTATTTTCAACCTTGATTTCGCCACCTTTGACAAGCTCTTCTGCTTCAGCCTTGGCCTTGGCACGTTCTTCTTCACGACGTTCCTTTTCAGTCAGACGGTTAAAGACGGTAATAGCTCCAATTTCTCCAAAACCAATGGCCGCAAAGAGGGATTCTTCTGTCTTGTAGCTGGTCTTTTGTAGAACTTGGTCCATGTGGCGCTTGTCCATGAATTTATTGGCCACATAGCCATTTTCTTGGAACTGAGCCATCAGCATTTCACGACCCTTATTAACGGATAATTCCTTGTCTTGATTTTTAAAGAACTGACGAATCTTGTTGCGGGCCTTGCTGGTCTTGACCATATTGAGCCAGTCACGGCTCGGCCCAAAGGAGTTCGGGTTGGTGACAATTTCAACCTGATCCCCTGTCTTGAGCTTGGTTGTCAGTGGAACCATACGGCCATTGACCTTGGCACCCGTCGCTTTTTCACCGACTTTGGTATGGATTTCATAGGCAAAGTCAATCGGTCCTGAATCTTTTGGAAGGGAGCGGACAGCTCCATCTGGGGTAAAGACGTAAATCTCCTCAGCCAGATAGTTTTCCTTAACTGAATCCACAAATTCCTTGGCATCATCAGCCTGATCTTGGAGCTCCATCATCTCCTTAATCCAGTTCATCCCAATAGCTGATTCCTTGCTGTTGACCTGCCCCTTAACGCCTTTCTTATAAGCCCAGTGAGCCGCAACCCCGTACTCAGCCACCTCGTGCATGGCTTTAGTTCGAATCTGGAATTCAATCGGTCCTTTTGGCCCATAAACAGTCGTATGGATAGACTGGTAACCATTGGCCTTGCGATTAGCGATATAGTCTTTAAAGCGACCAGGCATTGGTTTCCAAAGTTCATGCACGTAACCAAGCATAGCATAAACATCACTTTGGGTATCCAAAATACAGCGAATGGCAATCAGGTCATAGATTTCCTCAAACCGTTTTCTCTTATCCTGCATTTTGCGGAAAATCGAGTAAATATGCTTGGGGCGACCGTAAATCTTCCCTTTTAGGTGACGATCTGTCGTATATTCCTCTAATTTTGTGACTACCTCATCCACCAAGGCTTCACGCTCCCTACGCTTTTCCTTCATCATATGGGTAATCTTGTAAAACTCCGTTGGATTGAGGTAACGGAAAGACAGGTCTTCCAATTCCCATTTGACACTGGAAATCCCCAGACGGTGGGCAAGTGGGGCATAGATTTCCATGGTTTCTTTGGAAATACGCTCCTGCTTGTCTTTTCTAAGGTGTTTCAGGGTCCGCATATTGTGCAAGCGGTCAGACAGTTTGACCAAGATAACACGGATGTCCTCAGACATGGCCATGAGCATCTTGCGATGATTTTCCGCTAATTGCTCCTCGATAGATTTGTACTCGACCTTCCCAAGTTTGGTAACCCCATCTACGATTACCCGCACATCAGGACCAAACTCTCTTTCCAAATCGTCCAAGGTCGCATCTGTATCCTCCACCACATCATGCAAGAAACCGCAAGCTACCGTTACGGCATCCAGCTTGAGCTTGGCTAAAATACCTGCCACTTGGATAGGGTGAATAATATAAGGTTCGCCAGATTTGCGGTATTGACCACTATGGCATTCCACCGCATAGACCAAGGCCTTATGGACAAAATGGACATCCTCTTCTGTTAAATATTCTTTGGTTAAAGCGACAACTTCTTCGCCTGTTAAATTCACTTCTTTTGGCATCTCTACTCTCCAATTCTTCCTACCATTTTATCACTTTTTTAAGAATATGAAAACTAGATTGGAACAGAATAGGAAAAAAATATTTCAGAATTGCTTGACAATTCTGAAATATTTTTTTATAATACATTGTACAGTTAGATTTTCTATTTAGGTGATAGAAGGAGAGATAGAAGAACGGAAACCATATTGTAACCGAAAGACTTTCTGACTTCCCCAATTCCATTGAATATACGAAAGATAAACGGTGGAACTCGTGTCACATACACTGGTACCTTGACTGGATTTTGGAATTAAAATCCTCAAGATGCTTTCTTTTATCCTTTAGTTTAGAAGGAGAACGCCTATGAAAAAAACTGCTATTTCTATCTTTGCTCTCCTAGTGTTAGGAGTTAGCTGCCTGTTTCTATTCAGCCAGCAAAGCTATAAAAAAACAGTCGTTCAGTACTATGCTAACGACCAGAACCTGCCCAATAGGATAACTTATAGTGAATATAGCGATAAACGAGAAGCCAACTACGGTGGCACTCTAAACATCACATCTATCAAACAAGCTAATGACGGAGTTTATGCAACCTATGAAGGGCAATTGACACCTCTCCAATATTGATAAATTGATAACCAGCCTGTCTTCATCTAGTCATGCTGGTTTTTAAGTTCATTCTAAATTCTTACCTATTCTCCCTAACTGTGCTATACTTAATTTAGTACATTCTTTGAAATTGGAGCTAATATGAAAATCCATAAAACTGTGAATCCTGTTGCCTATGAAAACACCTATTACCTGGAAGGTGAAAAACATCTCATCGTCGTCGATCCTGGCAGCCATTGGGAAGCCATTCGTCAGACAATCGAGAAGATCAACAAACCGATCTGTGCCATTCTATTGACCCATGCCCATTATGACCATATCATGAGCTTGGACTTGGTTCGTGAAACTTTTGGCAATCCTCCTGTCTATATCGCAGATAGCGAAGCCAGCTGGCTCTATACTCCTGTCGATAATCTCTCTGGACTACCTCGCCACGATGATATGGCAGATGTGGTCGCAAAACCAGCTGAACACACCTTTGTCTTTCACGAAGAATACCAACTAGAGGAATTTCGTTTCACTGTCTTGCCAACACCAGGGCATTCTATCGGTGGTGTTTCTATCGTCTTTCCGCAAGCTCATTTGGTCTTGACAGGTGATGCTCTGTTCCGTGAAACAATCGGACGGACGGATCTTCCAACTGGTAGCATGGAACAACTCCTCCATAGTATCCAGACTCAACTCTTCACCCTACCAAACTACGATGTCTATCCAGGACATGGTCCAGCTACTACTATCGCTCACGAAAAGACCTTCAATCCTTTTTTCTAGTAAAATGATGACAATATCTATCGCATTTTAAGTACACTATCCAGCAAGTCTTTCCACTATAAAAGGCATCCTATCAAGGTTTTCACACCTGATTGAATGCCTTTTTTCTGATGACTAGATTTTTTGCATTACCAAATAATCACGCGCTCCTCTGGCGAACGCCACATACCATCTCCTTCTTTGACATCATAGGTTGTAAAGAAATCATCGAAGTTTGGTACTTGTACATTGACACGGAGTTTGGCTGGCGCGTGCACATCGACGCTAGCCAAGAGTTTCATAAATTCTGGACGACCTTTCATGCGCCAGATACGACCGAAGTTGTAGAAGAATTCTTCTGCCGAGAAGTCTGGTTCTCTCTTAGCTGCTTCAAGCGCCGCAGCGATTCCTCCCAAGTCAGCCACGTTTTCTGATACAGTCAATTTACCGTTGATGGTTGCACCATAAGAATCCTGTCCATCAAACTGGTCAATAACTTTTTGTGTTTTCTCCTTGAAGGCAGCATAGTCGCTCTCTGTCCACCAATCCTTGAGGCTACCATTTTCATCAAAGGACGCTCCGTTGGTATCAAAGGCGTGAGAAATTTCATGGGCAATCACTGCCCCAATACCACCGTAGTTAGCAGAAGATGACTGATGCAAGTCATAGAAAGGAGCCTGTAAAATAGCCGCCGGGAAGACAATCAGGTTCTTCTGTGGATTGTAATAAGCATTGACCATATGAGCAGGCATGCCCCACTCCTTATAGTCCACAGGCTGGTTCCACTTGCTCCAACTGTGCTTGATTTCTACACGCGCAAAGGCTTGAGCATTGTCAAAAAGACTAGCATTTTCATCCACTACCTTGTCCTTGTAGCGTGCTGGCAATTCTTCTGGATAACCGATATAAGGCTTGATGACATTGAGTTTGACGATGGCCTTGTCACGAGTTTCAGGAGTCAGCCAGTCATTCTTAGCCAAGCGTTCCTTATAGACATCAATCATAGTTGCCACTTTTTTCTCCACGTCCGCCTTAGCTTCTGGAGAGAATTTTTCATGGGCATACCAAAGACCTAAGGCTTGTTTGAAAGGACCTTGTGCTAGCTGGTAGGCTGCCTTGACCTTGTCTTTGGCTTCTGGAACTCCAGAAAGCGCACGACTGTAAGCACCTGACAAGACACGGATTTCTTCTGTTAAATAACTTGTTGAAAGATTGACAACACTTAAAATTAAGGTTGCCTTGAGGAGAGGCCATGCCTCTTCACTATAGAATTGATCTGCTGCTTGCCAGAAACGTTCTTCGTCTACGATAACCTTGTCTGGCACTTGTCCAAGAACGGCTTGGAAGAAGTCATCCAAAGGTAGGGCAGGCGCGAATTTTTTGAAATCTTCATAAGAATATGGATGATAGAGTTTAGCATATTCTGAACTTTCTTCATTAGAAAGCACCACTGCCGCAACTCGACGGTCCAATTCTAGTCTTTTCTCTAGCAAGTCTTCAATTTCTTCATCAGAGAAATCATAAGCCTTGAGAAGATTTGCGCTGCTTTCTTTCCAAAGAGTCAAGAGCTCTTCGCGCTGAGGATGGTCTTCTGCATAGTAGGTCGTATCTGGCAGGATCGTGCTTGGAGCGCTAGCCCATAGAACATTGATTCTAGCATCCATAAAGTCTGGCGATACACCAAAAGGAAGGAAGTTTGGTTTACCAGCAAGCTCAAACTCTGCTAGTTTAGCTGTAAAATCCGCAAAAGTCTCCAATTCTTGGAATTCTTTAAGGAGTGGTAAGACAGGTGTGATACCGTCGGCTTCTCTCTTGTCAAAATCACGAACTAGGCGGTGGTATTTGACAAAGTTTGCCAAGATAGCATCCTCAGGTACCTCTTCTCCTGCCAACCACTTGTCTGTTGTCGCCAGCATCAGGTCTTCAATTTCCTGGTCTAAATCAACAAAACCTCCCGTTTGAGACTTATCTGCTGGAATTTCAGCTGTCTGTTGCCATTCTCCATTGATTGCATCATAAAAATCATCTTGATAACGTGTCATCTTGTTCTCGCTTTCATTTGTACTTGCTTTTAGCTTAACAAAAATTACCTAGGAATGCAATTAAAAATGAACTTTCCTTTTCTATCATTTTTCAGTTATTATTTTAATTTTTTTAAAAATTAACTTGACTTAATTTTTTTTTTAAGGTATATTAAGAGTTAGGAGGAATACAAGTTTATGATACGTATCGAAAACCTCAGTGTCTCCTACAAAGAAACGTTGGCACTTAAGGATATTTCACTAGTGCTCCAAGGACCAACAATTACCGGAATCATTGGTCCTAACGGTGCTGGAAAATCAACATTATTAAAAGGGATGCTGGGAATTATCCCACATCAAGGTCAGGCATTTCTCGATGACAAGGAAGTTAAAAAATCCTTACACCGAATCGCCTATGTCGAACAAAAAATCAATATCGACTACAACTTTCCCATCAAGGTCAAGGAATGTGTCTCGTTAGGACTCTTTCCCTCTATTCCTCTCTTTCGCAGTTTAAAGGCTAAACATTGGAAAAAAGTAGAGGAAGCCCTTGAAATCGTCGGCCTAGCTGACTACGCAGAACGGCAAATCAGTCAACTGTCTGGAGGTCAATTCCAGCGGGTCTTGATTGCCAGATGTTTGGTTCAGGAAGCCGACTATATCCTCTTGGATGAACCCTTTGTTGGGATTGACTCTGTCAGTGAGGAAATCATCATGAATACGCTGAGAGATCTGAAAAAAGCTGGGAAGACGGTTCTCATCGTCCACCACGACCTCAGCAAGGTTCCCCACTACTTTGATCAAGTCTTGCTTGTCAATCGAGAAGTGATTGCCTTTGGTCCAACCAAAGAAACCTTTACCGAAGCCAATCTCAAAGAAGCTTACGGTAATCGACTCTTTTTCAATGGAGGTGACCTATGATTGCAGAATTTATCGATGGATTGCAAAAATTCCATTTCTTACAAAATGCCTTGATAACAGCTATTGTCGTCGGGGTCGTAGCTGGAGCTGTGGGATGTTTCATCATTCTACGCGGGATGTCACTCATGGGAGATGCCATTTCACATGCTGTCTTACCAGGTGTAGCCCTCTCCTTCATCTTGGGCCTTGACTTCTTTATCGGAGCCATTGTCTTTGGACTGCTAGCTGCCATCATCATTACCTACATCAAGGGAAACTCGATTATCAAAAGCGATACCGCCATCGGCATTACCTTTTCTTCTTTCTTAGCCCTCGGTATCATCTTGATTAGTGTCGCTAAAAGTTCAACTGACCTTTTCCATATCCTTTTTGGTAATATCCTAGCCGTCCAAGATACGGATATGTTTATTACTATGGGTGTGGGGGCAGTCATTCTCTTGTTAATCTGGATTTTCTTCAAGCAACTCTTGATAACTTCCTTTGATGAACTCTTGGCTAAAGCCATGGGAATGCCTGTCAATTTCTATCACTACCTTCTCATGGTACTCTTGACTCTCGTGTCTGTGACAGCCATGCAAAGTGTCGGAACTATCCTGATTGTAGCCATGCTGATTACCCCAGCTGCAACTGCTTATCTGTATGCTAATAGCCTGAAAAGCATGATTTTCCTTTCCTCAACCTTTGGAGCTACTGCTTCAGTTTTGGGGCTCTTTATCGGCTATAGCTTTAACGTTGCGGCAGGTTCTAGTATCGTGCTTACAGCCGCTAGTTTCTTTCTCATTAGCTTCTTTATCGCTCCAAAACAACGATATTTGAAACTAAAAAATAAACATTTGTTAAAATAAGGGGCAAAGCCCTAATAAATTGGAGGATCTAATGAAAAAATTAGGTACATTACTCGTTCTCTTTCTTTCCGTCATTGCTCTTGTAGCATGTGCTAGCGGAAAAAAAGATGCAGCTTCTGGTCAAAAACTAAAAGTTGTTGCTACAAACTCAATCATCGCTGATATTACTAAAAATATTGCTGGTGACAAGATTGATCTTCATAGTATCGTTCCGATTGGGCAAGACCCACACGAATACGAACCACTTCCTGAAGATGTTAAGAAAACTTCTGAGGCAGACCTCATTTTCTATAACGGTATCAACCTTGAAACAGGTGGCAATGCTTGGTTTACCAAATTGGTAGAAAATGCTAAGAAAACTGAAAACAAAGACTACTTTGCAGTCAGCGAAGGGGTTGAAGTTATCTACCTTGAAGGAAAAAATGAAAAAGGTAAAGAAGACCCACACGCTTGGCTCAATCTTGAAAATGGGATTATCTTTGCTAAAAATATCGCTAAACAATTGAGCGCCAAAGACCCTAACAACAAAGAATTCTATGAAAAAAATCTCAAAGAATATACTGATAAGTTAGACAAACTTGATAAAGAAAGTAAGGATAAATTTAATAACATCCCTGCTGAAAAGAAACTCATTGTAACTAGCGAAGGAGCATTCAAATACTTCTCTAAAGCCTATGGTGTCCCAAGTGCTTACATCTGGGAAATCAATACTGAAGAAGAAGGAACACCTGAACAAATCAAGACCTTGGTTGAAAAACTTCGCCAAACAAAAGTTCCATCACTCTTTGTAGAATCAAGTGTGGATGACCGTCCAATGAAAACTGTTTCTCAAGACACAAACATCCCAATCTACGCTCAAATCTTTACGGACTCTATCGCAGAACAAGGTAAGGAAGGCGACAGCTACTACAGCATGATGAAATACAACCTTGACAAGATTGCTGAAGGATTGGCAAAATAAGCCTCTGAAAAACGTCATTCTCATATGAGCTGGCGTTTTTTCTATGCCCACATTTCCGGTCAAATCATTGGAAAATTTCGACTGTTTCAGCTACAATGGAAGAAAAAAGATTGGAGTATCCTATGGTAACTTTTCTCGGAAATCCTGTGAGCTTTACAGGTAAACAACTACAAGTCGGCGACAAGGCGCTTGATTTTTCTCTTACTACAACAGATCTTTCTAAAAAATCTCTGGCTGATTTTGATGGCAAGAAAAAAGTCTTGAGTGTCGTTCCTTCTATCGATACAGGCATCTGCTCAACTCAAACACGTCGTTTTAATGAAGAATTGGCTGGACTGGACAACACGGTCGTATTGACTGTTTCAATGGACCTACCTTTTGCTCAAAAACGTTGGTGCGGTGCTGAAGGCCTTGACAATGCCATTATGCTTTCAGACTACTTTGACCATTCTTTCGGGCACGATTATGCCCTCTTGATCAACGAATGGCACCTATTAGCACGCGCAGTCTTTGTCCTCGATACTGACAATACGATTCGCTACGTTGAATACGTGGATAATATCAATTCTGAGCCAAACTTCGAAGCCGCAATTGCAGCTGCTAAAGCCCTATAGAAAAAATCCTCTGTCACAAAGAGTTCCCTGCTCTTTGAAACGGAGGATTTTTGCTTACGAGTAAATACAAGATCAATCAGCTAAAACCAACTACCTTACTCTACAGATTTCAGGGCTTCAAGCATATCAACCTTTCTCAGATGACGATTGACAAAGAAACCAAGCAAGGTCAAAATGATGCTTACTGCTGCCACTGGGATTACATAGACTTCCCAACCTACCTGCGGATAAAAGAGAATGGTCGCAGGCGAAATCATTTGAATCAAAAATTGATGTAAATAGAAACCAGATACCAGACCAAGTACGATTCCCACAAGGGACAGCACAATCGTCTCACGGTAAATGTAGAGAGTAACTTCATTATTATGAAAACCGAGAACCTTGATAGTGGAGAGTTCACGGATTCTCTCAGCCACGTTGATATTGGTCAAATTGTAGAGGATAACAATAGCCAATAGAACCGACACGATAACTAAGATAGTCATGGTCTGATTGAGTGAGCTAGCAACAGAGTCAAAGAGTCGAATGGCTGAAGCATTCTGGACAACGCTGGATACCGCAGATTGATTCATAAGTAAGCCAGCCTGTCTTTCGATACTAGTAGCACTGGTATCCCTTAGCGAGACCAGATAAGTGTTGGCTTGGGGTAGCTGTCCGTAAATTTGCTCATAGCTAGCCTGACTCATATAAATAAAGTGACCAACGTAATTCTCAGCAATAGCAGCGACCTTTAGTTCCTTACCTTCAATTTCCAAAGTTTGTCCAAGCTTGACACCTGCCAACTGGGCGAGTTTAGCTGTGATGACAACTCCATCTTTTAATGTCAACTCTTGCTGATGGTCTTGCAGATGAATAAAGGGAGTCAAATCCTCCTTCTCTGTCATCATAAGCGTAATGGTTTGAAGACCAGCCTTACCTTTGAAATCCTTGTCTAGCGTTTTAGAATAGATTTTCTGATAGGCTTGGATATCCTGCCCTTTCAACACTCCTTCTAGCTCTTTCTTGTCCTGATTGGTCGCACTAGGATTTTCAGAGACAATCATCTGATACTGTTGGATTTGTTGAAACTGTCTGGACGGAACTCCTGCTACAGAGGATTGGATTCCTAAACCTGCAAAGAGCAGAGCTACTGAACCTGCCACACCAAAAATCGTCATCAACATCCGTTGCTTATAACGAAAGATATTGCGGGCTGTTACCTTATAGGTAAAACTGAGACGGCGCCAGATAAAACCGATACGCTCTAGTAAGATTTTAGCTCCTTTGACAGGCGGTTTAGGCAGTAAAAGCTGGGCTGCTTCATCATGAAGTTCCCTACGAGCTACCAAGTAGGCTGGTAGAACACTAGCCAACCAGCTCAAGACAAGAGCCAGTAAGCTATAGGTCCAATAGAACTGAATCTGGGTTTCTCCCACCACCATGCCTTTTGTAATGACACTTGAAATCACACTGGCTAGCAAATAATGGCCAAGTATACTACCTAGAGCCGTTCCGACAGTCCCAGCTACTAGACCATAAAGGAGAAACTTGGCGATAATATCCTTACTGCGATAGCCCAAGGCCTTAAAAATCCCTGCATGTGTTCGCTCTTCATCCACAAAACGAGTCATGGTTGTAAAGGTCACCATAGCTGCTACAGCATAAAGCACCACAGGAAAGATATTGCCCACTGCCCGAATACTGGATGAAGCATTACTATACATGAGGTAGCCTTGACCGCCAGGCATGGTCTGACGATTATAGACTTGATACTTGGGCTCCGCCAAATCATCCAAGACTTGCTGATGTTTTTCTAATTTTTCCTTTTCTTGGGCTAAATTTTGTTCAGCCTGCTTTAGTTTGTCTTCTTCCTTGCTCAATTCCTGCTTGGCTTGAGTAAGTTGGGCACTAGCCTGCTCTCTCTGGGCTTGAGGAAGCAAGGCTAGTTGACTTTCTTGAGCCAGTATACGAGCTTGAGCAGCTGCTAAACGACGCTTGCCTTCCTGCAAATTAGTCTCAGCCTTGTCAAGGGCCTCTTGGCCCTTGTCTAAAGACTCTTGTCCTTCTTTTTTCAAGAGTTGCAGACGTGCCTCGCCATTATCTGTCAAAGCTTGTTCTAGATTTTCCTGATGTTGCTTGGATTTTTCTTCATAAGCTGATGAAAAAGCATTTAAGCCTGCTAAATCTTGATATTTCAAACGAGCTATATTGTAGACTTTCTGATCAAACTGACTAGGTAAAATCACCCCATAAGCTGTCAGAGTCCCACTTCCACTTCCTGCGTAGCCCATATCTCGCTGGGAGAGGATTTCAGCCGAATCCACAAAACCAGTAATGGTATAAGTATGGTCTTTTAAAGGGGAATGACCGCCTTCTTTTTCTTTAAAGCTAATCTCCTGTCCCACGCTATATTGACTCTGCAGATGACTGGCCAAAGCGATTTCCTTGTCTGACTGAGGAAGTCGTCCCTCTCTTAGCTGAAAGGTTGAAATTCGCTCTGGTTTGGAGTACAGCCGAATGGCATCCTGCCCATTTTCCATAGTCACATCTGTCAAATAGCCAAACTCAACCTCTGCGCCCTCCGTCTGTTCTAGTTCTTCTTGATCTGCTTGATCCAAGCCATAGTTAGACATGACTGCCAAATCCAGGGTTTGAGCAGTTGTTAAATAAGCATTAGCTGTCGCCTCCATGTTTGGGCTAGTCACTTTGAGGCCTACTAGGGCTAGAGACCCTAACATCATCAAGGTCAAGATGGATAAAAAACGCCCCTTGGAGCCTGTGAAGGACTGAATTAAGTCCTTCCAATAGGTTTTTCGCTTGATCATACTAGTACTCCAAACTGTCGATATCCTGAGGATGCTGGTTGATCACCACATCCTTGACACTGGCATCGTGCATATGAATCACGCGATCAGCAATGGGCGCCAAAGCTCCATTATGAGTCACGATGATAACAGTCGCTCCCTTTTGACGAGACATATCTTGGAGGATTTTCAAAACCTGCTTGCCCGTCTGATAATCCAAGGCTCCAGTCGGTTCGTCACAAAGGAGAATTTTAGGATTTTTGGCTACCGCGCGTGCAATGGAGACTCGCTGTTGCTCCCCTCCAGACAGCTGGGCTGGAAAGTTATTGAGACGATGAACCAGACCTACATCTGTCAAGACTTGCTCAGGATTCAAGGCATCTGTCACGATTTCCGAAGCCAATTCCACATTTTCCTTAGCTGTCAGATTGGACACTAGATTATAAAACTGAAAAACAAAACCGACATCATTGCGGCGGTAATTAGTCCTCTGGTGGGAACTATAATCTGCAATATTGGCACCATCAATCCAGATTTCCCCTTCATCATTGGTATCCATTCCCCCAAGAAGGTTAAGAACTGTTGACTTGCCTGCACCAGATGCACCTAGAATAATAACCAATTCACCCTTTTCAATCTCAAAATTCACATCACGATTGGCCACAATCTCCGTGTCCCCAACCTGATAACGCTTGTAACAGTGTTTCATCTCAATATAAGCCATCAGACCCACCCTCTCTCAAACAAATTATACTCCTCGAAAATCTCTTCAAATCACGTCATCTTCCATCTGCAACCTCAAAACACTGTTTTGAGCAACCTGCGGTTAGCTTTCTAGTTTGCTCTTTGATTTTCATTGAGTATTACTTCATATTACCATTATAACGCTTTTTCAACTAGTTGGAAACTGCTTACATTCTCAAATCCTTATTAAAAGGTAGTTTCAAATTACTGCCTTCTAACATCTTCTTAAAAATAAAATTGAACAAGATCACCTTCTACTGTTGCTACCGAAATACAATCTTTCTCTATGCATTTCACTTTTGATTTTTCTTGATTCACTTCAACCGCACTCTTCTCAATATCTGGATAAGAGACTCGCAAATCTCCTCCACTCCTTGATAAAATGGTCAACTGTAAAAGTTTTTTATCCGCCCACATCATGCTAATTTCAAAGTGTCCACGTGCCATTAAGCCTGAAACAGAACCTGTTGACCAAGCATCGGGTAGAGCAGCTAGAGGTACCAGATAAGCTGTATGAGACTGGAGCAACATTTCCGCCATGCCACTGCTAGCACCAAAATTACCATCTATCTGAAAAGGCGGATGGCTACACCAAAGGTTGGGCAAGGTAGATGTCTTTAACTGCTCTGCTAATAATTTATGGGCTCGATTGCCATCTCCTAGACGCGCCCAAAGATTGATCTTATTAGCCTTGGACCAGCCTGTGCCGCCATCTCCACGATCATTGAGACTAGCACTCGCCGCTTCAAGATACTCCTGCCCCTTGTAGCTAAAGAGATTGCCAGGATAGAGTCCCACCAGATGGGAAGCGTGCCGATGCTGGGCCTCCACTTTCTCATTTTGAAAATGCTGCTCTTCCTCCTCATACCACTCCCTGATTCGACCAGATTGAGTAATTTGAAGAGGATTTAGTAAATCAAATTTTTCTTTAATTTCAATCAACAAGTCCTCATCCAGCTCCAATTCCTGAGCAGCCTGAATAAAATCATGAAATAACTGCCAAATCAGAGATTGGTCATAGGTATTGCCAATCGAAATCGGCCCATGTTCTGGGGAATAAGACGGAGAAGACACCCAACGCTGCGCCTGCCTATCCTCATGTAAAAAATCATTCCAAAAACGAACCGTTTCCCTCAACATGGGATAAATTTTCTCCCTGAGATAGTCTTGGTCCCTGTAAAATGAATAGGCTTCATAAACGGTTTGCATCATCCACGCATTGGCAGCTGGTGACCAACCCCAATAGTAATCCCAACCAGGTGCTGTCCAACCAAAGGGAGTCGCTTGAGTATGAACCAACCAACCATTTTCCTCCCCTTCCTGAGAGACGATTCCTGCATACCTTGCAGCCGCTATGCGACCATAGACACGCAAATCATCTACATAGTTGATGACCGGAAAGGCCGTCTCTAGGAGATTGGTAACATAGGCTGGCCAATAATTCATCTGCAGATTGACATTTAAGTGATAGTCCGAATTCCAAGGAGGATTATCGACCGCATTCCAGACCCCTTGTAGGTTAGCTGGTAGAGCATCTGGACAATCTCTGGAAGAACTAATCAATAAATACCGTCCATACTGGAAGAACAGCTCCTCCAAAGCCTGCCCCTCTTGTGGCTTATAATTTTTTAACAACTCATCTGTAGTGGATGCGTCAACATCAGACCCCAAATCCAATTGAACACGTTGGAATAAGGCTTGGTAGTCCTCAATATGCCTTGATTTCAATTGGGCATAGCCCTTTTCTTTAGCTGTGTCCACCAAGTCTATCACCTGTTGCTCTAAATCTAGTTTCTTGCGATAATTGCTAGCAGGATTTTGGGCAAAATCCGTCTTAGCTGCCAAGAAAAGATTGGCATAACTGGCTCCTGATATCTGAACCTTATCTGACCAAACTCTAATGTCTCCATCCGTTTCCCAAGCTAAACAGCTAGCAAACCGCTGATCATTATCCTTAACTCTTCCCTTCATCAAGATATGAGAATCAGTAATATCCAGCTGGCACTCCTTGTAATCAGATTTTTCCTGCTCATACTTTCCATCAGAAGCCAAATCACAGGTCAAGGATAGTTCTATAGTAAAATCTAGAGTTTCCGCCCCTTCCTTAATAAAACGCTGAACCAAGAGATTATCTGGAAAACTCACAAAAGCTTCACGTTCAAATCGCGTTCCCTTATAGGCATAAGAAGTCGTCGCAAGTGCCTTACTGATATTCAGCTGTCTCTGGTAATCCGTCACCTGAGACAAAGTCTTGCCTTGATTACTAAACTCAATGTGAATATCCCCAAAGGACAGATAGGTCCCATATTGACTCGTTTTTGGCCCGACCAGATGATGTTCAGCCAGTTCCTTAGCAGTATTGCAGTCTCTCTTCTCCAAAGCCTGCCGAATCTCAGCTAAAAAACCATACTGGTCCTGAAGATTTCCACCTTGATAATCTGAACTATCAGGAAGTGGACCTCCAGACCAGAGACTTTTTTCATTGAATTGAATCCGTTCAGCCCCTACAAGCCCAAAGACTTTAGCCCCTAGAGAACCATTACCTATCGGTAAGGCCTCTTCTTCCCAACCCTTATATGTTGTCGACGCTGGTTGCTTGTAGGCCAATACATAATCTTGTTTTTTATTCCTTATCATACTACCATACTAACATAAAAAGCCTAGAAATCAATCCTAGGCTTACAATTTTTTATTTTCCAAGGTAGTATTCAGAAACGACGTTCAATTTTTCGTCAAATTCGAATACCAATGGTGGGAAGTTAGGAATTTCCACGTCCATGATTTCGTCATCTGACAAACCTTTGATGTGTTTTACAAGGGCACGGATTGAGTTACCGTGAGCTCCTACGAATACGTTTTTACCATCTTTAAGAGCTGGAGCGATTTTATCTTCCCAGAATGGAAGGGCGCGTTCCAAAGTCACTTTCAAGTTTTCAGCATCTGGGATAACTGAGTCGTCAAGTGAAGCGTAACGACGGTCTGTGTGAGCTGAGTGCTCATCATCACGGTCCATGTTTGGAGGCAATACATCGTATGAACGACGCCAGATGTGAACTTGCTCATCACCAAATTGTTCAGCAGCTTCAGCTTTGTTTTTACCAGTCAAACCACCGTAGTGACGTTCGTTCAAGCGCCATGATTTTTCAACTGGAACCCACAATTGGTCAGAAGCTTCAAGAGCCAAGTTCGTTGTTTTGATAGCACGTTTCAATACTGAAGTGTAAGCTTGGTCAAATTCGATACCAGCTTCTTTGATCAATTTACCAGCGTCAATCGCTTGTTGTGTACCTTTTTCAGACAAATCAACATCAGCCCAACCAGTGAAAAGGTTAGCTTTGTTCCATTCAGACTCACCGTGGCGAGCAAAAACCAATTTTACCATTAGATGGATTCTCCTTTAAATTTTCCGAGGTTTCCCCTCGTTTATCTATTCTATTTTACACAATTTTTCACAAAAAAGCTAGTCAAAACCAAAAAGGAAAGAGTTTCACACATGAAGAAACGAAACCTATCTTCATGTGCTACCCTAATTAGTAAATTTATTTTCCTCATCAAAAATTGAACTTCTAAAATCATCAGTTTTATCTAGATAAGCTTTGAAAATAGCTTTTTTAAGTTTGTAAACTTTACTACTTTCTTTTGGATATAATATTGAAGCATAATTAGTAGCATCCGCCTGAACCGCTTCTTTAATTATATTTCTTAACTTAGCAATACTATCAATAGTTATCGTCTCTTGACGTCCCCAATTATTAGGATTTATAAAGCTAATATTTGTTAAGTTATTAAATTTATTTTCTCGTTCTTTATACATAGCTTTTTTAAAATCAGCCCAAGATGAATACTGGTTATTAAATATCTTATTAAGCACTAATTTATCAGTTACCAATCCTACTTCTTTACCGTATGAATTAATTTTACTTCCATTAGCTTTCGCTTCATTTTCATATTGGTTAGAAATATATGGTACCATACCTTCTTTATATCCTTTTGCAGCTAATAGTTCAAATGCCATACGACGAGCCATTAAATCACCCGGAGTCCCTTTATCACTACTTAAGGCAGAATATATTGGCGAGAAAAGATTGATTGTGTAGTATCCATTTCGTTTATACTCACCTTCATCAATATACCCTCTTCTTGTGATTATATCGTTTTCTATTAAACTATTGAAAGAGGTTAACTTATTAAGCTCATCAGGTTTTAATCTACGGACTACATTCGTTGCATAAACATCATTTCCATCAGGATCAGGTTTATACTCATTCTCTATTTTCCTTAATAGCTCACCTTTCTCATTGGCACCTAAGTTAACTACTGCTTCTCCTTCTAATTTTTCAAGTGTATAAACTAAATCGAATAAGTTATGCATATATTTACGCAAGTCTTCTGCATTATTAAATCGTTGAGTTGGATTTTTCACTTGTAGTCTATTAGCATTTTCCGCTTCATCATATTTCAATACAGAGTTTATCGTGATTGTTGCATCATCTGGATGATCGGGAGCTTGTAATAATCCTTTTGCATAAAACTCTGGTCCAAGCCCATTTCTTCTTCCATATCCTCCAAGATAAATTTCTCTATCTGAGTTGTGTGTCATTTCATGAGTATATGTTACTGCGCCAGCCTTATCAAGCATACGATAAGCCATATAGTAGAACGCATCTCCCGTAGCATATGCTCCGTGTCCATTATGAACAACATTATTCCCCGCAGGACCGAAGAAATGTTTTATTGCTGGATGATCAGTTTCAAAATCTGCTTGACTAGTATTTTTATCTTTATCATTACCAAATCTAAAAGAATCATATACCAAAATACTTCTAAACAATTTATCTTTTTCTTTCGTATCTAGTATTTTGTACCAATAATCATAATGATCTCTAAATCGTTTAGCCGCTTCTTGTGCATTATCTTCTACAAATTTGTTTAACTTTTCTCCCTTAGGATATTCTGAACTTCTATATCTGTCATAGGCTCCAAATCCTATAGTTGAAATATTCGCTATCATAAACACTGATTTTTCAGGTAGTGTTAATAACGGTAACACCATACTTTGATATTTCCAAGAAGGGCTAGTTAATCTATCATATACTCCAATAGAATACTTCGTCCCTTCCTTAGATTGTTTTTCGCTTACTTCAGGAATTGTAGATTTTTCTTCTACTATATAAGCTTTAGATTGTTCTTTAAACCATTCGTTATTTGTTTTATTCGGCACTAAAACTTTTCTATATTTTTCCAATGCCTCAAATAAACTCTTAGTTCCATAATTTTTTGATAATAATACATTATAAGTAATTACATTATTTTTAGCTAATAAATTGTTAAATCCTGATTTACCTAGCTCAATAACATTATCTAATGCAGAACTATTAGATTTACCAAAGAAATCTAAATGATATAATACTAAATCTTTTGTACTTGCATTATCATATTTAAAATTATACCAACGTTCAAGATATGTTAAACCTAAAAGCAACGCCTCTTTATTATTCTTAATTTTTTCTACTACATAATTATCTATTATCGAATTATTATTTTCAGCTATTGCCGCATCTGCAGAAAGAAGTTTTGATAAAGTATCTTCAATATTTGCTTTTGTTTTATCGAACTGTTCATCTAGATATAATTCTGTTAATTTTATATCATTAGAAATATCTAATACTTTTCTAACATCAGCTGAATTATATTGAACAGATTTCAGATCATTTAAAACAGATTTTACAATATTATTGTAATTATGTAATAACGTATTAGGTGTGTATATTAATTTTGTATTAGTTATTTCGTATTCTGCTACTTTAGAGAAATCTTGTAGATATTTTATATCTAATGTTTGAGAAGTATTATCTGAATAATGTAGTAACAACTTATTAATACTAGCTTTATGTTTATTAATATCAGAAATTACTTCTTTGTCATGCATTGAAACTACAGACACAAGATCCTTAGTATATAAAGCATTATTAGTATCCACTAAATTACCATACTTAACAATAGTCTCTCTGTTATAAAATGGCAGTAATTTTTCTATATTTTTATACACCCTTAACCTAGAAACATCAACATCTTTTAATTTACTATAATCCGTTCCATATTTAGAAGAGAAATTAAAGTCCTCAGTTTTAATATTATTTTTAGGAACAAGTTGAGATTTTTTCACATTAATCTCATCCGCTTCTAGCACAGTTCCTCTTTGCTCTTCAGAATCTTTACTAAGTACTTCGTCATCTACTTGAACTACTTTTACCACCTTATTATTTTTATTACTATAAGTGTTAGTTGCTTTTATACCATTAAAATCATAACCAGCAATAGCATTACCGTTAGTAACATTGACATCGCTTAATACATCAGATAGTCGACCTGAATTTTCAACTTCACCTGAATTATCCCAAAGATTACCTACAACTCCTCCTACTTTACCAAAAGGCTTCACATTGTTAAGATTTCCTTCAACGTAACTATTACTAATTCTAGCACTTCTATCAACAACCCCAGCTATACCACCAACTGTTTGGTCCCCTTGATTAGCGTTTGTCGCCATATCGATAGATGAAATTGAGTTTTCTATTAAAGCACCAACACCTGAAAGTTTGCCAACTAAACCACCTATTTGATAAGTAGCATTTGTATTATAAGTATTTGTTATTCTACCTGTAAAACTACTATTAGAAATTGTAGAGTCAGTTACTTTTGAAACCAAACCACCAATGCTACGCTCACCAGCAATTACACCTGATGAATGAACATTTGTAATTGTAGTACCATTATTCGCCTCTTTCGCTATTGTAGTAGCATCTTCTTTCAAAGAAACATTAGCTTCTTTTATTGAAAGATCTTGAATAGCAGCATGATTTAAAACTTTAAATAACGGTTTTTTCAAGTTATATATAGCATAGTTCTTATCATTGTTTGTACCTATTAATGTACCACTAAATTCTTGATTTATATAACTTTCTTGACCATCCGAAAGTTCTACTTCACGAGCATCCATAGTTGCTCCTAAACGAAACGTACCATGTAAATTTCTATTCATTGCTTCTACTAGATTTTTAAATGATGTATAAACTTCGTTTTCACTATTAATAGTTTTTGGTAAATAATAAGTATAATTTTCTACAGTACTATCATTTTCATGTTGAATTAAATCATTAGCTTGTCCTACAATTTTGTATACTTCTTGACTATCTCTTGTAACACTTGTAATACTTGAAACAGGTAACATCACATCTTTAAAGTTCTCTGATTTGACTTTCATAAAGTAAGTATCTGGATTACTTGGTAAGGTAGCAAGTGAAGTTACATGACGATATTTATTATTTTCTACTGTAAATAATTCCACATTTGAAATATTCCTAAGCTCTAGTTTCTTGTCGACTTGTTTTTCTTCTGCTTTTGGTGCTGATTCTTCTTTTCCTGTAAATGTTCCTTCTGTTGACGCTGTTGGGTCTGATCCTACTTGTACAGCTGGTTCATCACCCTGTGGTTTTTCTGAATCTGAATTAGATGATTCTGAGTTTTCGTTCACAGTCGAAGCTTCAGTATTTTGTGAATTTGTTTCTTCTTTATTGCCTTCTGTTACTGAAGGTGATGACTCTGAATTACCTGAATCATTTGTAGCATCTACAGATGGAATAGTTGAAGTTTCTGACGTTGGTTCGGATTTATTTTCTTCTCCAGCTGGTTGTGTAGCTGGTAACCCACCTTCAGAGACAGTTTCTGAAGCCGGCTGTTCTTCTGTAACTGTTGTATCCCCTGCAGATGAATCTTCTTCTTTCGACTCTGATTCTGATGGTACTTCTGAAGCTGGGGTTGCCGCCTCTGGCTCTTCCGCTTTTGGTGCTGTTGCTGTTTCCGTAGTTGCAAGTTCTTCAGCTTCCGATGTTGAATCTGTTTCTTCTTCTACAGCTGGCTGCGTAGCTGTTGACTCCCCTTCAGAAGCAGTTGATGAAGATTCAGTTGAAGAAACTGAATCCTCCGCTTTACCTTCTTCTCCTGATTCTTTTGGTGCTGGGGTTGCTTCTGCTATTATTCCTGGTTCTTCAGCTTCTTCCGTTGCTTCGGCTTTACCTTCTTCTCCTGCTGGTGTTGATTCCACAGCTGCAGATGTTCCTGGTTCTGCTGACTCTTCTGCTTTTGCTTCTTTTTCTGTTGCTTCTGGTGTTGTTACCGCTTCTTCTTTAGACTCAGCTGACGGTGTATTTGTTGCGCTATCTTGTTTTCCTGTCTCCTCAACAGAGGTTTCTTCTGCATTGCCTACTTCACTTGAAGTTGTAGCCTCTGTAGCTGCTTCTGTTGAAGCTGGGGTTTCTGGTTTTGATGGTGCTGGAGTTTCTTCTGCTGGTTGGCTTTGTTCTCCTGAAGTTGTAGCCTCTACCACTGGTGCTTCTGAAACTTCTGCTTTTGGTGTTGTTCCTGAAGCTTCTTCTGTTGAACCTAGAGTCGCTTCTGAACTTCCTTCCGCTGCTGGTGCACCTGTTGTAGCTACTTCTGAACCTGTTCCTGCTTCTTCAGTTTCTTTTACTTCATTTCCTGCTGTTGTTCCTGCTTCTTTTGGAGCTGGTTTCGCTGCCTCGGACTCTGTTACTTTTGGTTCCGGTGCTTCTGTTGCACCTGGTTGTTCTTCTTTATTTTCTGGAGTTGTAGGTGCTTCTGTTTTTGGTTCAGCCAATTCTGCTGACTCTGTTCCTGTTTCTCCTTCTGAAACTGTTCCTTCAGGTGTATCTTCTTTTGGAGTTGTAGGTGCTTCTGTTCCTGATTCTTCAGTTTCTTTTCCTGTTACTCCTGGAGTTACTTCTGAAGCCCCTTCTGTTCTTCCTGAAGCTCCATTTGCCACTAATTCTGTTGAATCTGGTGCTGATTCTGCTGTTCCTGTAAATGTTCCTTCAGGTGTTGATTCTGCTTCTTTAGGCTCAGCTGGTTTTTCTACCTCTGGCGCTGATTCTGTTGGTGCTGGAGACACTGGTTTTTCTGCTTTTGGCGTTGTTACAGTTGGCTCTTCTGCTTTTGGTGCTACTGGAGCTTCTGTTTCTTCTTTAACTTCTGGGCTTGTCTCTGCTGGTGCTTCTGAAGCAGGTTCTTCACCCGATTCTTCCGCTCTTTCCACTACTGGTGCTGATACAGGCTGATAAACTAGGCTATAGTTCACAGTCATTTTTTCAACTTTCTCAGTGACATCTGTTAATTCAAAGGTAACAGCTTTTGTTTCCTGATCTTTCTTGAGCAAGACTTCGTAAGTGCGAACTTCGCCACTTGCACCACTTTCTTTGATGACAATCTTGTGTTTTGTGACTGTATCTGAAACCGTTTCAGCTTCAGTAAAGTACAATTCATTGTGTGGTAAGAATAAATTCTTACCTGAAGCTTGATTCATTTCTTGGAGTACATCTACCGGGATATTGCTTGCTTCGCTGATAACACTTAATGTATCTCCCCACTTAATGACATACTTAAATAAATCACCTTCTTTTTGAAGGTCAGCTTTCACTTCCTCAACTGTTCTGGCTACCCAGACACCATCTTGTTCACTGGCTGACACAGTTGGAGCTAAAAAGCCCAGACCTAGCAAAATGACACCTGTCGCAACAATTGCACCAGTTCTCAATTTTCTAAAGCCACGGAGGGACAAGCTTCCTCTAACATTTGTTTGTCTCATAATGTTTATTTTTCCTCACTAGTTTAAGAAATCGCAAGAAAAACAATCTTGCGATTTTAGCATACTTACTTTCTCCTAGTATTAGCAAAACCAATTCTCATTAAACTTTAGCATCTCACAAGAGAGATTATAAACTTGGAATAACTGATTTTTATATACTAGACGCATAGAGACTTTTCAATCTTATTTCTCTTCAAATCCTTCTGCGACTGCGTCCGCGAAGTTTTCTTCTACGATGCTTGCACAGTGGTCACAGATAACTGCGTGGTAGCTGCGTTCTGCTGTTGTTGGGGCAATACGACGGCAACGGTCACATACTTGGCCTGCAGCTCGTTCAACAGTGAAGGCTACATCTTCGAAGCTAACGGCAGTTTCTGGAGCTGGTCCTTCTGCGATGGTCAAGTCTGACACGATCAAAAGTTGAGCTACATTGCTGTTTACTGCTTCGAGTAGAGTTTTCACAACTTCGTTTGGATAAACTGTCAAGTGTGCTTCAAGCGATTTCCCGATAACTTTTGCATTACGAGCTTCTTCCAAAGCTTTTTGAGCTTGTCCACGGAAGTCCATGAAGGCAGCCCATGTGTCCAAGATTTCTTCTTGATTAGCAAATGTCTCTGCTTCTGGCAATTCTGACAATTGAACAAAATCTTCTGCTTCAAACTCAAGGTATGACCAGATTTCCTCTGCTGTGTGAGGAAGGATTGGAGTCAAGAGTTTGGTGATTTTCACAAGAATGTCATAGAAAACAGTCTGCATCTGACGGCGTTCCAATGATTTAGTACCTTCGATGTAGACAACATCTTTAGCAAAATCAAGGTAGAAGGCTGACAAATCAACGTTGATAAAGTTCACCAAGGCCTTGTAGATTGTCAAGAATTCAAAGTTTGCATAAGCATCACGAATGGTCTTGACAAGCTGGTTAAAGCGAATAGTCATGTACTTATCAACTGAGCGAAGCTCATCGTAAGCTACTGAATCTTGACTTGGGTAAAAGTCAGATGTATTGGCAATCAAGAAACGAAGGGTGTTACGAATCTTACGGTAAGTTTCAGAGACTTGGCTCAAGATATCCATAGAGATACGCACGTCGTTGCTTGAGTCAACACTTGTTACCCAAAGACGCAAGATTTCAGCACCGAATTGTTTTTCAACATCGCTTGGAGCAATGGTATTTCCAAGAGATTTAGACATCTTCTCACCTTTACCGTCAAGGGCAAATCCTTGTGACAGAATTTGTTTGTAAGGTGCTACACCATGGTTGGCAACAGATGTGATGAGTGAAGAGTTGAACCAACCACGGTATTGGTCAGAGCCTTCTATGTAAAGGTCTGCTGGGTAAGTCAACTCAGGACGATTTACTACGACTCCATTCCATGATGAACCTGAGTCAAACCAAACGTCCATGATATCTGTTTCTTTCTTGAACTCGCCATTTGGTGAGCCTGGGTGGCTAAATCCTTCTGGCAAGAGGTCCTTAGCATCACGTTCCCACCAAATGCTTGAACCATGTACTTCAAAGAGTTGAGCCACATGTTCAATCGTTTCAGCAGTCATGATAGCTGTACCGTCTTCAGCATAGAAGATAGGAAGCGGAACACCCCAAGCACGTTGACGAGAGATAACCCAATCGCCACGGTCACGAATCATATTGTAAAGACGAACTTTACCCCATTCTGAGTGGAATTTCACTTTTTCAATTTCATCCAAGATTTCTTGGCGGAATTTAGAAACTGAGGCAAACCATTGTGGTACTGCACGCCAGATAATTGGTTTCTTGGTACGCCAGTCAAATGGATATGAGTGAGAGATTTCTTCTTGAGCAAGAAGGAGGCTACCAAGTTTTTCAATAACAGTTGGAACCACCTTGTCATAGAATTGACCTTCAAACTCAGCACCAGCATTAGCCATCATGATACCACGTTCGTCAACAGTCACTGCGACTTCAAGACCATTAGCAATACCAACATTGTAGTCATCCTCACCGAAACCTGGGGCTGTATGGACAATACCTGTACCAGAGTCAGTTGTAACGTGGTCACCAAGGATAACCAATTCATCTACAGCTATATCCCATGGGTGTTCTGTTACGATGTGGTTGAGTTCTTGACCACGGTAAGTTGCTAAAACTTGCACATCAGCCCAGTCAAATTTCCCAGACAAGCTAGTCAACAATTCTGCAGCAACGACAAACTTACGAGCTTCACCAGCAGGTTGAACCAAGACGTAATCAATATCCGCTCCGACAGTTAAACCACGAGAAGCTGTGATAGTAAATGGAGTAGTTGTCCAAACGACGATATAAGTATCTGTATCTAGAACACCTTTGCCATCTTTTACCTTATTGGCATAGTAAAGAGAAGTTGAAACCAAGTCATGGTATTCAATCTCTGCTTCAGCAAGGGCAGACTCAGATGACCAAGACCAGTAAACTGGTTTTGCACCACGGTAGATATAACCTTTATTAGCCATCTCACCAAATACACGGATTTGAGCTGCCTCATAGTCAGGAGTCAAAGTCACATATGGATTTTCCCAGTCACCAGAAACACCCAAACGTTTAAAGTCTTCACGTTGTTTATCTACTTGAGAAAGAGCGTATTCACGGCAAAGTTTCAAGTACTCAACCAAGTCCATTTCTTTACGTTTGACACCTTGTTTTGCCAAAACTTGCTCGATTGGCAGACCATGAGTGTCCCAACCCGGGATAAATGGTGCGTAAAAACCTGACATTGATTTTGAGCGAACAATGATATCTTTTGAAATCTTGTTCATAGCGTGTCCAACGTGGATATTTCCGTTCGCGTATGGAGGGCCATCATGCAAGGCGAAATGAGGTTTTCCTTGGTTCAATTCTTGACGACGTTGATAAAGTTTTGCATCTTCCCATTCCTTTTGCCAAACTGGCTCTTTGGTAGGAAGGCCTGCACGCATTGGGAAAGCTGTTTTCCCAAGATTAAGGGTATCTTTGAGTTTCATGGTATCTCCTTTATAAATAATAACAAATTAAAAACCACGACTGCCAAAAAGGACGAAAATCGTGGTACCACCTTTATTCGGAAAAAGATCTAGTCTTTCTCCCTCTTATCCCGTAACGTGGGAAACGTCAAATCTTACTCCATTCAGACTTGAGTTTTTGAGAGGATAATCTTATCGTTAGGGAATGCAGGACTCACACCATCTCCTGCTCGCTGGAAATATAAGGATAAGATATTGTTCTCAGAATATTTCTTATAAAATTGTAACGGATTCTTGCGGTGCTTCAAATCCTGGTGCTGAATCAAACGTTTCTGGAGCTGGTGTTGGAGCCGAAGGATGTACTGGAGCTACTTCTGGTTCTTCGTACATTGGACCAACTGGATGAGCAGGCTCTTCTTCCATTTGAGGACCCACTACAGGAGTTGGAGCTTCCACTTCCTGTTTAGCCTGAGCTTCAAATTCAGCCAATTCTTTATTGGCTGCCTCAATACGAGCTTGTAACTCTGCCATTTCTGCTTGAGAGAACTGACGTGTCATATCAATTGGTTCTTCCTCAATTGGAGCTGGAATCGGTTCTCCAAGTACTTCGCTAACCACTTCTTTAAAGGCTTCATCACTGGTTTGAAGATAAGTAGCTGTTGGACGGAGAATATCTTCCCAATCTGAAGATTCAACAATAGCCAACTGACTCTCAATTGTAGATTTGAGACGTTGGTGGAAGACACGGCTCTTGTTCTTCAATTCTTCGGTTTCAACAGCAACTTTCTTAGCATTGTCTGTTGCTTGACGAAGAATCTCGTTTGCCTTATATTTAGCTTCTTCCAACAAGCGTTGGGCATCCTGCTCTGCTTGGTGAATGATATTGTTTGAACGTTCATGCGCCGCCTGTTTCACTCGCTCAGCTGTGTCTTGGGCAATCAATACAGACTGGCTCAATGAATCTTTCATCTCATCAAAGTAAGACAAACGCTCTTCTAAACTCTTAATACGCAAATCTTTATCATGATTCGCACGAACAAGATCTTCGTAATCACGAACCACAATATCTAAAAATTCATCGACTTCTTCTGGATCAAAACCTCTGAATCGAGTTCCAAAGGTTTTGTCCTTTATTTCTAATGATGTAATTGGCATTCTATTCCTCACTTACTTAATAATAACTGGACGGTTATTTTTTTCTTCTCTTTTTTTGTTTGTCCCTTATCTTGAAGCAATCTCAAGCGACCAAATTTTCTCACACTAATCAAGTCTCCAACTTGAACAGTATAATCTGATTTGTCTACCACATGATAATTTACTTGGACAAGTTTCTTTTCAATCAACTGGTTTGCTTGATTCCTAGATAGTTTTAAAACATTTGATAAAAGAACATCTAATCGAAAACTAGACACACATAAATCCAGCTCTCGATACTGTTCTAGCTTATCTATTTTCTCGGTGAAAGGACGTTCCTCCAGCGAAACGGGTATACGGCCAATTTTCTTTAATCCATCTTGAAAGAGAAGAAGAAATTGCCGATTGACCATAATCTGCGCCCGTTCTTCATCTACTAGGATATCTCCAAAAAGTTTCCGTTCAATCCCTAATTGATTGATGACTGTCCCTAAAATCTTAGCATGCGTTAAATGTTCAAATTTATTGGAATACACAATTTCCTGGAGAGATATTTCAAAATCTGAAAACTCTGGTTGGAAATAATCTGGGTATAATAAAACTCGAACATACTCACTCGAGACAAATTCCCCACTACTGCTACAAGCAAGGCCATAGGTTTTTGCCAAAATCTTTAATAGCTTCTCCTGATGAGGGTTGATAAAAGGAGTTAAAAAAGGAGCATAGCTATCTTCTACCTTCTTTATCCATTCCATTCCCTTGTCAAGAAAGGGACGATCTTCTATGGAGAAATGCTGATAAATCCCTTTATTCATCCTATCATCGCCAGAAAACGGACTAGGTTTTCTCCTAAAAATCGAACCAAAACAATCGCAACCCAAACAGATAAATCAAGACCTGCTATCTGTAAAGGCAGGCGTTGCAAAGGAGCAAGCACTGGTTTTACCAATGCTACAATCCAACGACCTAAACTGGATTCGTAGGCACCTGGAAACCAAGACATGACAGCAAAGGCCACCAAAATCAGGGAGTAAATATCCACTGCATTATAAATCATACGAATTAAAAAAATCATTATCGTACTCTATTTCGCTTCATATCAAAACCAAACTCACCCTGTTGATCTTCATCTGGTAAACGAATATCTTCAACATTGACAATAACATTCACTGGTGTCAACAGGTACATGGTAGAAGCTACCTTTTTCAGATTACCAGCTAAAACATGGCAAGCCCCATCCAAATAGTCCAAACAGCGACGGGCCTGCACTTCTGTCATATATTGAAAATCAATCAAGATACTTTCGTTTCCTGCCAACAAATCAACAATTTCTGTTGCATCTTCATATTTTCTAGGATAACGAACATCTATAATGACCTTATCAGTTGAACGCTGACTCTGATTTGCCAATTCCTGTTGTCTTGCATGAAGTCTGGTGATATTGCTATCTTTTGCACCAGCAGACTGTGAAGGTTGATTCATTGGGAGAGCCGGTTCCTGTGAAGAATTTACTGGAGTTAACACAGGCTCATCTCTTTTTTCATAAGGGAGACTTGAATCCTCATCCTCCGTAAAATAATCTATAAATCTATCGAATCTATCTTTTAAAGACATGGTTCTCTCCTACTTAAAAAATGATGTACCTATACGAACAAAAGTGGAACCGAATTGAATCGCTTCTTTATAATCACGACTCATTCCCATACTTAACTCGGTCATAGGCATATTTGGAATTTGTTTTTCTTGAATTTCTCTTTGCAAATCTTGGGTCGCCTTGAAAATTTCTTTCAACTGCTCACTACTAGCCTCAAAAGGTGCCATCGTCATTAAACCAACATATTCAATCTTATCTAGTCTGGCTAACTCTGGCAAGATTTCCAGCAGTTCCTCTCTCGAAAATCCGTGTTTACTTTCTTCTTTAGAAATATTTACCTGAATGAAACACTTGATGACTCGGTCGCTTCTTTTTTGAATTTCCTCTGCTAGCTTGACTGAATCCAAAGCATGGAAATAATCAACGTATTGAATGACATCTTTCACCTTACGTCTTTGTAAGGTACCAATCAAATGCCAAGTCACATCTCGATCTTTTAAAGCTTCATATTTCTCCAGAAACTTATCGACACGATTTTCACCAATATGATGAACCCCTAGCGGAAGCAAGGCTTCCGCTGTCGGTACATCTACATACTTGGTAACTGCAATGACAGAGACTGAACCACTCTCTCGATGAGCACTCAGACTAGCCTCTGCAACTTCTCGAAAAACAAGTTCTGTATTTTCTTTTACATTCATTTACTTAACGATTTTTGAAAAATGGAGGTGTATCCAATTCATCTTCATCTTGTGATGTTGGGGCTTCAAAGCGTTCAACTGGAGAAACGACTGAATCTGTTGTACGAACAATTGATTCACGGCGAAGATCCCAATCACCAAAAGCAGATGCCTGAGTTGGTTCCAAACGACGTGGATTTTGTTTTGGCAATTCAGCTGTTTCTGCCATATCAAAATGACGATCAAAGCCATGTGAATGAGCTGGTTTCACTGTCTCACGGTAGTTAGTAGTCGGTCTAGCTTGTGGAGCCACAACCTTTTCTACGCGGTCTTGACGAACACCTGTTGCAACAACTGTTACACGAATTTCATCACGCATACTTTCATCAATTGAAGTACCGAGCCAGATGTTCACTCCTTGACCTGCTGCTTGGTTCACAATTTGTGAAGCCTCTTCTGCCTCAATCAAGGTTAAGTCAAGACCACCAGTTACGTTGACAATCACATCTTCTGCTCCATCAATTGTTGTTTCAAGAAGTGGAGAGTAAATTGCCTTACGCGCTGCTTCAACAACACGTTCTTCTCCACTACCGATACCAATACCCATAAGAGCATTCCCTTTGTTTGCCATAACTGTTTTCACATCGGCAAAGTCAAGGTTAATCAATCCTGGATTGGTAATCAAATCGGTAATTCCTTGAACACCTTGACGAAGAACGTTATCCGCTTCGCTAAGAGCCTCCAAGAGCGGTGTTTTCTTATCAACAATTTCAAGCAAGTTGTTGTTTGAGATAATCAATAGAGTATCTACATGCTCACGTAGTTGATTGATTCCTTCTACAGCAAATTGTCCACGTTTGCTTCCTTCAAAACCGAAAGGACGTGTTACAACACCAACTGTAAGAGCACCTAAATCTTTGGCGATACGAGCAATAACAGGGGCAGCTCCAGTTCCAGAGCCTCCTCCCATACCAGCAGTGATGAAGACCATATCTGCGCCACTGATAGCTTCTGTCAGTGTTTCTTCGCTTTCTTCAGCAGCTTTACGACCAACCTCAGGTTGACCTCCTGCACCCAAACCGCGAGTCAATTTAGGTCCCAACTGAATAACAGTCTCAGCTTTTGTACTACTCAATGCTTGTACATCTGTGTTTGCTGCGATAAATTCTACGCCTGTAACACCTTCGTCGACCATACGGTTGATGGCATTGCCACCGCCTCCACCGACACCAATTACTTTAATCACTGCACCTTGAGCAGCAGCTGTATCAAATGAAAATGTCATAATTTATTTTTCCTCTTTATTCGTCAAACATGCTTCCGATCAAGCCACGGAAACGATCTGCTAATTTCGGTTTATTTTGTGAAGCTTGTTGGAAATCCGCCATTGGTTCTGTAGGCGCCACCGGCTCTACTTCTGGAGCAGGAGCTGGTTGAACAGGCGTTGATTGTACAAACTGAGCTGTTTTCTGTATCATTCCCCCAAAACTAATTGGCTGATGAGTCAGAGCAACTTCACCCTTGACCGCTCTTTGAGCCAAAAGATTGACTTCTGTCAATTGTCCAGCAAATTCTGATAAACTAATCACATGCGCAAAGGCTGGATTACGGATACCAACTTGATTTGGAACATAAAGCTTGACACGGACGCCAAATACTTCCTGAGCAAGCTCAACCATACCTGGTAAAATGGCATTCCCACCGATCAAGACAATGCCACCAGGGAGCTCCAATAGACGTCTTCTATCTAATTCTTGCTTGATTTGTTCAAGGATGTGCTTGATTCGTGCAGAAATAATTTCTGACAAGTAGGCTTCCGTCACTTCGACTGCTTCTACTTCTCCAATAACTTCTACTTGGAAGGTTTCTTTGCTTGCAAGAGGCGGATAGGCTTCCCCGTAATTCAGTTTCAAGCCTTCTGCTAATTTGCGAGAGGTTTTCAAAACCTTGGAGATATCTTTAGTTACATAATCTCCACCTTCTTGGAGAATATGTGTGAATTGGAGTTCTTGGTTACGGATTGTAGCGACAGTCGTTTGACCTGCCCCCATATCAATCACTGTAGCACCAAATTCACGTTCACCTTCGTTCAAAACTGATTGAACCATTGCTAGTGGCGAAATGATAATATTTTCAACCTGAACACCTGCACGCTCAACCGTCTTACGCAAATTGTGCAAGATAGTACGAGGACCTGTATAAAGCAAGCCACGCATTTCAAGGCGAACCCCCATCATGCCACGTGGGTCACGAATCCCTTGGAAACCATCCACAATAAATTCTTCAGGAATAAAGGTAATGACTTCACGGTCAGGTGTCATACTCTTTGTCAAAGCTGATTTGACAACATTTTCAACATCTTGATCCGTAATTTCTTTTGTATCAGATGTTACTGGAATCATCCCTTGGGTTGGTTCGACCTGCAAAAGATTACCAGGCAAGCCGACATTCACTGATTTAATCGAAATACCTGCCTTTTCTTCTGCTTGGGAAATGGCTGATTTGATAGCAGTTGCTGCTGCATCAATATCAACAATAATTCCATCCTTTACACCTTTACTTTTGGCATTACTCACGCCAATTACATTTAATTCACCATTTCTCTTCTCGGCCACAAGCACCTTGACAGAGCTTGTTCCAATATCTAGACCTGTAAAAAAGCCTTCTCTAGCCATTACATCGCATCCTCTCTATCTTCCAAGTTTCGCACTTCGTATTATTCCATAGCTAAACCTAGGCATAGCTATTCACAGAATATTATAACACAAAAAATCTAATTGTGCTTAGTTTTTTCCTAAATTTACTTGCTATTTTTTCACTTTTGCTCATCAAGTTTTTTTATTTTCCAAACAAATTATAAAAAATCAGAGTTATGAAAAAAGAAAGCTCATTTCTAAGCTTTCTTTGCAATCATTTTTTCTGCTTCTTGTGCTAAAAATAGTTCCAAAATTTTCTTTGTCAACGTAATCGCCGCTGACAAGGCCAGAGAAACGATTAAATAATTAGCTACTAAGCCATGGTCTCCAACCAATGGTGGTTTTGTCAGGAATCCGTAATCTCCACCTGTTACTAAATTGACCACAAAAATCAAGGCATTTAGTCCAAAGGTCATGAGAAAAATTCCCTTCACATCCAGCAATCGCGCGTTATACTGTCTCAATAGATAAACCAGAGAGTTCCCCAAGAGAGCTAAGTGGCCAAAGATAAAGGATAAAATCGCAATATGTGGGAAAGGATAGGCATCTGGCACTGGATAAACAAAGGCCGCTAATGTCCCAAATGTCCCCAATAATGCAAAATACTGCCGATATTTGGACTGCCCAGGAAGCAAGAGTACCACAAACATGGCCATACGACAATGGTAAAAGGGTAAGCTTTCTGACAGTGGCATATGATTGACCCAATACCAACCATAAAGGAGGATCAACTGAACTGCCTGCAAGATTTGGAAAAATCGTTGGTAAACCTTCTTTTCACGATAACGATAGGCTGTATAAAAGGTCAAGGCTAATAGTGTAAATATACTCACGTACCAAAAAAGGTCAAATTTGGGTGGTTCTGTTGCTTGGGTCGTAAAGAAAATATCCCATAAATTCATCTAGTCTTCCTCATGATTCAAAATTTTCCTGCATATTATTATACCATGCTATTTGTCAAAAATGGATTTAAAAATACGTAAATGTTTGACAAAATTACTTGCCTTCAGTTTCTAAACTTTCTACCAACTTGGCTAGATTCATAGAGTTAGAGCCTTTTAGCAAGATTTGGTCATGGGCTCTAAGGCTTTCTTTGACCTGCTTGACTAGGTCTTCAAATTGGTCCTCGTCAGCTGTTTTTTTGAAGTAGTAAACGTGGCCGATTGGGAACATTTGACTAGCCAATTGGGCTAATTCAGCAATGTCTTCTCCATAGAAAATAACGGTATCAAGCACATCTGGAGAAAGGCTCAAAATCATCTGATTATGGAGTTGAACAGACTGGTCACCAAGTTCCTTCATATCCGCCAAGACAGCGATTTTTTTGCCACCTTCATTGGTTGGAATGGCAGAGAATGTCTCCAAAATCAACTTCATAGCAGTTGGATTGGCATTGTAAACATCTGATAGGATATCTGCTCCATTGGCTGCTTTCTTCCACTCGGTACGGTTACGCGTCAATTCAAGATGTTGGAAGGCCTGACGAGTTTGCTCCTCTGAAACTCCTTCTTGTAGGGCAACATAGGACGCAATCATAGCATTAGTGGCATTGTACTTACCAGTCACTGGCAAATCGAGGGCTTGTTCCAAGAAATTAGTCTTAAAGGTCAGACTATCCTTGCGCTCAACCAAGTCTGTGATTTCCAACTCTGCTCCTTGCCCAAAACGGACCACCTTTTTATCAGCTGGCAAGTAGGCCTCTACAATCGGGTCAGCTGGTGCCAAAAGCAAAGAACCTTCAGCCATGCCATCTGCAATTTGCATTTTCCCTTTAGCGATTTCCGAACGATCTTTGAAAAAGGCCAAATGGGCTTCTCCAACCAAGGTCACGATGGCTGTTTTTGGACGAGCTAATTCAGACAAGAGATGAATATCGCCCAAGTGGTCCTGCCCCATCTCCAAGACCAACTTTTCTGTCCCTTCAGGCATATGGAGAACTGTGTAGGGAAGGCCAATTTCGTTATTGTAGTTTCCTTGAGTTTTGTAGGTCTTGTAGGTTGTTGATAGCAAGTGCGCCAACATATCCTTGGTCGTTGTCTTGCCATTTGAACCTGTAACAGCAAAGACATCAACTCCTGTTTTTTCAAGATAGTAGGCTGCTAGTTGCTGAAAGGCAGTCAGCACATCATCTACTAGAATGTAGGGATGATTTGCAAGCTCTTTCTCAGACAGGGTTACTGCTGCACCATTTTCAAAGGCTCTTTCGATAAAGTCATGACCATCACGCGCACCCTTGAGGGGCACAAATAAATCTCCTGTCGCAATCAAACGACTATCAAACTCAGCTTTTTCTAACTGAGTGTCCTCAAAGATGCTAACATCATTTTTAGCTCCGACAACTTGGGCCACTTCATGAATTGTTAATTTCATTTCTACTCCTTTAAAAAGGGTCGAAGTCCGAGAACTCTGATCATCTTGCAGTGATGGTTCTGGCTTCTACCCTCTCTTTTCATTCTTATAGCAAATGCGCTTCGCGCTTGTCAAAACTTTCCTTGGCAAATTCCACCAAACGCTCGATTAAGTCTGGATAGCTGATTCCCATATTGTCCCAAAGCAGTGGGTACATTGACCACTGGGTGAAACCTGGCATGGTATTGAGTTCATTTAGGAAGATTTCTCCCTTGTCTGTATAGAAGAAATCACAACGAGAGAGACCGAGTCCACCAATGGCACGAAAGGCGGTTTCTGCATTTTGACGCATGACAACTACCACATCATCACTGATTTTAGCTGGGATATCCATGGTAATCTTGTTGTCAATATACTTGGCATCGTAGTCATAAAAGGCAACATCCTTGACTACTTCTCCTGGTAGCGTACTCTTGACATCGTAGTTGCCCAGTAGACCAACTTCAATTTCACGGGCATTTACCCCTTGCTCTACCAAGACACGACTGTCATATTGAAAGGCAAGTTCCAAAGCCTGACGAAGTTCTTCTTGATTTTCAGACTTAGAAATACCGACACTAGAACCCATGTTTGACGGCTTAGTGAAGACTGGATAAGTCAATTTTTCTTCCACTTCAGCGATTTTAGCAGTCACATCATCCCCTTCAACGATGGCCACATAAGGAACTTGGGCAATGCCAGCAGATTCTAAAACACGCTTAGTCGTGATTTTGTCCATGGCAAGACTTGATGACAAGATATTACATCCGACATACGGCATTTTCAAAACTTCCAAGAATCCTTGAACAGAGCCATCTTCTCCCATCGGACCGTGAAGAACTGGAAAGACCACTGCCCCTTCTTCGTAGATGGCACTTGGTGCAACTTGCTTATCCCAATCAATGGTCGCATTGGTCATGAGACGGTCCTCTTGACCTGGAGTCTGACTAAATTCCTGCGTTTTGATAAAATCACCTGACTGACTGATAAAGAAAGTCTTAACTGTGAAACGGTCGTAGTTAACCGCACGCATGACACTCTCAGCTGAAAGGACAGAGACTTCGCGTTCCGCACTCCGTCCACCATATAAAAGAATAATCGTTTGTTTCATATTACTTGTCCTAATTCTACTAGAATACTCGCTCTTTAGTATATCATATTTGCTTGTTTTTTTAAAACTTGAACCTGATCCTACTCATCACACTATACAAAAAGAGGCCGATATAAACGATTTTCAGCCTCCTTGATTTTTTATAAATGAATGAAGTTCGTAAATTTGTCTACACTTACAACTCTGTTCGATTTTCAATAGCCCGTAAGAGGGTCACTTCGTCCGCATACTCGATATCTGCTCCCACAGCGAGGCCTCGTGCCAGGCGCGTAACCTTGATCCCAGCTGGCTTGAGTAAGCGGGAAAGATACATGGAAGTCGCTTCCCCATCTGCTGTGGCATTGGTTGCTACGATCACTTCTGAAACCTCACTATCCATCAGACGAGTCATGAGGCTCTTGAGATTGATATCATCTGGACTGATACCATTCATAGGAGAAATGAGGCCATGCAGGACATGATAGAGTCCATGGTATTCTTGAATGTTCTCCATGGCTGCCACATCCCGACTATCCTCTAGGACGAGGATAGTTGTTTGGTCCCGACTTGGATCTGTGCAGATAGAACAGGGATCTTCATCGGTTAAACGTCCACAGATAGAACAATAGGTCAACTCTCTTTTAGCTGAAAGGAGATTTTTAGCAAATTCATTGACGTCATCATCCGACATCCCAATAGTATAAAAGGCCAGTCGGGTCGCTGTCTTAATCCCGATACCTGGAAGTTTAGAATAACTGTCAATCAGCTTTGCTATAGGTGTTGGGTAAAGCATGGCTTCCTTTCTAATTCATTGGATGGTGTTGATTATATAAATTGATAATGTCGCGAGCAATTGCTGGCCCAACATTTTTGGTTAAATTGGTATTATGAGGAAAGACTACTGCAACTGCAATTTGAGGATTTTCTGTTGGAGCATAGGCCACGGCATTGGTATTATTAGCTTCTTGACCACCAGCTACATAGCTTTCACCTGTACCGGTCTTACCACTGATAGAAACAGTGGCGCCATCTGAAAACGCCCGTCCTGTCGTAAGGGGACTAGTTCCATGCGATACTTGGTAAAATCCTTGGTGCAAGATTGCCATATCTGATTCAGAAATATTGACCTTGTTGATTTCCTTGGTATCTATTGCTTGGATTAATTCCCCAAGGCCACCCTTATCATTGTTGTCGTATATTCCCTCGACAATATGTGGAGCTAGACGAACACCATTGTTAGCAATAGTCGCCACATACTGAGCTAACTGCATGGGCGTATAGTTATCAAACTGCCCAAAGGCATTGGTGATGTAATTAGCAAAGCTATACTCTTTGGGAACAAATCCAGTAGATTCATCTGGTAGGTCAATTCCGGTCGCAGCCCCCAAGCCATATTCGCCAAAGGTCGCACGAAGTTTTCCCATAGCTGTTTCCAAATTGCTGGTTCCAACAAACATATTTGGTTGATAGGTCTGGCCCATGATTCCAAGAGCGGTTTGAACCATGTAAGCATTAGATGAATACTCCAAGGCTTCCACAGCTGTAATAGGAAAAGATCCATATGCCAATTTATACCAAGAATAAATTGGAGCTGAACCTTGGAAGACGATTGGTTGATCTGTCAAGGTTTGATTTCCTGACAAGACCCCGTTTTCCCAACCTGAACTGATGGTAGCCGCCTTAACGACAGATCCTGGTACGAAGACATTGGTTACTGTACCAAGTGAGTCTGGTGTCAAGTCTCCTGTTTCTAGATTGTGTTTTATTCCTGACATTGCCAATACAGCACCTGTCTTAGGATTAAGGGCTACTGCATAAACACCTTCTGAGTATTTAGCACCACCATTTGTAAGTTCAGAATTAAAATAACTCTTCAAAAGGCTGTCTACGCTATCTTGGAAGGACAAATCAATGGTTAATTTGATGTTTTTCCCCTTGCTACCTTCTTCGATATTTTCTACGCTCTCCATGTCTCCGTGCTTATCCAAATGGATTTCCTTGACGGTCCGTTTCCCTTGCAAGACCTCTTCGTATTGCTTTTCAAGATAGGAAGTCCCGACTCGGTCATTGAGGGAATAACCTTTTTTAAGATAGGATTCTGCTTCTTCCGCTGGGAGACCAGCTTTTTCACTGGATACACTCCCTACTATAGAAGAAAGGGAAGTTTCCAAAATCTTTCGATCCCAAGAAGTAGAAATACTAATGCCAGGCATCTCCTTTGAAATAGAGGCAATAACAGCCACCTGAGAATCATTTAGAGGATCTGTCGCAATGGTTCCTGTCGCAAAGTTTCCAACAGCATTTAACTGACTAAAAAGATAGATTTCTTTCTTTTCATCCTCTGTATAGTTTAGTTGACTTGTTGGAACACTATCGACCGCATTGTTATACAGTTCTGATTCGGATAGGCGATTGCCATCTGAATCCAAGCGTTTCTCACTTGGGAGAGCTTCCACTGTTTTTTTATAGATTTCAGGATCAGCCAAATAGTAATCAGCCAGCTGGCGTTCTGTCAAATTTGGCGAACTGATGCTCACATAAGTCAGTAACTTTTTAGCTATTTCTTTTAAGTCTGTAGCCGTCATTTTATTGCTACGCGTAAAGGAAACAACCTGCTTTAACGTATTTTCTACCAAAGGTTTTCCACTAGCATCATAAATTTCCCCACGGGCAGAACTGGTTGTGACCTTGGTCTGACTAGCTGAGGCTAGCTTTTTTTCGTAAAAATCCTTGTTCAAAACCTGCATATACAACAAACGACCAATAATGGTCATAAAGAGTAAAATGACGATTGAAAACAATAAATTAAGCCGAATCGGAATCGAATGGCTGTTAAATTTTCTCATACAAATCAGTCTCATTTCTAACTTAAAATCTTACTCTTAATTGTACCATAATTTGAGCAGAAAATTATGGAAAAGAAAGAAGCTTTTTTCGTTTTTACAGTAAGATACGTTTTTATTTATCCATCCCTATATTATATGTTATAATGAATGTAAAAGTTCAATAATCTAGTCTTTTTCCAACACGACTCATTTAAAGGAGCCTTCCCTATGGACAAACCAGATATCGCAACTGTCATTGATTCACATTTTGAAGAAATGACAGACCTAGAGCAAGAAATCGCTCGCTATTTTTTACAAGCAGAAACCATTCAAGATGACCTTTCCTCCCAACAGGTCACTCAAAAATTACATATCTCTCAGGCTGCACTAACTCGCTTTGCTAAAAAGTGTGGCTTTACTGGCTACCGAGAATTTATTTTCCAATACCAACATCAGGTAGAAAATCAAGCCAACCAAGTCTCCAAGCACAGTCCACTGACCAAACGAGTCCTCAGAAGCTATAGCAATATGAGGGAACAAACACAAGACTTGATTGACGAAGTCCAACTAGAACGAATTGCCCAATTAATCGAAGATGCTGAGCGTGTCTACTTCTTCGGAACAGGGAGTTCTGGTCTTGTTGCTCGTGAAATGAAATTACGCTTCATGCGTCTGGGTGTGGTCTGCGAGGCTTTGACCGATCAAGACGGCTTTGCTTGGACAACCAGCATTATGGACGAAAATTGTCTCGTACTTGGTTTCTCACTTTCTGGCACAACTCCCTCTATTTTAGACAGTTTATTAGATGCCAAGGAGATGGGGGCAAAGACTGTACTCTTTTCAAGTGTTCCCAATAAAGATAGTCAGGCCTACACAGAGACCGTTCTCGTTGCTAGCCACAGCCAACCTTCCTATATCCAACGAATATCCGCTCAACTTCCTATGCTCTTCTTTATCGATTTGATTTATGCCTACTTTTTGGAAATCAATCGCGAAAGCAAGGAAAAAATCTTTAATAGCTACTGGGAAAATAAAAAACTCAACGGCTATCGTAGACAAAAACGTGTCAGAAAATCCTAGTTTGGCTGAGCCAAACTAGGATTGTTTTGTTTTAAAATGATAATATGCACCCAACATCCCTGCTGTATTCTGATGATGAGCAAATTCTAATCGTGTTTTTTCTGCTAAACTTGGTACCAAAGCCTCTTTCAAGGCTGTGCGGATCTTAGGTTTGAGGATAGCCTCTTGCCCCATGATACCACCACCAAGAATAACCACTTCTGGATTGGCAACGTAGCAAATATTTGCCAGACCTTTTCCTAGATAGTCTACCATGCGGTCAATACCTTCCATGCAGATTTTGTTTCCTTCGGTAGCTTCCTTGAAAATGCGTCGGCCATTCCACTGATCAACATCTTCTCCATGACCTGCTGCTACATACTCCACCAATGCTGTCGTAGAAGCCAAGTCTTGGAAAGCTCCATCCTGCATATGCATATACCCAACTTCACAGGCTGAATTGCTAAATCCATGGAAGACTTTCCCATCCATAATCAAGCAACCACCGATACCTGTTCCAATGGTCAAGCAAAGTATCACACTTGCTCCCTTGCCTGAACCAGATACTGCCTCAGCAAGACCTGCACAGTTGACATCATTCTCAATTTCACAAGGAATCGCAAAGCTCGTCTCGATTTCCTTCTTGAACTGGGTTCCTGCATAATTTGGAATCTGAGGTCCAGCGTAGAAAATTTCCCCCTTATCAGGGTCCACCATTCCTGCAGAAGAAATGGCAACACCTGCTACTGGGCCTTGTTCTAAATAGCTGGCTACGATATCTTTGGTCTTTTGTAAGATATGAGGTCCACCCTTATGCGCCTCTGTTGGCATTTCATGTGATTCAAGAAGTTGGCCTTCTTGATCAACCAAGCCATACTTGATGTTGGTTCCACCAATATCAATTGCAACGTAGTGTGTCATAAATACCTCCTTATGGATTAGAGGAAGCGCTCCTTGGTTTCACGAATCAAGGCTGCAGCTGCTTCTACAACTGGACGATCTTCTTCAATCACTGGTGTCAATGGTGAACGAACAGATCCAATATTCAATCCTTCATTGATCTTCAAGACTTCCTTAATCACACCGTACATATTTCCATGTGCAGCAGTCAATTTACCAATGATAGCGTTGATAGCATACTGTAATTCACGCGCTGTTTCCAAATCTTTATCCGCAATCAATTGGTTGAGTTTCAAGAAGAGTTCTGGCATAGCGCCGTAAGTACCACCGATACCAGCCTTAGCACCCATGAGGCGTCCTCCTAGGAACTGCTCATCTGGACCATTAAAGACGATATGGTCTTCTCCACCAAGGCTAACAAAAGTTTGGATATCTTGAACTGGCATAGAAGAGTTCTTAACACCGATAACACGAGGATTCTTCAACATTTCAGTATAAAGACTTGGAGTCAAAGCAACACCTGCCAATTGAGGAATGTTGTAGATCACATAGTCTGTGTTTGGAGCTGCAGAACTAATATCGTTCCAGTATTTGGCAACTGAGTATTCTGGCAAGCGGAAGTAAATTGGTGGAATTGTTGCAATGGCATCTACTCCCAAGCTTTCTGCATGGCGAGCTAGTTCCATACTATCTTTAGTATTATTGCAAGCAACGTGAGCAATAATAGTCAATTTTCCTTTGGCAACTGCCATGACTTCTTCCAAGATTAACTTGCGATCTTCAACGCTTTGGTAGATACATTCACCAGAAGAACCATTGACATAAAGACCTTGAACACCTTTATCAATGAAGTATTGAACTAAGGCACGCGTACGTTCTGGGCTTACTTCTCCTTGATCATCATAACATGCGTAGAAGGCTGGAATGACACCTTCGTATTTTTTTAAATCTGACATAGATTTTCTCCTATTATTTTTATTTTCTGCTAAAGCAGATTCTTTCTTTACTTCTTTAGTATACACTTTACCGAAAAGGCTTTCAATATCTTATGGACACTTAGATTTTAGTTTCTCGCTTATAGAATAGGGTTTGGAGCGTTTGAAAGTAGTTTCAGAAATAATTGCACCCCTTACTCATACTTAGCAAATAGCTTTTCCATCACTCCCACTTGTAAAAAAACAAGAAGTCCAAAACCAAAGAGAATAAAAGCTGATCCTCCCAATAGAAGGGTAAAGGCTGATAGATATAGAATCATCAAAATCAAAAAGATAATTGCAATCATCAAGATAAACCAAGGAGCATTAAAACTAGCCAACATCAATCCTTTTTGAAGAATTTCTTTCCAAGATAGGTCATAGCGCGCAGCGATTGGATAGCTAGCCAACATCACAATGGTAAGGAAAATCAGAATACCTAGACAAATAGCTTTAACCAATTGGAAGGGCAGAGCTGTTTGACCCCAGAAAAGATAGAGATCTGAAAGAGTTAGAAATACAATTCCTAATTCTAACATCCCCAACTGAAAACCTAGTTTCAGATTTTGCCTGAAAACTCTTAGATAGGTTCTAAAAATTGGAACACGTCTGCTCTTCTTAACTTCGAACATAGTCTCGTAGAGGCTGATTTTAGCCACTCCAATCGTTATGATTGGCAAACAAGTTACTACAAAGAGAAGATTGACTGTTACAATATCTAAAACCTTCTCACTGAAACGCATGAGAAAGTTGTCTGTATCAAATGCTGCCTTGATGAGACTTCTTCCTTTTTGTGACATCTTTGCTCCCCCTATAATTTAATTTATATCACTTGCTAAATCATTCCGATTTATCAATTGATAAGATTCAACTCTTAAACTCAATTTTCAAAAGTACTTAATAAGATAGTCATCAGCTATCTCTGCTGATCATTCTAATCAATTAAAATTTTAAACAAATACTTGCGAACTTGATCTTCCATACCTGCATAACCATTTGGTTGATGTGGTTCTCCTGGGAAGAAAATCGCAAAATTGTGATAACCTAACAAGAGTGGGTAGTGTTCATGACAATGAACAAAGCCAATGTCACTCGCTTCGTCGAATGCTACTGCTTCATCTTTGATACGTGAACCGTAGCTAGAATATTCATGCCCTTCTACCAACAAATGCAAGTCTGCATAGTTCTTGTGATGTTCAAACTGGTCATTTTCAGCTTTATTTAGGACATTTTCTTGAGCAACTAGAAAGACCTTGTCACCATCAATATCATATTTTCCTAACTCGAATGAATCTTTACGATGTTCATAAAGATAATCAATTGCCTTGTCAAGATTGGGATGAATCCCTTTATAGAAGCTAATATTTTTCAAATCGTCAAAAATCATTATTTTCTCCTTTAAAAATCGTCATTAAGCGATTAAAACTAACACCTCCAACAGTGTCATTTACTGTCGGAGGCTTTTAGATAGTGCTAGCAATAGCAAATTGATACTGTAAAAGAAATCGTTTCTTATCCTTTGACAGCTCCCATAGTAATACCTTGTGTGAAGGATTTTTGGAAGACTAGGAAGACTGTTACGATTGGAACTGCTGCAAGAGCTGCACCTGCCATGATCAAACCATAGTTGGTTGCCATTTCAGCCTGCATGGTCGCAACCCCAAGTGAGATGGTCAAATTTTGACGTGAAGTCAACATTACCAATTGCATGAAGTAGTCGTTCCAAGTATTGATGAAAGTAAAGATTGCAAGGGCTGCAAACCCTGGTTTTACAATTGGGAAGGCTACGCTCCAGAAGGTACGAATCTCACCACAACCATCGATTTTAGCTGATTCGAGCAATTCTGTAGGGATATTTTCACTGAATTGTTTCATGAGGAAGACCCCAAATGGCCATCCAATCAAAGGCAAGATAACTGCCCAGAGAGTATCGTGGATTCCCATGAAGTTGACGATACGTACCAATGGTACAAGGACAACTTGTTTTGGAAGAGCCATGGCAGCAATAAAGATTGCAAAGAGGATACGTTGACCATAGAAACGTTTTTTAGCCAATACATAACCTGCTAGAGATGAGGTTGCACAAACTAAGAACATAGTTACCAATGAGATAAATACTGAGTTCCACATCCATTGCATAGCAGGGTTTTGCACCATGAGTTGTTGGAAGTTTTCCATGGTTGGCATTTTAGGGAACCATTGTGGTGGAATAACGATTGTATCAGGTTGTGATTTGAATGCCCCTGTCAAAATCCAGTAGAATGGAAAGATGAACAGCACAGTCAACAAGAGCAAAATGATTGTTGAAATAACAGTAAAGGCTGTTAATGGTTTTTTTTCTGTAGATTGCATAGCTGTCTCCTTTCTTTAGTATTCTACGTCGTTTCCGAGTACTTTAAATTGAACAAAGCTTACGATCGCAATCATGACTGCCAAGAAGACACCAATGGTGTTGGCATAGCCATACTCTGTCAATTGGAAGGCTTTTTCGTAAAGGTAGTACATAAGTGTACTTGTTGAGTAGTTTGGACCACCAGATGTCAACAACTGAATCAAGGCGAAACACTGGAATGAGTTAATTGTTGTGATGATTGCAATATAAAGAGTTGTTGGAAGAAGGCTTGGCCATTTAATCTTCCAGAAAACTTGAAACTCAGTTGCACCGTCAACACGCGCCGCTTCAACCAGTGAATTGTCAATATTCCCCATAGCAGCGATATAAAGGATAATCGGCTGACCAACTGAAGTTGTCAAGAGGATAATCATAATCGCCATCAATGCCCAGTGCTTATCACCAAGCCATGAAATGTTTTGAGTAATGATATGACTTGATTTAAGCACAAAGTTCAAGATACCTGATAGTGGATCATAAATCCATTTCCATACAACTGTTACGGCAACACTACCTGTAACAACTGGAAGGAAGAATACGAAACGATAGAATGATCTAGCGATAGCATTTTGATGGTAGGTCTGTGACGCTACAAAGAGCGAGAAGAGAACAACTACAGGAACTGATCCAATAACCAAAATAACTGTGTTAATCAGAGATTTTGTAAAGACAGGATCTTTAAACATACGGATATAGTTATCTAAGCCCACAAATTCAAAACTAGTCATAGAGTAGTTAAAGAAACTTGTAATAAAGCCCATAATCATTGGAGCCAACACAAAGATGACAAAGAAGAACAACACTGGTGCTAGGAAAGCATAGGAAATCACTGTTTCCCTCATACGGATTTTATTGACTTTCACAGTCGGCACCTCTCTTTCAAATAGAATAATTTTTTGACTTTCTTGAACTGTTTTAAAATCAAAATGAAATTTTTTATGATTCGCTTATGTAAGAACTTCATTTTAATTTCGTGACAGTTCCTTACATTTCAAATAAAAGCCCCCCTTTTCTTACACTATCTGTGTAGAGGGAAAAGGGGGTATACACTCTTAGGTTCTTTAAAAAACTACTTTTTATAGAATAACTAAGGACTATTGTTTCATAGCTTTTTTGATTGTTTCGTTCGCTTTTTCAGTGAAGGCTTTCAAAGCGTCCGCTGGTTTTTCGTCACCATTTGATACAGATTGCAACATTGGGAACCAAAGTGTTCTCATTTCAGCAAATCCATCAATAGTGTTGTAGTATGGTGAGTAGTATTGAGTCCAGCTGCTGATTGTTTCCATACGTTTGTCATCATAAAGTTTGCCAAATGAAGTACGGACTGGGAAAGCACCTGTACGAACTACGTCTTTTGGACCCCACTCTTTGTCATCTGCGATAAATTGGATGAATTTCTTAGATGCAGCGACTTTCTTGTCGTCTTTATTGTTGAATACTGCAAATCCGTTTACAAGGTATTCAAGAGCTGGTTTACCTTCGTCTGATGGGAATGGTACTTCTACCACTTCTACCTTACTTGCTTCTAAAAGTTTAGCTTGGATACCATTTTGAGCTGGTGCCCAAAGGATTGTGTAAGATGTTTGACCGTTGGCAAAGTTTTGGATATCTGCCCCACCGTCAAATTGTGAACCATTATTGAGCAAATTGTCTTTAATCCAGCTAGTTGCTTTTTCAAGACCTTTGACGAATTTAGGATCATCAGTTGTATATTTGCTAACTTTTTCATCTGTTACAGAACCGCTATAAAGGTTAGAGATAAAGGCACGTGTTCCTTGGTCTCCCCCTTGACCAGAACTGAACAATGAACCTGGTGTGTAACCCTTGTCTTTGAGTGCTTTCAATACTTTTTCAAAATCATCTGTTGTCCAACCTTCTTTTACAAGGTTTGCAACTCCAGCATCTTCTAGCATTTTCTTGTTCATTGCCATGTAGAATGGGGCAGAACTAATTGGATACATATAAGCCTTGTCTCCAGCTTTACTTGCTTGTACGATGTTTTCATTGTTGACATCTTTAACAAATTCATCTGTGAAAAGGTCGTTCAACTCAGCCAATTTACCGTTTTTACCGTATTGGATGATACGTCCTGGTGCATCAAAGAGTACGTCTGGAGCTGTTCCTGCTTCGATAGCTGTTGTGATTTTTTCAGGACCTGACTTGAAGTCAATGGTTTCCAACTTCACTTTTACATCTGGATTGGCTTTCTCAAACGCTTCGATGATTGATTTTTCATAAGTTCCAACACCGTCACCAGTTTTTTCTTGGGTAAATACTGGGAATGCCCACCAAGTGATTTCTGTTTTGGCACCATCACCACCTGATTTGCCAGCATCTTTACTTCCGCCAGAATTGCCACAAGCAGCAAGACCAAGAACCGCAGCACTCGCAAGTACTGTACAAGCTAATTTTCTAAATTTCATTTGTATTCTCCTATGTAATAAGCGTATCCAACTTGGATAATGAGTTCTTTATTTCTTGTATGCGATTTCATTTCATCCTACTCATCCACCACTCTCCTCTTTTTTAAGATTGTGTTATTTGAGACCAGCAACGAAGCGTTCTGTAATCTCTTTTGGTCTAGTAATAGCGCCACCAACAACGATGCCTCGCACTCCATATTCAAGGATTTGTTTGGCTTGTTCTGGTGTATGAATTTTCCCTTCTGCAATGACATCTACACCTGCATCGCAGAGTTTTTTGATGAGTTCAAAATCTGGACCGTCTACTTTTGGACTGTAGGATGTGTAGCCTGACAAGGTTGTTCCGACAAAGTCAATTCCTGCTTCTACAGCTGCTAGTCCTTCTTCGAAGATACTAGTATCAGCCATCAAGAGCTGGTTAGGATATTTCTCCTTAACCTGACGAATGAACTCTTGAATTTCCAAACCATCGTAGCGTTCACGCTTGGTACAATCCAGAGCAATCACCTCGATGTCCAGTTCTGCCAATTCATCAACTTCTTTCATGGTAGCCGTGATGAAGGGTTCTTGTGGCGGATAATCTCGTTTGATTATCCCAATAATCGGAAGTTTGGTGACTTCCTTGATTTCCTTGATATCGCGAACACTATTGGCTCGGATACCGACTGCTCCACCTTGCTCAGCCGCTTTGACCAGCAAGGGAATCACCCCTCCCGCTTCTGTATAAAGCGGTTCATGAGGAAGAGCCTGACAAGAAACGATGATTCCATCTTTGATTTGCTCAATCAAGGCTTCTTTGCTAATCTGTGGCATCCTCTTTCCTCCTTTTCCTTTGTTTCTATGAGATTATTATACCTTAAAAATAAAACGCTTTCAAGAGTTTGTAGTACAATAGATTTCAGTTTCAAAAACTAGCCAAGTCAAACAGCTCCTCTAAAAGTACTTTCAGAGGAGCAAGTCGACCTATAATAGGAGAATACCAAAATTTATTTTACAATTTCTGACAATTTTACTTTGCGATCTTCAAACATAGACTGGGTACAAGCATCTGCAGTAGCAATTGCTTCTAGGGCAGCTTCACCTGTCAATAGTTTTGCAAATTCTTCTGATACTGGTGCTCCTTGCATAATCTCATGCAGATAGCGCATTTCTTTATCAATCACAGATGATAGCCATAATGGAGTACGTTTACCTGGTTTACCATAAGCAATTGCTCCGTCCATTTCTGTACTATGATAGATACGAGTACGATCATCATCTTCTTCTTGCGATTCATGAATCAAGAAATAGCTTTCTTGTCCATCTAGCTTAAGAGTTCCTTTACAGTTGAATAAGTCTAAGCGGATGGCACCTTTGGTTCCTTGGATTAAGACATAATGTTCACCCCAACGATAAGCTGAACCCCATTCTAACAAGGCAAAACGCTTATTAGAAAATTCCATATTGACAAAAATCATATCATCTTCATCACCGAAATGTTCACCTTCATGGGCTACATTTCCACCTGTCATGGTTACAGTTTCAGGCATACCACCCATAAGGAATTGAACACAATCCAACTCATGGATGTGGTGATACAAGTGACCACCTGATTTTTCACGAATTTTTTTCCATGATACGGACGGTTGTTGTTCTTCCCAACCATTACGAGCTGTGTGACAATATAGAACGTCTCCGATGACTCCTTGATTAATGAGTTCTTTTGCATGATGGACACCATTAAAGAAATTCATAATATGTCCTGCCATAAAGGTTACATTGTTTTCTTTACACGCATCTACCATCTCGCGACAATCTTGATAAGAAAGCGCAATTGGTTTTTCACAGAAAACATTTTTACCATGTTGTGCAGCCTTAACAACCGGTTCCTTATGAAGATTATTTGGAGTTGCGACGATAACACAATCTACTTCATCGCTAGAAACCAACTCATCTAGGGAGCTTGCTACTTTTGCTCCCAATTCTTCTGCAATCGCCTCTGCATTATCTGGGTCATAGAGAAGAGTAATCTCTGCTCCATCATTCTTTTGCATATAGCGAGCCAATTCAGCTCCAAAATACCCTGTTCCAACAACACCGTATTTAACCATGTTTTTTCTCCTTTATTATTGAATAAACTTTCTAATTTTAACTTATACTCTTCAAAAATCTCTTCAAACCGAGTCAACGTCGCCTTGCTGTGCGTATGGTTACTGACTTAGTCAGCTTCATCTACAGCCTCAAAAACATGTTTTGAGCTGACTTCGTCAGTTTCATCTACAACCTCAAAAACGTGTTTTGAGCTGACTTCGTCAGTTTCATCTACAACCTCAAAAACATGTTTTGAGCTGACTTCGTCAGTTTCATCTACAACCTCAAAAACGTGTTTTGAGCTGACTTCATCAGTTTTATCTGCAACCTCAAAGCTGTACTTTGAGCAGCCTGCGGCTAGTTTGCTCTTTGATTTTCATTGAGTATTACTTCACAGATCCTTCTGATAATCCACTTGCAATTTTATTTTGGATGATAGAGAAGAAAATGATTGATGGAAGAACCACAATAACAGATGCTGCCATCATATCTCCCCAGTCTAAGATTTCTGAACCATTAAGCGAACGAAGGGCTACTGCTACTGTCATCTTTCCTGTATTGTTAATCAAAATCAAGGCATACAAGAATTCATTCCAAGCATTGATAAATGTATAAATAGCTGTTGCTACAATACCTGGTGCTACAATCGGTAGCACAACTTTATAAAACGTAACAAATTTATTTGCACCATCAATTCGAGCTGCTTCTTCAATTCCAATTGGAACTGTTTGGAAAAATCCAACTAAGAGCCAAACTGCATATGGAACACTAAAAGATAGATAAACCATCATCAAGCCAAATAAACTATTTGTTAACCCAACTTTAGCAATGGCAATTGAATAGGGAATTGCTAGCAAAATTGGTGGGAAAATGTAGGTAATAACGAGTAGTCTCGACATGATTGCTCCCAACTTAGGGAAGAATCGAACAATACCGTAGGCTGCCATAGCAGAAATAATAATCGCAATAACAGTTGTAGCTAAGGCAATGATTAAACTGTTTCGAATATTATCAATAAAGTGCAAATCATTGATAACATGAGTGAAATAATCTAATGTAAATTGTTCAGGCCAAAATCGTGTTGGATACTGAGTTAATTCCCCTTTACCCTTGACAGACGATATGATAATCCATACCAATGGGAAAATTGCAACAATAGTCGCACCTATCAAGAGTACATGTGAGAGAATATCTAAATAAATACCTGATTTCTTCTTCATTATTTTCTACCCTCCTTTTCCCACTTACTGATGATAGCAAAGTAGATAAAGCAAATCGCCACCAAGAAGATAAAGAGCAATACTGTAACTGCTGAAGCACGACCCAATAATTTAGTTCCCCAACCTAGGTTGTAAGCAAAAATTGGAAGCGTCGTTGTAGCATTGGCTGGTCCACCACCTGTAATTAGGTAGATAATGTCAAAGTTATTAAAGATCCATACAGTTCTCAAAACAACTAGAAGCCCTACAACCACTTTAATATGTGGAAAGACGATAAATTTGAACACTTGCCAACTTGAAGCACCATCTATCTTTGCAGCCTCAAATTGTTCTTCTGGTACTGTTTGCAAAGCTGAAAGCACATTGACCATAATCATCGGCGCTCCAAACCAAATGTTGATAAACACCAAACATAGGAATGCCCATGTACTATCTGTCAAAAATGCAGGCGTATGCTCCATTAAACCTAATTTTACGATTAGATTAGGTAAGTAGCCATAAACCCCGTTTAGAATCCATTGCCAAGAGAAGGCAATAACGATTGTAGGAAATGCCCAAGGAACAATCAATAAGGTCCTATATAATTTCTTGAAGTGGCGTACTCTGTGAAGAGCTAAAGCCAATACAAACCCTACTAAAACTTGACCAACTAATGAGAAAATGGTCCACTTAATTGAATTAAAGAACGCATTAAAGAAGTTGGGATCTGATAGCACAGCTTTATAGTTAGCCAAACCAACAAATTTGTAATTGGGCATAATCAAATGCTTATTGGTAAAGCTATAAAAAATACTCGAGAAAAACGGATAAACAAAGAGTAATCCTACGATAATCATAGCTGGCAAAACAAATATCCAGCGAGTTAAATTACGTTCTTTAACCATTCTCCTTCTCCCTTCTTTTACAAGATTGGGCTAGGGCTTTTCAGCTCACTAGCCCACCTATTTTCTAGTCTTTTACACCTACTGAACAGCCTCAAATAAATCGTTTAATTGTTTTTCTGCTTCTTTTGCTGCTTTCATAGGGTCTGTTCCATTTGTAATGATATCTTGGAACATTTGTTCAATAATGTGTTGGTTAGTCAACATACCAGCTTGTACACTTGGCCCATTTTCATAACCAATAGCAGTACCTTTTTTAACAGCTTCAGTAATCACTTCTTCAGCATGTTTAAATTTCTTACGAGTTTCATTTTCTTTATAGGCTGCAGAATCGCTAATCCCCTTAATAGTTGGCAACATACCTACTGGAGTTGAATCAAGGAATTTAACGTAGTCTTCTTCATTATAAAGTGATTCTAAGAATGCTTTAGCAACTTCTGGATGTTTTGAATTTTTCCAAACAACCATTGGAATGTTTGAGGTTTCAATTCCTTGATCTTTATCAGACTCTTTGATTTTTGGAATAGGATAAGCATCAATCGAATCAATCAATTGAGGACTGTTGGCATTGATTCCTCCAATATGGAAGCCAGAGTTAAAGTCAAATGCTGTTTTTCCTTGATAGAACAAGGTAGCTTGTTGAAGGACATTAAAGTTCAAAGAATCTTGAGGTGAAATTTCTTTATACATTTTAACCCAGTATTTAATACCATCTTGAGCAAGTTGACTTGTCAAATCTGCTTTAAGATCTTTTGTCAAGAGACTTCCACCACCACTACGTACGTAGAAGTTCAAGAAACGTGTTGCCATTAAGTCATTTGTTCCAAACGGAACAGACAAGCCATAAACTCCAGCTTCTTTCAATTTTTTAGAAGCTTCATAGAGTTGATCCCAAGTTTTAGGAACCTCAATATTATGTTCTTTTAATAAATCAGTTCTAACCCACATAACTTGTGCATGTGAATAAAGAGGAACAGAGTAGTAATCATCTCCGATTTTTGCTTCATTTAAGGCAGTTTCGTTAAATTTATCCTGTCCAATACGCTTGATAGAATCGTTTAGCGGAACCAAAGCATCTGAGTTGACCATTTCCATTACTTGGTTAGGAAGAGCTGTACTGATATCTGGCACATTTCCATTTGCTAAACCTGTAGTCCATTTAGTATAGAAGTCATTCCAAGAAAATGTTTCAATCTTGATTTTCGTTTTTGGATGCTTTTGCATGAAAGCATCTGCTGATTTTTGAATACTTTCTAAACGTGGTCCTTGAGTAAAGGAGTGCCACATTGTAATCTCACCAGATAATTCTGTCGGTGGTTCAGTACTAGTTGTACTTTCTTTCTTTCCTGAACAAGCTACCAAGGCAACGGCTGCTAGCGCAACTCCAGCTAGACATAAAAACTTTCTCATTTTTTTCATCGTTCTTCCCTTTCTACATTAAGAAATCGCAACTTTAAAGACAATTTTTTTCACAGGTTCATCATTTATACGAACCTTGGGTTGATGTAAATCTTCTGGAAAAGTGATGAGGCATTCGCCACCTCTCAAATGAACCAACTGTTCCACTTTCCCTGTGTATAATTCAATATCCTTCTCTTCATCATACTCTTGGGTAACGCTTACATTTTCCGGCGACGTAACAGCCATGGCTTCTTCGTTTTCCAAAACTAAATGAATATCCAAATATTTTTGGTGTGTTTCAAAGAAATCCCCTGCTTGACCATCTGCTAGATAAGTAAAGCAATTCCCAAACAATCGATTACCATCGATAGCAATCGGACCTTCTGTTAAATTTTCTAGTCCTGTTTTTTCTAGAAAATCTATCAATGTTGCAAAATGTGGATTTACTCCCACATAAGTTCCTAAACGGCTAATTTTTGTAATAATCATCTCTTCTAACCTCCTTTCTCAATCTATTTTTCCTATCCAAGTTCCTCATTCTTCTGTCTAGCGTTTTCTACTAGAAGGACATAAAAACACTACTCTCTAGCCTATACTCTTTGAAAATCTCTTCAAACCACAGTCGCTTCACCTTGGATTATATAGGTCAGTCTTATCTACAACCTCAAAGCGGTGTTTTGGGCAATCTGCTACTAGCTTGCTAGTTTCTTCTTTGATTTTCATTCAGTATCTCCTCAATCTTCACAAGAAGATCTGATTTTTCTAGCGACAAACAGAATAAATAAGTTAGTTCAATGAACTACCTTCCTTATAGATGAAATTGATATTCATGAAGGAAGTCGCCCTTTATTTTTGCAAAAGATACTGGTATGAATCTATTTGGGGAATTGAATTTATAAGCTGCTCACTTATACTCTTCGAAAATCAAATTCAAACTGCGTCAACGTCGCCTTGCCGTACTCAAGTACAGCCTGCGGCTAGTTTCCTAGTTTGCTCTTTGATTTTCATTGAGTATTAGTTTTTCTAAAATAATTCTAATCTATTATTCTAGCACTAATAGACTCTTTGGCTAAATCTCCTTTCTACATCTCGTTTCACCAAGAACTTTTAAGAGAGAAATACTCTAAATTTCATTCTCTAAATTAGTTTTGTTACCGTTTTCAATTAGAGTATACTTTTTTTTTTTTAGTATTTCAAGTCTTTTTCTAATTTGGAATTTAGTTTCAAATCTTTTTTAACTATATCAAGTATATTAAAAGTACTTTCAAAAATAATCAAATTCTTACAATACTTGTTTCGAGTGGACAAGATAAGAAAACAAGAAAGTCAATTTTAGGAGAAAGTGAAGTAAATATAGCAGATTGAAATAAGATGAGAATAAATCGATTAGGAAAGTCAAATCAAATTTATAACAAGGATTTAGAAGCTGCGGTATACTATTCTGTTTTCAATCAACTATAGTGTACTAATGTAGATTCAATGCACTATAAAACGCATAGTATCAAGGTTTCTTAATCCCCTGATACTATGCGTGTTTGTAATTTTTAAGATTTTATACCTAGAGTTTTTTAATTCCAAGAACGCCATCTTGACCAGATGGTTTTCCTGTCTATTATTGCTGATCTTACAACAACGCCTCAAACTCAGCAACGGTCATGCCCAACTGCTGACTGGCAACCTCGGAAGTCAGAAGTCCTTGGCGAACCATATCCAGAAAGGCAAAAAGTTTTCCACGTTCAAGACCACGTTCAAGTCCTTCTGCACGACCTCTCTCCAACCCTTTTTCCTCAGCTTGTTCCAAGGAATAGTCATGAGCCAATAATGCCTGTTCTTCTCGCATACGTAGTTGACTAAACATTTTTCTGTCCTCCTCGGACCAGCTCTTGTAGTCCAGCAGTTGGTCTGCTTGGCTGATGGCTCGCTCGGGTTCTTGGGTAAAGGGTTTGTTCCCGAAAAACTCCAACCACGGCTTACGAACCTCGTCTTTGCTG
>NZ_VMLZ01000010.1:0-327 GCF_013276955.1 Streptococcus sp. 1453
ACCTACATGGTCGGCTGTATCCACTACTGCTGGGACTGGTGCACTTGGTGTTGTCGCAATAGCTGGCATTCCGACAGTACCTGTTCCACTCAAGTCACTGTTTCCACTACGAGCTTGTGCTTCTACAGTACCCTCAGCTTTCACTGCTTCATGACCTACTGTCACTTTACCAGTATCTGCGTCCACTGTCAGACCTGCCACTGTCTTGTCGGCTGACCATTTACCTTGGTCGTTCTTCTTAACAGTAACTGTATCCTTGCCTGAACCATCTGCTTTATCGAAGGTCACAACAACCTTATCCGCATGTTCTGGTGCTGGAATCTCAAT
>NZ_VMLZ01000011.1:0-224 GCF_013276955.1 Streptococcus sp. 1453
TTAGCGTTGGCGTTGGCTGTCGCGGTTGCACTAACCTTATCGATTTCTCCAATACCAGTAGTCTTCGCAGTATCTACAGCAGTTTGGTCTTTCGCTTTATCGACTTCGCCCTCTGCTTTTCTTAAGGCTTCATCAACTTTGCGATTGGCTTCGTTCAACTCTTCTGTAGTCAAGTGTTCGACTCTCGCCAACGCCGCTTTCTTCTCTTGCGCTTGCTTAGCGTT
>NZ_VMLZ01000012.1:0-137000 GCF_013276955.1 Streptococcus sp. 1453
AGTGATCTCTGGATTGCTAAAAATCTTCTTAGCAACCAAGTCATTGGTTGGGCTGATGCCCGGATGTCTGAGAATCATATTTCCTCTCCTTTCATTATAGCACATTTTTAAATCTAATTTACTAGATTTGATGCTTCTATCTATTTATTCGGAAAAGAAATTAAAAGTCTCCTAATTTTTAATCAATTCTTTCTAATGGATATAGAGAATAAAGGAAGATTCCCAATTTCTAGTACTATTTTAGAAATTATAGTGTAGCATTCCAACTTCAAAGCACCATAAAATCAATTGAAACAAGAACAAGACAAACAATTCTCATAAACGAATTGCAACCACAAAAAAGCAAGCATTCACAAGAATACTTACCTATCATGGGAGGAATAGTTGTTCCTCTTTTTTATTACTAAAATTCAAAGAATTCCAAAGCTTTTTTCAAGAGCAAATCCGTATATTCTGGATCTTCTTGGGCTACTTCTATTTCCCACTGAACCTTTTCCAAATCATCTGTAATCACTCCATCTACTCCTAAGTGAAGAGATTTGCTGATAGCTTCTGAATCATTGACAGTCCAGACATAAAGTTTCTGGTCCGTTGTCCATAGTTTGCTTACAAAATATTCATCCAAGGTCGAGTACTCCATAGTATATCCTGTCGCCTTTGTTTTAGGAAAGACAGAATTGTAGGGCATGATGAAATAAACTGGCAGTTCGGCATCATACTGTCTTACTTTTTCGACAACATGGTAGTCTAAAGATTGGATTTGATGTCCATAAATCTTGAGCTTTGCAGCATAACGGGCTAAAAAGCGGTCCATCATGTCTGGACTATCTTTTTTACTGGTTTTGATTTCAATTAGTAATTTTTGACCAAGTTCGTTGGCTCGACTGAGATAATCTTCAAAGCTTGAAATTTTAGTCTGGTAGCCATTTTCAAAAATATCAATCCCTTTAAGCTCCTCCAAGTTTAAGTCTTGAGGACTTTTATTGATACCTGCTAGATTTTTCAAGTTAGCATCATGCATCATGACAAACTGCCCATCTTTTGTCTCCTGCACGTCCGTCTCTACCAAGTCTGGTTTGAGTTGTGCTGTAGTTTCCAAGGACTCTACTGTATTTTGAATCCCATTTGCATTGGAAACCCCTCGGTGAGAAATAAGCTGAGGTAAATGAACCATGGGAGTCTCCAGATAAATATAACCTTCTAAGGCAAAGAAAAGACTGGCACAAATCATGACTCCCCATCGCATGATGTGATCTTTTTCTCTCCTAGGAAGCATATCCAGCTCCTTTCCTGTCAAAAATGAAACAAATTTAACCAAAAAGTAAGTCAGAGCCATATAATAAAGATTTTTAATCACAACAAAATTCAAAATACCAAGAATCAGAGACTCTCTCTGAGTGATGTCATCTACCAAAGTTTGAGCCAATAACAAAGGAATCAAAGGAAGATAAAATAATAAATTTGCCTTGAGCAAGATATAAAATAAATTCCAAGCATAAAAAGCAACTCTCTTCTTGGTTTTCTCCAAACTAAACATCACTGCTTCTCGAACAGTCAGCTGATCATATACAATCTTCGGAAGGGCAAACATCAATCTGACAGAGACATAGAGAAAGATAAGAGATAGAAGTAGGATGCTCAGCCACCACATCCAATATTTATCTTCTAAATAATCTTGGATAAACTCTGGAATGACGATTTTATTGAGATAATAAATCTTCAGCATTTTCCGTATAAAAGGAAAAAGCATAGCTATATAGAAAAAGATAAACAAGGCTTTGGCGCAAGTTAGCTTTTTCATAAATCCAAAACTTTCATGGAAAACCTTGCGGATATACTCAATTAGCCTTCGCTTTTCATGATAGAGGAGATGACGAGCACCAATAAAGAGGAGTCCTATTTGAAAATAAGCGACCAGCAGGTTAATGATGATCAAGGCCAAAAAAGCTAGACTAATCAATGGAGAATGAGTGAGGATGGCTAAGACATTGTTATAGGAAATAAAAAGATAACCTGTCTGATCTAATAAGAAGCTAGCCAACCATGAATTGAATGGGACCCACAAATACTCCACTATCATAAAAATTAAGAAAAAGAGAAAGAGGATTTTATCAAGATTGAGGTAAATCTGTTTAAAACCCAATTTTTTAGGTTTTTCAGGTTTCATAGGCACTCCTAGTCAAATAATTGAGATAAGTCCAAGCCTCCAAAAGGATTGTTTGATAAGCTACTTTCTGTCTCTAACAATTCTCTAGCTTGATCTGACTCTAAGAAGGACTCGTAAACACGCGCCGTCATCCGAGCATCCTCTAAACTATTATGGGACTGTCCTTGAAATCCAAGAAATGAGGCAACAGTTTGCAACTTGAGATTGGCAATACCATGTAAATCTGAACTACGACGTTCAAAAGCTTCATCATACAAATCCACCTTGTACTGCTGGCTGTAGTCTAAACCATGCTCTGCTAGAATAGGCAAATCACTTTTAACAGCATTGTAGCCTATCATCGGCAAAGAACCCACAAACTCTTGGAATTCTTTTATGACTTCCTCCACTGGGGGAGCATCTTTTAGAGTCTCGGCTGTAATCCCAGTCAAACCATTGATAAAACTTTTTAAGGGAACACTGGTATTGACATAGGAATCATAGGCATCGATTTCCTGACTATCTCTAAAACGCACTGCCGATACTTGAATCAAGTGTGTTTGTCCTTCGTGCTGATTAAATTCTAAGTCAAAAGCAATGTAATCTTCTAATCGTTCCATTTTCTACCTCTCCTATACTGTTATTTTATACTAATTCAAACCGCGTCAGCTTCGCCTTACCGTAGATATAGTTACTGACTTCGTCAGTTTTATCCGCAACCTCAAAAACATGTTTTGAGCTGACTTCGTCAGTCTTATCTACAACCTCAAAGCAGTGCTTTGAGCAGCCTGCGGCTCGCTTCCTAGTTTGCTCTTTGATTTTCATTGAGTATTACTTGAGCAACTATACTATTTAGAAATAAAAGAAGCCATCAGGTTAGCATTTAACCTAAACAGCTCCTTGATTATCCTCCAAATAAACGAGCAAAAAAGCCTTTCTTAGTGGATTGGACTTCTTCTTTTGCTTGGTCCAGTTCTAGCTTAAGATTTTCTTGATCCTTCATAGCTTGAAGGGTCAATTGTTGCTGCTGATCGAGTTGTTTGTCTTTCTCAGCAATCTGACGGTCTTTGATACGCATCTGCTCGTCTTTTTCTGATAACTGACGATCCTTGGCTTTTAATTGTTCATAGAGACGAAGAATTTCTGCATTCTTCTCATCAACTAGAATCTCCATCAGTTCACGTTGCTTGACATCTTCACTGACAGGCTCATCTTCAAAAATCGTTTTCTTATAGATTTCTTCCAGCTTAATCAAGCCACTTCTGGTAACGACTGTTACCCCTTTGTCATTTTTATCTGTGTCTTCTTCTGGTAATTCTTTGACACGGTTATTGATTGCTTGGCGAGATAATCCTAAGACCTCTGCAATCTCACTGACGGTCATTTCAATACTCATAATATCCTCTGAAACGTTTTCTAGCTTTTCTTTACTTAAATCTTATCATAAGCTAGAAAAACTGTCAAATTTCCGCTTAATCTAAGGCCTTCAAAAAGGCTAATAAGACTTGAGCAGAGCGACGTCCAGCTTCGATAATAAACTCATCAAAAGAGATGTTTGCTTCATGGTTGGCATTATCACTCATAGCTCGGATGACTAAGAATGGAAGATTAAGGGCATGCGCTGCCTGAGCAATAGCTGCCCCCTCCATCTCAACAGCCAAAACATCTGGGAAATGGGACTTAATCGCTTCTATCTTATCATTTCCTGCAACAAAACTATCTCCTGTAGCAATCAAACCAAGATGCCAGTTCTGGTCCAATTGAGATAAACTCTCTTGTATTTTAGCAACAAAGGTTTTATCTGATTCGAAATAAAGCGGTTGTTGCGCCATTTGTCCATAAGCATAGCCAAAAGCTGTGACATCCACGTCATGATAGGCTAATTTGTCAGCAATCACGACATCCCCAACAGCGATACCTTCTGCTACTGCCCCAGCTGATCCCGTGTTAATCAAAGCATCCACTTGAAAATGATCAGCCAAAATCGCCACACTCATAGCAGACATTACCTTACCAATTCCACTTTCTACAAGAACGACTTCATGAGATGCAATGGTGCCTGTATGATAGGTATTCCCTAAAACAACTTGCTCCTGGGCATTGTCTAAATGCTGGACCAGATACGCCAGTTCTTCTGGCATAGCCGCAATAATTCCTATTTTCATTTCAATTCCTTTTCTATTACAAAAGTTTCATTGCTAAGACAAGCAAAATCAAGAGAAAGATGACTGCAAATAAAATCTTATTTAACTTAGAATTGAAGACATTTCTCTTGGTATTTTCAATGCGACGGCTTTTATGAATAGACGGTTCGACCTGAATCTTCAAGGTTTCCTGGCTAAAACCATGATTCTTAGGATTGGCATAACCAAAACGGGAAGAAGAGGTTGGTAAAATCTTAGTCTCCTCATCATCTAGCAAAGGGGAACCTGAAATTTTTTCGCCTCTATTAGCTCTTTCAATCATTTCATCCGTTAATAAAGGTTTACCCATACTGACCTCCTCTATTTTTTGTGCAATTCCCAATACTGAACAGCCATAATTGTCTTGGCATCACAAATATGACCTGATTGGATCAATTCCTTGGCTTCTTCTAAGCTCACTTCAAGGACTTCCAAGGTCTCATCTTCATCCTGCGGACGTGGATTTTCCACCTTTTTCAAATCGCTAGCTAGGTATAGTTTTAACTTCTCATTACAAAAGCCAATAGCTGAATAAAAATCGTACAAGAGTTCTAATTTCCCTGTATAGGCTGTTTCTTCCTCTAATTCACGAAGAGCTGCTGCTACAGGGTCTGTATTTTCTCCTACTTCCAATTTTCCAGCTGGAATTTCGTAAGAGACAGCCTCGATAGCCTTACGGTACTGCTTGACCAAGATGAGTTTTTGCTCATCGGTTACAGCTAAAACACAGACAGCTCCATTGTGGAAAATCAAATCCCGTTGAGCAGTTCCTTTACCTTCTGGTAATTCAACCTGATCTTGAACCAGTTTAAATATTGGTCCTTGATAGATTTCTTTTCGGCTAAGCGTTTTTTCTTCAAATTCCATGATAGGCTCCTACTGATTCTTAGGATGATGAGGAAGGCGTGTTGCATATTCGTCTTTATTGACCTGACGACCGCGACCAATCGCAATCGCATCTGCTGGCACGTCTTTAGTAATAGTTGAACCAGCTCCAACGAGGGAATTGTCACCTAACTCAACTGGCGCAATAATGGTTGAATTTGAACCAACGAAGACATTGTTACCGATGACTGTCTTGTATTTGTTTTTACCGTCATAGTTGACTGTAATGGTTCCTGCACCAAAATTAACCTTGCTACCCACTTCACAGTTTCCGATATAAGTCAAATGACCAGCCTTGGTATTCTCGCCAATTGAAGAACCTTTCACCTCAACAAAGTTTCCAATATGAACTTGGGCACCCAGACTTGAACCTGGACGAATGTGGGCGTAAGGACCGACTGTTACACCGTCCGCAACACTACTTTCCTCAATCATAGAATTGGTAATGATCGCTCCTGCTCCGACAGTGCTGTCCACTACATAAGTACCGTTTGTCAAAACAGTCTCAGCACCAATTTTCGTTTGCCCCTTCAAGGTAACATTGGCTTCGATTTGAACTTCAGGAGCAATCTCAACATCAATATCGATATAAGTTGCTTCTGGGTTGACAAAGCTAACCCCATTGACCATGTGTTGGTGATTGATGCGGCGACGCATAACTGACTCAGCTGTCGCAAGAGCCACACGGTCATTTACACCAAGACTTTCATCAAAATCTTTCAAAGTATAAGCGCCAACTTTTTCACCAGCTTCACGGAAAATGCCAATGACATCTGTAATATAGTATTCGCCTTGAGCATTATTGGTATTGATATTTTTCAAAGCCTCAAATAAACGCTCGTTGTCAAAAACGTAAGTTCCAGTGTTGATTTCCTTGATTTGCTTTTCAAAATCTGTGGCATCTTTCTGCTCCACAATGCGAAGAACCTCAGCATTGTCATTACGAACAATTCGTCCATAGCCAAAAGGATTATCCGTTTCAGCAGTCAAGATAGTGGCCACATTTTTATGATTGATGTGGAAATCAATCAAGTTTTTCAAGCTTTCACCAGTGATTAAAGGAGTATCTCCTGCGATGACCAAGGTGTGCCCTGACAAACCTTCTAAGATAGGCTCTGTCATCATAACCGCATGACCTGTACCCAATTGTTCAGATTGAGTCACAAATTCTGTCTGTCCAGCCAAGACCTGTTCAACCAATTCTGCCTTGTGTCCCACAACTGTTACTGTCTTTTCAGGTTGGATAGCTCCCACACTACGGAAAACATGTTCCAACATAGAAATACCCGCAACCTTGTGCAACACTTTTGGCAAATCAGATTTCATGCGAGTCCCTTTACCCGCTGCTAAAATAATGGCAAAATTTGACATAATCTTCTCTTTTCTGTAGAAATTCCCTTTTATTATACCATATTTCAAATCATTCCGCGCCCTTGAATGAAAAAATGCTCCAAAGTCCTTTCCTTAACCCATTTTTTTGATTTTTTTTGATTTTTAGGGTAGAATTATAAGATATGAGAAAACAAATTCATCCACTTATTTTATTTGGTTTTTTTGGGATCATAATTTTCATTTTAATCATCAATCGCCCACTTAATGACAACCAATCGTTTAAAACAAAATCCAACATAGCGCAGATTGAAGCACAGGCTTTGAAACACTTAGACAAACCGATTATTGACCTCTCTGGCTGGCAGCGTCCTGAGGAAATCAACTATGACGCCCTCTCACAAAATATTTCAGGCGCTATTGTTCGTGTTCACAGCGGTGCTCAAACGACAAAAGAAAATGATGCTTCCTTTATCAATGGAATAGACAAGGCCTATAAGAGTCATATCACTGAACTTCAAAAGCGGAATGTCCCCGTTGGGGTCTACGCTTATGTAGCTGGAAAAAGTGTCCAAGAAATGGAAAAAGCCGCTGAAGTTTTCTACAATGCTGCCTCTCCTTACAGCCCTAGTTACTATTGGCTAGACGTAGAAGACAAAACCATGTCCAATATGAACGAGGGTGTTGAAGCCTTTCGAGCAAAACTAGCATCACTAGGTGCTAAAAACATCGGAATCTACGTTGGGGTCTACTTCATGGAAGAACACAGTATTGATACAGGCAAGTTTACCTCTGTTTGGATTCCGTCCTACGGCTCAAACTCAGGATTTTTGGAGAGCAGTCCTAAAACTGATTTAGATTATGACATCCACCAATACACATCTAAAGGGAAAATTGCCGGCTTTGACCACAATTTGGATATCAACGTCATCTCTCCCTTAAAAAACAAAGAAGAAACCTTTAGAAAACTCTTTTTAAAACCTTAAAAGCATTTGTTTAGCATTTGCTTTTTCTTTTTGTGTTTGATTGTGATACAATATAGTAAGGATTTTTTGAAATAGAAATAGTTGGAGGAACTATATGCTCTCATGGTTAGCACGCCTTATTAAAGGGATTGTGATTGCTCTTGGATTTATCTTACCGGGAATTTCCGGAGGGGTTCTAGCAGCAATCTTAGGAATTTACGAACGGATGATTGGCTTTCTGGCCCATCCCTTTAAAGACTTTAAAGAAAATGTTTTGTACTTTATTCCAGTTGCGATTGGTATGCTTCTGGGAATCGGCTTATTTTCTTACCCGATTGAATACCTGCTTGAAAATTATCAGGTCTTTGTCTTATGGAGCTTTGCGGGTGCCATCATTGGTACGGTTCCTAGCCTCCTCAAGGAATCAACTCGAGAATCTGACCGAGACAAGATTGATTTAGCTTGGTTCTGGATAACCTTTATCATTTCTGGATTAGGACTCTATGCCTTAAATTTTGTCGTTGGAACCTTAAGTGCTAGCTTTCTTAATTTGGTCCTAGCAGGTGCACTGCTGGCTCTTGGCGTATTGGTGCCTGGCCTCAGTCCATCAAATCTACTTTTGATTTTGGGCCTCTATGCTCCTATGTTGACTGGTTTCAAAACCTTTGACCTTTTGGGAACCTTCTTCCCGATTGGAATCGGGGCAGGTGCCACTCTCATCGTTTTTTCAAAAATGATGGATTATGCCTTAAATAACTACCACTCACGCGTCTATCATTTCATCATCGGTATCGTCCTATCAAGTACTCTTTTGATCTTGATTCCAAATGCAGGAAACTCTGAAAGCATCCAATACACAGGCCTTTCACTTGTTGGCTATGTCATCATCGCCTTCTTCTTTGCCTTGGGAATCTGGCTTGGTATTTGGATGAGTCAATTGGAGGATAAGTATAAATAATGGCAAAAAAAGTAAAAGTCAAAAAAACATTAGTAGAACAAATCCTGTCTAAAGCAGGTATCCCACATCAAGGGATTCAAATCAATGCTCTGGAAGGAGAGCTTCCTCAAGGTTATGAGCGAGACCAGATTTTCAAAACCTTGGCTCTTTTGGGAGACAAGACAGGACCGATTATCGGAATTGTACCTATCACTCAGCACTTGTCTGAAAAGAAACTAGCTAAAATTTCTGGCAATAAAAAAGTGAGCATGATTCCGCAAAAGGACTTGGAAAAAACAACTGGCTACATTCATGGAGCCAATAATCCTGTCGGCATTCGTCAGAAACACAATTATCCCATTTTTATCGATAAAATTGCCCTAGACTTGGATCAAATGATTGTCTCTGCTGGGGAAGTTGGTCACAGCATTATCGTCGCGCCACAAGACTTGGCTAGCTTTGTAAAGGCAGACTTTGCCGATATTTTGGAGGACAGCAAGTAATGAAACTCTACTTTGTCCGCCACGGTCGTACCGTCTGGAACCAAGAAGGGCGTTTTCAAGGTGCTAGTGGAGATTCTCCCCTTCTTCCTGAATCCATTGAAACCCTAAAACAACTTGGCCAGTATCTCAAGGATGTTCCTTTTAATCAGATTTATTCAAGTGATTTACCTCGAGCGGTCAAATCTGCTGAGATTATCCAAAGTCAACTCAGGACCCCCTGTCCTTTAGAAAGTGTTCCGAATCTCCGTGAATGGCAGCTGGGTAAATTAGAAGGTTTGAAAATTGCAACCTTGGAAGCTATTTATCCACAACAAATCCAGGCTTTTCGTTCAAATCTTGCTCAATTTGACACTCAAATGTTTGGAGCCGAATCCCTCTATAGCACAACACAACGAACTATCCAATTTATCAAATCATTAAAAGATAGTCCAGCTGAGCGTATTCTAATTGTCGGACACGGCGCCAATCTTACTGCCAGTCTTCGTACTCTTCTAGGTTATAAAGAACCACTTCTTCGTAAAGATGGCGGTCTAGCAAATGCCAGCCTAACCATTATAGAAACCCATGATTTTGAAACATTTACTCTCGATACTTGGAATGATACTTCCTATCAATCATAATTATAGCCTAGCCTTCTGAACTAGAACAATAGGAGATATAGTCAGTTGAAACAAAAATAAGACAAAAGAGCCTCGTAAAAAGGTATTGCAACTTGCCAATACCTTTTTACTATGAAAACGTGTCTTCTCAACAGGATTGTAGAGCAAAATGAAATAAGAACTGAATAATGTGATTTGAGAATTTAAATCAATTTATAAGAATGTTTTAGAAGCAGTGATGTACTAGTTCAGATTCACTTTTCTATACTAATACTCTTCGAAAATCTCTTCAAACCGCGTCAACGTCGCCTTGCTGTACTCAAGTACAGCCTGCGGCTAGTTTCCTAGTTTGCTCTTTGATTTTCATTGAGTATAAGATGAGTAGGGAGGAAGAGGTAAAAGTTTATGCCCAAACTCTTCACATAAGAACTCTAGCTTACCCATTCTATGGAATCTTGCATTATCCATTAAAACTTCCAGACTCATACTCTTCTAAAATCTATTCAAACCACGTCAGCTTCACATTATATATGTTGGTGACCTCATAAGTCTTATCTGCAACCTCAAAGCTGTTCTTTGAGCAGCCTACAGCTAGCTTCCTAGTTTAATCTTTGCTTTTCACTGAGTATTAAGTTAAAAAATGGGGCTAGTCAAAAAGTCTTTAAAATCAAAAAACGCATAATATCAGGTATTGAAAACCTTGTACTATGCGTTTTATTGTGGGAAGATTTACTTCATTTTTTCCTGAAGTCGAGTTTTTTCCCTGACTTATTGATTTGGACTATTCTTTTGATGAACTGCTTGAGCTTGAATCTCCGCCACCGATATATTGTGTAAAGATATTTTGGAAGGCTTGGTCTTTAACCTTGATATTGGCTGCTTGCAATTCTTTTCCGATAATGCTTTGAACAAATGTTGAATCATTTTGTTTTTGAGTCAAGATAACAGTTTTTAATTTTTCTTTGTAGTCATCAATATTAGATGATTTTTCTGTTTTCTTAATGAGTTTTACAATGTAATATTGGCTACTGTAAGCTTGTGTTCCAGTTGCTGTAATCACATCAGAAATGCCATTTACATCTAAAGCGAAAGCGGCTTTCTTGACTTGCTCAGGTACTTCCGTTGAAGCAGAATCAAAGGTGATTTCTCCACCATTTGCTTTAGTTTTCTCATCAGTTGAGTTATCTTTGGCTAATTGAGCAAAATCAGCACCTTCTGCCTTGGCTTTTTCGAGAACTTCTTTAGCCTTATCTTCATTATCAAGACGGATGATTTGAACCGTTACATCTGGAGTGTATTCGTCAAAGGCCTTCTTATAAGCATCATCTGTCAATTCAGCTTCTGCTGCCTTCTTAACTGCCAACTCAACTAATTTACTTGTACGAATTTGAGCTTTACGTGTTTCAAGAGTCATACCTGCTTGTGACAAGACACGTTGGTAGTTTTCGCCATATTGTTTTTCTTCTTCGGCAATAGTATCATCAACCTCTTTATCATCAAGCTCTGAGCCATATTGTTTTTCAAAAACTTTTTGGATGGTCATATTTAACAAGACTTGTTGGGCTGAAGGGTTGCTTTTCACTTGCTCATAAAATTGATGTTCTGTGATGACATCCCCTTTCATGCTGATAAGGTCTGCCCCTTCTGAACCTTTCGAACAAGCTACTAAAGTTGCTACTGATAATAGTGTAATGGCACCTGCCAATAGTTTTTTCTTCATGTCTACTCCTTTGAGATAAGTGTTACTCTATCTATTTTACTATATTTTCTTAAATTTTTCTGAAAATCATTCGCTGTCAGGCAATTGAACATCTGCTACATTTTTACGAAGCATGAGAATGCCGTCACCCAGAGGTACTAATGTTGCGGTGAGGCCTGGATTGTCTAAGGTTGCATCAAATAGTCTTTGAAGTCCTCTGTAAATAGTTCGCTGACCACGCCGAACTTCCATAATGTCCTTGGCAACATCACCACCTTGAAAAATATCATCCAAGACAACCACACCTCCAACTTCCAAATGTTTGAGGATTTCTGGCAGAAAAACGATGTATTTAGACTTGGCAGAGTCCATAAAGACGAAATCATAAGACTCTGTCAAGGTAGATAAGACATCTACCGCATCTCCTTCTAGGAGTGTGATTTGCTTGCGAATGTCAAACTGGGCAAAATTTTCCTTGGCAAAACCAATCATTTCTGGATTGCGATCAATAGTTGTAATCTTGGCATTTGGCGCATGTTCTGCCATCAAGAGGGCAGAAAAACCGATAGCCGTCCCAATTTCCAGAATGTTTTTAGGTTGCATGGTTTCCATGAGAAAACGGAAATAAGCTACCGTTTCATGGGGAATAATAGGAATATTTTCCTTGCGGGCAAAGTCTTCCAATTCTTTCAAGGAACCTGTGACTTGCTTTTGGCGCTGACGCATCAAGTCTACAATTTCTTCCTTGACGACAGGGCGACGCATGTTATGGTTGGCATTTTTACTATATGATTCAACCATCTTATGCCAATCCCAATTTTTCAACAAGGGCTTCAAACTCATTCAAACGACGTTCAAAGACTGCAAAGGCGTCGTTTAGATAGTCTTCCTTCTCCATATCAACACCAGCTTTTCTCATGACATTAAGTGGATAGTCAGACTTACCTGCCTTGAGGTAGTCGATATAGCGGTCACGGTCTTCTTGACTACCATGGACAATTTTTTCAGCCAAGGCTGAGGCGGCCGCAAAGCCAGTTGAATATTGATATACATAGTAGTTATAGTAGAAGTGTGGAATGCGAGCCCACTCGTATTGGATTTCAGGATTGTCTTCCTTACTCAAACCATAATACTCTTGGTTCAAGTCTGCGTAGAGTTTATTTAGGAAATCGCTTGTCAAAACTTCACCATTTTGGTCTGCTTGGTGAATAGCGTGTTCAAACTCAGCAAATTGAGTTTGGCGGAAAACTGTTCCACGGAAACCGTCTAAGAAGTTATTGAGAATAGCAAAGCGCGTTGCGTCGTCTTCCACTTCTTCCAATAATTTCTCCGTCAAAATATTTTCATTGGTCGTTGAGGCAATCTCAGCCAAGAAGATCGAATAATCTCCGTAAACATAAGGCTGAGTCTCGCGAGTATAGCTAGAATGCATACTGTGACCTGTTTCATGAACAAGAGTAAAGAGATTGTCCAGATTGTCCTGCCAGTTAAGAAGCATAAAGGCATTTGTATCGTAAGAACCACCAGAGTAAGCCCCTGAACGCTTGCCTTGATTTTCATAAACATCAATCCAACGCTCACTGAAGGCACGTTTAACACGGCTCAAGTAATCCTCACCCAAGACTGCCAAGGCATCTTCTGCCTTTTTCAAGGCTTCTTGGTAGGTAAAACTATATTCAACAGATGAAAGTGGTGTGTAGACATCGTACATCTTGAGATCTGAAATTCCCAAGATTTTTGAACGAAGTTCAAGGTATCGATGCAAGAGTGGCAAATGCTTGCGAACTGCTGCTACCAAATTGTCATAAACACTTTCTGGAACAAAATTCGCCGCTAGGGCTGCATGACGAGCACTCTTGTAGTTGCGAACCTTTGCACGGTAGTTTTGCACCTTAACATTGGTTTGCAAGGTTTTGGCATAAGTATGTTGGAATTGTTGATAAGTCGCATAAAGAGCTTGGTAGGCCCCACGGCGAACCTCACGGTTTTTAGACTCCATCAAACGTGTGTAAGTCCCATGAGAGAGCTGCACTTCCTTACCATCATCGTCAAGAACATAAGGAAACACAATATCCGCATTGTCCAAGATAGCGAAGGTTTCACTTGCCGAACCAAAGATTTCTCCAGCGCCAGCCAATAATTCTTCTTCGCGTTGTGAAAGAACGTGATCCTTGCCTTGCAAAAGCTTGTCAAAATAGTGTTGATAAACCTGCAATTTTGGCTGAGCCTCTAAAAAGTCAGCATACTGCTTTTCACTAATTTCCATAAATTCAGGCTCATAGAATGAAAAGGCTTGGTCTATCTGGCTGTAGAGAGTCATTGCTTTGGCATAGTACTCTTGGTACTTGGCTTCACGTGTGTCCTGGTCATTTTTCATATGAGCATAAACGTAAAGTTTCTCCATTTGGCGTTCCATTTCAAGAGAAAATTCAGTAATTTCCAGTAGGCTATCCGCACTATCCAGGAGATGGCCTTCATACTGGGCTACTGTCTCCAATTGTTCTGTTAAATTTTTTAAGGCTTCTTCCCAAGCCTGGTCAGTTAGGTAGATCGTTGATAGATCCCATGTATCTTTTTCATTTATTTCATGTCTTTGTAATACCATTAGATTCCTCCATCCTTTCTATTTTACCATATTTTTCAAGAAATATTGCTGATAAAAGGCTGGTGGATAGAGCTTTTGCCAATCATTTTGAGGATTTTCTTGATAATAGGTTTGAAAATACTGATAATAGCTGGTCAAATCTTGTTCAATTTGGCAAAACTCACCTACTAATAGTCGAATTTGTGGATACCATTCTTTTAGCCCATAAGTCAGGAGATTTTCCCCCTTTTGATAGGCTTCTGCTTGTTCTTTCATCCAAATAGGATTTTGATAATAGAGTTGTTGCCGGATATAGCGACAGATGTCCTTATCCTGAGAAACTGTAAAATGAGATATTTTTTGTTTCTTATAGGGAAGACGTAATATCTCCAGTAGACTACCGTGACCATAGGGAAATTCCTTGATTTGATAATGGAGTTTACCGCGGAGGTCTTGGTGAATCAGGTATTTGAGTCTTAAAAGCTGTTTTTCCTTGTCTATTTCCCAAACATAAAAGCCCATGTTTTGACTGAAATATAGAAAACCTTGTTGCAGACGAGTCAAACGCTCCTTGAGCCACAGTTTTTCTCCCAGCAACCACAATACTTGGTAACCATGACTACGATAGCCCTCACTGCGCTCTTTAAGAACTTTTTGTGGCAAAGGACTACACTGAACTTCTAGAGCTAGATTGCCATTTACAAACACATCCGCAATCTGTTTAAGCTCTGGAAGAGGGTATTCTAATTGCACCTCAGCCTCTGTTTTCAACCAGTGATAAAGGGATTCTTTATTTGCCAGGTGTTCTGGACTTTCATTTTCAGAGGAAAAATCACAGTCTTTTAGGGATTTATGGGCAAAATGGGTCCGGACACTTGGTCCTTGCCGCAAACGGAGCTGACCTCCACAAGCTGGGCAGGTGTATGCTTGCTTCTCAAGCTTATCCTCTAACACATTTACCAATTCTCCCCTAGCATCTCTCGCAACAAACATGATTTCCCTCCTTTTCTATATTATTCGTAAAAAAGAAAAAAGATCAGGAAAATTCCTAATCTTCATACATATTTACTTGATTTTCTTGGCTAGCATGGTCGCAAAGCGTAGTTGAATACGATTGCCATTCTCATCGCGACGGTGCAAATGGCCTGGATTTTCATTGTACTTGACCAATTCCCAGTCCTTGTAATAGTCTACCAGTTCCCCTTCTTTAAAGGTAAATGGGAAGTTCACAGAGCAAGGGTAATCTTCCGTATCCATAGCACAAACGATAAGATTATAGCCACCAACAGTGGTTTTTTCCTGCATATTTTTGATAATTTCAGGAATACGGTCTGCTTGCAAAAACATCAAAACAACAGTTGATACGATAAAATCATATTCTTGTCCAATGCTAGCTGAATTGATATCGTAAAGACCAACAGACATATCCAGGTCTTCCTGTTCCACAATGCTTTGCAAGATTTCAAGAGCCAATTCATTTTGATCTACAGCTGTCACATCAAAACCATTTTGTGCAAGAAAGAGGGAATTACGGCCCTGACCACAGCCCAAATCCAAGGCTTTCCCTGGTTTTACTGTCTGCATAGCCTCTAAGACCTCTGAATGAACAGGATTGGTATTGTATTTCTTAGGGAAATAATCCTCAGGTTTACAATAAAATTCTAAATACCATTCTACATCGTCTGTTACAGCCTCCACTCGGTGCCAGGCTTGTGGTTGAGCCATGGGATTGTCAGCCCCTGCTTCAAAGAGGTGCTCAGCTAGAACCTCACCATCTTCTGTTAACTCAATAAACTTTAGAGCACCCTTCAAGACAGTAATTTTCCCCCAAGTCCCAAGCTTGGTATTGTGCTTTTGCTGAACAGCTTCAGGCATAGTTTGTTTATTCCACAAAGGCATGCGTTTATAGGCAACTAGTTTTTCCATCTTCATTCCTCTTTTTATCGCTGATTAACTGCTTTCATCACGCGCGCAATGTCGCGGTTTTGCTCACGTCGTTTGATAGACTCCCGTTTGTCATAGTCATGCTTCCCTTTAGCAAGTCCTAAAAGGAGCTTGGCATAACCATCTTTGATATAGACTTTAAGAGGAACCAGCGTCATTCCTGTCCCTTTAGTCTCTTGTTCCAATTTTTGGATTTGCTTTTTATGGAGCAGGAGTTTACGACGGCGTTCTGGTTCTTGGTTCCAGATATTGCCCTCTTCGTAAGGCGCGATATGAACATTGCTCAGCCATACCTCCCCATTTTTTACTTGGGCAAAGCCATCCTTGAGATTAATTCGAGCAGCTCGTACACTCTTGATTTCAGTTCCAGTCAGGACCATCCCTGCCTCTAGCGTATCTACGATTGTATAGTCGTGACGCGCCTTTTTATTTTGTGCGACGACCTTTCCCTCGCCCTTTGCCATGCTTGGCTCCTTTCTTAGCTACTTCCTTATAAAAAGGTTTCTTTCCTTTTTTCTTCTTGTCTTTTTGTGAATGCTTGCGCTTATCATTTGAGCGTCCTGATTTTCTCTTGTCTTCCTTCTTATCTGAACGACGACTTGAACCACGCCCTCTGTCACTACGACTAGACTGTTTCAAGCCTTTTTCAATCACATCAAACTCACTTGGAATATAAGAGAAGTCGATTTCACCAGTCATCTTATCCGCTCTTTCAACTCGGATACGGATTTGCTGACCTACACGGAAGGTTGTTCCTGATTTCTCCCCACGAAGAGTCAAATCCCGCTCATTGAAATGATAGAATTCAGGTAAATTTGTGATGTGAATCAAGCCTTCAACTGTATTTGGCAATTCGACAAAGAGACCGAATTTGACAATACTTGATACAACTGCATCATACTCTTCACCCACGTATTCTTCCATGTACTCAGCCTTTTTCATGGCTTCGACTTCACGCTCAGCCTCAATAGCACGACGCTCACGGTTGGAAGACTGGGTCGCAATCTCTGGGATCACTTGCTCAAAATGCTCGGCTATTTCCTTAGAACGGCCGTAGTCCCGAATCATACGGTGAACAAGGAGGTCCGGATAACGACGAATCGGACTAGTAAAGTGAGTGTAATAGTCAGCCGCTAGTCCATAGTGGCCGTGATTGTGCTCCGAATAGCGAGCCTGCTGCATGGAGCGAAGAAGCATCATAGACAAGACATCCGCATAAGGTTCTCCCTCAACAGCACGCATGATGTCTTGAAGGGCCTCCTGGCTAATCTCACTGGCAGTCCCGTAAATTCGCAAGCCAAAACTTGAAGCATAATCAATAAACTTCTGAACCTTTTCAGCCTTTGGCTCCTCATGGATACGATAAATAAAAGGCAAATCCAGCTTGCTAAAATGCTCAGCAACTGTTTCATTGGCCATCAGCATAAAGGACTCAATCATGCGCTCGGCAACACCACGCTGACGAAGAACGATATCAACAGGCTTGCCTTGTTTATCAACTAAAATCTTAGCTTCATTGGTATCAAAATTGAGGGCACCACGTTTCACACGCATGTTTTCTAAAGTGTCATGAAGCTTGGCCATAAGTTCGATACTAGGAACAATTTTCTGATATTCTTGTCGCTTTTCCTCGTCGCCAGCTAGGATATCATTGACATCACTATAGGTCATACGGAAGCTTGTCTTTATTACTGTTTGTGTGATGGTGTAGTTGACCACATGACCATGTTTATCAATCTCCATAATGGCTGACTGGGTCAGGCGGTCAACTTGAGGATTGAGGGAGCAAATTCCATTAGACAGTCGTTCTGGAAGCATTGGGACCACACGGTCTGTCACATAGACAGAAGTTGCGCGGTTAAGGGCTTCCTTGTTCAGGGCAGAACCCTCGGTCACATAGTAGGAAACATCTGCAATGTGAACTCCGAGTTCCAGATTGCCATTTTTCACTGCCTTGATATGCACCGCATCGTCCAAGTCCTTGGCATCTGCACCGTCAATGGTAAAGGTAATCTCATCTCTTAGATCCAGACGACCTTCCATATCTTTTTCAGATGGAGCATCAGGCACACTTTCTGCTTCCTTGACAACAGCTTCTGGAAACTCGGATACAATGTCCATAGACTCCAAAACCTCAAGGACATCAATTCCGACATCCGTTGAATGCCCCACCACATCGAGGACGCTAGCGACAAAGAAATCATGTTTCTTGCTTGGGTATTTGTCGATAAAGACCTTGAGAACTTCTGTTCCTTCTAGTTTAAGAGCTGGTTTCTTAACATAAATTGGTTGACTGATTTTCTGATTTTTCGAACGGATGTAACCTGCATACTTGGGTTTTTCCTGATCCAGAACGATTTGCCCGACAACAGTTGTCAAACTGTGTTCTAAGATATCAATAATTTTGGCTTCGGCAGCTGTTCCCTTGTTGCGGTCAGCTACTTTCTTAATCACTACCTCAACGGTATCACCATCAATAGCATAGTTGACATCGTTTTTCCCTACAAAAAGGTCGTCCTCCTCGCCTTCCAGACTGACAAAGCCAAAGCCATTTTTATGGGCATGAAAAATCCCCTTGAGGGTAATCTCATGTTTTTTCTTGACTTCCAAGGTCAGACTGCCATCTTCTTCAAAGCGTATCTGGTGCTTTCTTTCCATTAGGGACAAGGTTTTAATCAACTCACGAAAATCCTTGGAGCCATCTTTTCCCAAAGCCTGAGCCAAGTCATTGACAGTTACCTTTCCCTTGTCTTGTAAATATTCTTTTATTCTATCTTTCATATTTTCTTTCTAGATTTTTAATTTTCTTTTACTGCAAAACCTTCTCAAATATCTTTTAAAAATAAAAAGAGGCAAAGACCTAGTCCTGCCCATTATTTTCTTATCTACTTGATAATACCGTCAATGCTAAGGCAATGGCTAGCCAGAAAAAGACTAAAATCCCTGTCAAACGCTGCATTACAGCCTCGAAACCGCGTGCTTTACTGCGTTCAAACAAATCACCTGAGCTGGCATCAAATACATTGCTGGATTGGTTTTTGGTTGGTTGCATGAAAATCGCAATCACAATCACAACAGATAATACTAATAAAATGGTTAATAATAGGTTATACATATCAAACTCCTTAAAATCCCTATTATTTTACCATAAAATCTACTTAGATTCAAGATGTAGGGTTACTTTTCTTTCCTTGGGACAATACTTTAAAACCTCAATCTTGTCTGGATGGGTTTTTGAATTTTTACTGGTTAGGTAATTGATACTGCCACAAGAGGAGCATTTGAGATTAATTTTTACTCGCACTAGATTTCCTTTACTTTTAATAATGTTCGAAATTGAAGAAGGTTAAAGAGACAACTAAAGGCAACACAAAGGCTTGTCGCATAAAATACTGCATGGTAGCCAAATTGACCTGCTACTGCAGAACCTGACATGGGCCCAACGACACCTCCCAGATAAAAGAATACCTGATTGAAGGCAAAGACCCTCGAAATACCAGCTTTGGGCGTCATCTTGCTGAGAAGGGCATTGACCCCAGGTATCAGCGCACCAGTTCCCAAGCCAAAGAGGAAACGATAGAGTCCTAGTTGGAGGGGGCTAGAGGCATTGGCACAGAGGAGATAGATGATAACTGAATAAAACTGGGCTACAACCAAGAGGCGATGGTTGCCCACCTTGTCACCTAGCTTTCCCATGACTCCTGCACTCATCATACTGGAAAAGCCCATACTGGATACAATCAAACCAGATACAAAAAGAAGATTCTCTGTCTGGCCTAAGTCGCGCACATACAGAGCTAAGATAGGACCGATTGATTGGGCTGAAAATTGGATGACAAAACTGGTTAGAAAGAGATTGAGCAAAAGATAGGGGTATTTAACTGATGTAAATAATTCCTTTGTTGGGATGGCCTTTTCCTTGGCTACTGGTTGAAAATCTTCCTTAATAAAGCAAATAGTCAAAACAGCAGCTAAAAATAGAAAACTACCAACCAGTAAGAAAACTGTACGGATGCCAAATAATTCTGCGATAAATCCCCCGATAAAGGGACCAGTTAGAGTACCTGCAACTACGCCTGTAGACAAAGTACCTAAGGCAGAGCCTGATTTCTCCTTGGGAACTTGACTGGCTATCAAAGCTGTGGCATTAGGAACAAAACCCGCAAATACACCATTCAGTAAACGAAGAAAGATTAACCAATAGATATTTGGGACAAAGGCCAAGCCTCCCATAGTGATAGTCATGGCCAGACCAGCCCGAATCATCATGGGTTTTCGTCCGTATTTGTCAGCAAGGATGCCCCAGATAGGAGAAAAGAGCGCCGCAGAAATAGCAGAGACAGAAATAGCTAAGCCTGCATAAAAAGCAGCTTGATCACTCCCTACACCTAGATTTTCCACAAAGATGGGCATAAAAGGCACAACTAAGGAAATACTGGCTCCAGTCAGAAAATTACCAAACCAGGCAATGCGCAGATTATCCTTCCAGTTAATCTCTGTCATCTTGCTTACCTCCCTCAAGCAGGGAGACCACCTGAGTAAGAAGCAGGTCCTGATTCCCATTATTATCAAGAATTTGGCTGGCCAAATCTTTCTTTTTCTCTAAAGGCCACTGGGCTGCCAGACGAGACTCAGCTTCATCTTTGGACAAGTGGTCTCTTTTCATTAGACGTTCTACTTGGACATCTCGATCCACATAGACCAGCCACGTCTCATCAAACCAAGCACTGTAGTCCTGCTCAAAAAGTAGGGGAATATCCACGAAGAAAATCTCTTCTGTCTGAGCCAATTGGTCTCTTAATGTAGCTAGTTCCTCACGGATAATCTCTCCTTGGATTTCCTTAGACCATTCTCGTTCTTCAGGACTTGAAAAGATAAGATTAGCTAGGAGAGGGCGATTGAGTTCTCCATTTTCTAAGATAATTTCTTGCCCAAAATGCTGGACTAGAGCCTGAAACAGACGACCACCAGGTTTCTGTAGTTGGTGGACGACTGCGTCGGCATCCACTACTTGAAAGCCTTGCTTTCTTAGAAAATTTGTCACGGTTGACTTACCAGAGGCAATTCCCCCAGTGATTCCAATGATTTTTCCCATCAATTCCTCCTTTGGCACTGAGAACAAAAATGGGTGCCTCGTCCGCCTAGTTGGATTTTCTCAATGATGGTGCCACAGCGTACACATTCTTGACCAACCTTGTCATAGACTTGATGAAAATCCTGCATGGTTCCATCTTCTCCAAAGGCATTGGTATAGGTCCGAATGGTGGAACCACCTTTTTCAACAGCTTGTCCTAAAACAGCAATGGTCTGGTCATGAATGGCAGTCGCTTCTTCTGCTGTCAAAGTCTGGGAAGGTCTAGTTGGATGAACCTGAGCTCGCCAGAGAACCTCATCCACATAGATATTGCCAAGTCCAGCTACCAAAGTCTGGTCTAGGAGATGGGATTTGATAGGCTTTTTAGACTTGGATAGGGCAGCTTGAAAGACCTGCACATCAAAGTCTTGTTCGCTTGGTTCAGGACCTAATTTTTTAGAAAGAAAGTAGGCGTCTAAAAGGTCAGGAGCCAAGAGTTCCATAGTACCAAACTTGCGTACATCCTCATAAACAAGCGTGCCACCATCCTCAAACTGGAAGAAAACATGGGCATGTTTGCGTTCTGGAACCTGGTCCGGATAGTAAAAATACTTGCCCTCCATCCGCAGATGGGAAATCAAGACCTTGTCTGTCAGGTAGAAAAGTAAATATTTACCACGACGTCCCATTGACTCAATAATCTGACCAGGCACTTCCTTTTGAAATTCGTCAAAATCCGTCTTAATCATCTTGGGATAGCGAATTTCTATACTCGAAATCTTCTTTCCCAAAATCAATTTTTCCAAGCCACGTCGAACGGTTTCAACCTCAGGTAATTCAGGCATAAGTCCTCCTTCTGTAAAAACAAGAAGCAGGCATGAGCCCACCTCTACTTAGTATTCTTTTTCATTATAGCCAAAGTCAGCTAAATCTAGCTTTTTATCGCGCCAGTTTTTCTTGACCTTGACCCATGTTTCTAGGAAGACCTTGTCTCCTAGCATGAGTTCAATATCACGACGAGCCATGCTACCGATTTTCTTAAGCATAGCACCACCTTTACCGATGATAATCCCTTTTTGGCTATCACGCTCGACCATGATGGTTGCACGGATATGAACCTTGTCTGTCTCATCATCTCGTTTCATAGAGTCAACAACTACTGCAACAGAATGAGGAATCTCTTCACGAGTTAGGTGCAAGACTTTCTCGCGAACCATTTCTGAAACCAAGAAACGCTCTGGATGGTCTGTGATTTGATCAGACGGGAAATATTGGAAACCTTCGTCCAGATTTTCACTCAAAATATCCACTAGACGAGAAACGTTATTCCCTTGAAGAGCTGAGATTGGAACGATTTCCTTAAAGTCCATTTGATTACGAAAATCATCAATCTGAGACAAAAGCTGGTCTGGGTGAACCTTATCAATCTTGTTAACCACCAGAATAACAGGAACCTTAGCAGCCTTGAGACGCTCGATAATCATATCATCCCCCTTACCACGCGCTTCATCAGCAGGCACCATAAAAAGAACGGTATCCACTTCACGAAGGGTGCTATAGGCAGACTCTACCATGAAATCTCCGAGAGCTGTTTTAGGTTTGTGAATCCCTGGTGTGTCGATAAAGACGATTTGTTCCTTATCAGTCGTGTAAATTCCCATGATTTTATTGCGCGTTGTCTGCGCCTTGTCACTCATGATGGCAATCTTTTGCCCCATAACGTGATTTAAAAAAGTTGACTTCCCAACATTAGGACGTCCTAAAATGGCTACAAAGCCTGATTTAAAAGTCATAATTTCCTCTTACTGTTTAAAATATTAAATCCCAGATTCGTGGGAGAAAAATCAATGCGCCTGTTAAGGCTGCGAAAAGAGAGACCACTAATACCGCGCCAGCCGCCATATCCTTGGCATTTTTAGCCAGCATGGAAAAGTGATAGTGACTGGCCAAATCCACCACATTTTCAATAGCAGAATTGATAATTTCAAAAGCTACTACCAAGAAAATGCTCAATAGGAGAAAGAGCCATTCGATTCGTGACACCTGAAAAACAAAACCTGCAAGAATGACTACAAGAGCCGTCACTGCATGTTTTCGCATATTGCGTTCTTCCTTGATAGCAGTAAAAATCCCTGTGATGGCAAATTCTAAACTGGATATCAGGTCACGATTTTTCCATTTTCGTTTATTGTCTTGTGAGTCCATAGGCTGTCAAAATTTCTTCTTGTAAACCGAACATCTCCGCTTCTTCTTCCGGAGTATAGTGATCATAGCCATTGATATGCAAAAAGCCGTGTACTGCCAAGAAGCCCATCTCACGCTCAAAGCTGTGGCCATATTCCTCGGCCTGCTCATGAGCCTTATCGATAGAGATGAACAGCTCCCCAATATAGGCATCAAACTCAGACATCATCTCTGCCAATTCTGGATTTTCAAGTAAATCCTCTTCGTCAAAGGCAATTTCCAACTCTGGCTTATACTCAAGGCTGATGACATCTGTCGGACGGTCGGTGTCACGGTACTCCAGATTTAGTTCATGACTACGTTCATTGGTCACAAAGGTAACCGCCATCTCCTTGTCTTCTTTGCCTAATTTTTGGGCTGCAAATTCCAAAATTTCTTGGGTTTGTTGCAAGATTTCTTTTGAAACTTGACCAGTTTCATCTACCATTTCAATATACATGTGCTTCTCGTTTCTCTTTACTTGGCTTTATTATACCACATTTCCATGATTTTATTCTACCTTTTTGATATAATACTATGGAGTACAATCACAAGGAGAGAACGATGTCATTTGACGGATTTTTTTTACACCACATGGTTGAGGAATTGCGAAGAGAGTTAGTGAATGGTCGCATCCAGAAAATCAATCAGCCTTTTGAACAAGAATTAGTCTTGCAAATCCGCAGCAATCGCCAAAGCCATCGCCTGCTCCTTTCTGCCCATCCTGTTTTTGGACGCATTCAGCTGACCCAAACGACTTTTGAAAATCCAGCCCAACCCTCTACCTTTATCATGGTTTTGAGAAAGTATTTGCAGGGGGCCCTGATTGAGTCGATTGAGCAAGTGGAAAATGACCGTATTGTGGAAATGACAGTTTCCAATAAAAACGAGATTGGGGACCATATTCAGGCTACCTTGATTATCGAAATCATGGGGAAACACAGTAATATTCTACTGGTTGATAAAAGTAGCCACAAAATCCTCGAAGTCATTAAACACGTCGGCTTTTCACAAAATAGCTACCGCACCTTGCTTCCTGGGTCGACCTATATCGCTCCGCCAAGTACGGAATCTCTCAATCCTTTTACGATCAAGGACGAGAAACTCTTTGAAATCCTGCAAACACAGGAAACAACAGCTAAAAATCTTCAAAACCTCTTTCAAGGTCTGGGACGTGATACGGCAAATGAATTGGAAAGCATACTGGTTAGTGATAAACTATCTACTTTCCGTAACTTTTTCAATCAAGAAACCAAACCATGCTTGACTAAGACTTCCTTCAGTCCAGTTCCTTTTGCAAATCAGGCGGGAGAGCCTTTTGCCAGTCTTTCTGATTTGTTGGACACCTACTATAAGGATAAGGCTGAACGCGACCGCGTCAAACAGCAAGCCAGTGAACTCATTCGTCGTGTTGAAAATGAACTTCAAAAAAATCGACATAAGCTGAAAAAACAGGAAAAAGAGTTACTAGCGACAGACAATGCGGAGGAATTTCGTCAAAAAGGGGAATTGCTAACAACCTTCCTCCATCAAGTGCCTAACGACCAAGACCAGGTTATCCTAGACAACTACTATACCAACCAACCTATCACGATTACGCTTGATAAGGCTCTGACTCCCAACCAGAATGCCCAACGCTATTTTAAACGTTATCAGAAATTAAAAGAAGCTGTCAAATACTTGACTGATCTGATTGAGGAAACCAAGGCAACCATTCTCTATCTGGAAAGTGTAGAAACCGTCCTCAACCAAGCTGGGCTGGAAGAAATCGCTGAAATCCGTGAAGAATTGATTCAAACAGGCTTTATCCGCAGAAGACAACGCGAGAAAATCCATAAACGCAAAAAACCAGAACAATATCTGGCCAGTGATGGTAAAACCATCATCTATGTCGGACGTAATAACCTGCAAAATGAAGAGCTAACCTTTAAAATGGCCCGCAAGGAGGAACTTTGGTTCCATGCCAAGGATATTCCTGGAAGCCACGTTGTCATCTCAGGCAATCTTGACCCATCCGATGAAGTCAAGACAGACGCAGCAGACCTTGCAGCCTACTTCTCGCAAGGTCGCCTGTCAAATCTGGTGCAGGTAGATATGATTGAAGTCAAGAAACTCAATAAACCAACTGGAGGAAAACCCGGCTTTGTCACTTACACAGGGCAAAAGACCCTCCGTGTCACACCAGACCCCAAAAAAATCGCATCCATGAAAAAATCCTGATTTTACTTGAAATCAGGATTTTTAGCTTATACTCTTCGAAAATCAAATTCAAACCGTGTCAACGTCGCCTTGCCGTACTCAAGTACAGTCTGCGGCTAGTTTCCTAGTTTGCTCTTTAATTTTCATTGAGTATTATACTCAAATCATATCCAATATTAGGACTAATCTTTACCACCTAGTTTCTCATTGATTTTCATCATCACACTAGCAATTTTTTCGCCCCAATAAGGGTCTGAGGCATATTCCACATTCATACCAGACGCCTTGTTTCCAAGGAAAGTTCTGCCCCTATCGATATAATTTTCCTTAATCCATTTGGTTGCACCTAAAATTCCCTTATCAACATCATCAAATGTCTTGGCAGAAAGGTAAGGAGTCGTATCATAGGCTGTAATTCCAAAGAAATTATTCTTATCTTTGGCAATTTTACTTCGTCCCCAGTCACTTTCTAAGGCACTATGAGCAAGGAGGTAGAGGGCATTGATATGATAATGTTCTTCGGCTTCCTTAAAGGTAGTTCCCTTATTTTCTAAGAGACTATTGTCAATATTTAACAGACTAAATACCTTATCCAAGTCTTCAGCACTATAGTTTGTAGTCTCTGTCAAATCTTTGAAAAGGAAGGGATTTTCAAGGTTAAAACCATCAAAATGCAGCCCATCTGCCGAATAATATTTCTTGCCTACTTCCATATCAGAAAGATGAGAAGCTACTGGGATACTAGCATTCTGAGCCACATAGTGATAAAAACGATGTCCATCACTCTCATAATAAGGGATAAAGTCTTTGCTAGAATCTAGTGCTTGTAAATCTTCTGTTTTCATATATCCTGACAAACCAGAAACAGTAATAGCTAGGCGCTTGTCATCACTTTTTCTATCCTTATCTAGCCAGACAACACTACCTTGTGATATATAGGAGAGCTTTTCACCATCTGCATTATAGACATTTGCTGTGACAGGAACTACTTGATAGTAAGCAGCATTTTCGTTTGTAGCTTTTTCTCCAAGCCATTTACCATCACTTCCAAGCTGATAACCATCTACTGTCTCATTTTTCGCCATGTAGCCACCAGATTTGAAGTAGTACCAGGCTTGACTTTTAGAATCGTAGACCCATTCTTTCTCAGTCATTTTCCCATCAGACTTGAGGTAAAACCATGACTCTTTATCCCAAATCCATTCATCTTTTGCCATGTAGCCACCAGATTTGAAGTAGTACCAGGCTTGACTTTTAGCATCGTATAGCCATTCTTTCTCAGCCATTTTACCATCAGATTTGAGATAAAACCAAGATTCCTTATCCCAAATCCATTCATTTGCTGCCATATAGCCACCGGATTTTAGATAATAATAGTGACCATTTTCGAAAATCCATTCTTTATCAGCATGATTTCCATTTTCTTTGATATAAAACCAAGACTGGTATTGTTTGTCAAAAAGCCAACCTTGCTGTACTTTGGCACCACTAGCATTCACATAAGCCTGATCAATCCACTGACTTGTCAGCAAATAACCGCCAGATTTAAAATAATAGTCCTTACCTTTAATTTGAAGCCATTCTTTCTCTGCGTGTTGTCCATCTGCTTTTATATAAAACCAAGCGTCGTATTGAGAATCATAGACCCAGTCTTCTATTACCTTGGCACCTGTAGCACCGACATAGGAAGCTCCTAGCCACGCATTTCTTTTCATCTTTCCATCTTGGTCAAGATAATAGAAGGATCCCTTGTCTTCTATCCATTCTGACTTGGCCATATAGCCACCAGATTTGAGGTAAAAATAGTCGTCACCTTGTTTCAGCCATTCATTTTCAGCATAGTTGGCATCTTCTTTTATATAGAACCAAGATTGATAGTGAGCATCAAAAACCCATTCATTCGCTGCTTGACTGCCGTCTGCTTTCAGGTATTGTTTTCCTTGCCAAGTACCATCACTGGCCATTACACCCTCTGGACTAGCTAAGAAAAATAGCAGGGCTAAAAAAATAAATCTTACTTTCTTCATTAACCTTCTTCCTCTGTTCTTATTTATTTTATTGTACCAAAATTCTCTGAAATTCATATTACAAACGAATAAAAAATCAAGAACAGATTGATTGCAGTTTACCTCAGAGACTCTTTTACTTCCTGACGGAGTTCTTCCAGACTGCTAATGCCGTATTTGTCCATAACTTTTGGTAAATTTTCGATGATATCAGGGCAGGCATATGGATTAGTAAAGTTGGCTGTTCCAACTCCAATGGCAGATGCTCCAGATAGATACATTTCTAGGGCAGCTTCAGCCGAATCCACTCCCCCCATTCCAATGATTGGCAGGTCTGTGGTTTGGGCGACTTGGCGGATGAGTTTGAGGGCTACTGGAAATACTGCTGGACCAGACATTCCACCTGTTCCATTAGCCAAGATTGGTTTTCTGGTTTTGAGGTCAAAGCGCATTCCAACTAGAGTATTGATCATGGTTAAACCACTTGCCCCTGCATCTTCTGCAGCTTTTGCAACAGTGACAATATCGGTCACACTAGGGGTTAGTTTGACATAAACTGGCACATCAGAGGCTTCCACAGCTGCTTTCACCACATCATAAGCCAAATCTGGGTCTTGACCAATCAAAAGTCCATGATTACAGTGATCTACGTTGGGGCAAGAAATATTGAGCTCGATAGCCTTTACATTAGCTGCCTTGGAAATCCCATGAGAAACAGCTGCATACTCTTGTTTTGAAAAACCAGCTACATTGGCGATAATGGGAAGGTTTGGATACTCTCTTTCTAGCCAAGGTAACTTTTCAGCCAAAACAACTTCCAAACCAGGATTTTGCAAACCGATTGCATTGAGCATGCCAGCAGGTGTTTCTGCCACCCTTGGAGTTGGATTGCCAAAACGGGGTTCAAGAGTTGTCGCCTTAATCATAATAGAACCTAAAAGGTCTAAATCATAGTACTTGGCATACTCTTGTCCAAAACCAAAACAGCCTGATGCTGGAATAATCGGATTTTTCAAATCCAAACCAGGTAGAGAAACTTGTAAACGATTTGTAGACATGATTTTCTCCTTATAATATAACTGTTCCTGTGCGGAAAACAGGGCCATCTTCACAGACGCGTTGGCTGACCGTCTCGCTTTCTGGTACTTTTAGGACACAGGCATAGCAAGCCCCCATCCCACAAGCCATACGAGATTCCAGAGATAGATAGGCTCTTGGGTGGTCATAAAAGGTTTGATTGATATACTTCATCATTCCAGGCGCCCCACATGAGTAAACAGCATCAAATTGATTGTCTAAATCCTTGATAACAACGGAAACATTTCCCTTGATACCATAAGAACCATCATCTGTCGTTACAAAAACCTGACCATATTGAGCCAATTCCGTCTCTAAAATAACAGCATCCTTATTAGCAAAACCAAGTACTGTCACTACTTTCACACCACGCGTGTGCAATTCCTTAGCCACCTCAAGCAAGGGTGGAACACCAATCCCCCCACCAACAAGGAGAACCTGGCTCTGCTCATCAAGGTCAGACAAGTCAAAACCATTTCCCTGAGGACCCATCACATCAAGAGTGTCTCCCTGACTTAAGGTTGAGAAAATAGCTGTCCCAGCCCCTTCAATCCGATAAATGAGGTGACACTGCTTCTTTACGTTATCAATAGACGAAATTGAAATAGGACGACGCAAAAGATGGGCGTCATCAGGCACACGCAGATGAAGAAATTGGCCTGCTCGCATGGCTTCAACCATTTCTCCTTCTAGGACTAATTCAAAGATTGCTGGCGCTATTTCCTCCTGTGCAACCACCTTCATGGTTTCCAATCGAATCGCACCCAACCGTTTCTTACATGTGGGATTCATGACTTTTCCTCCTTAAATTTTAAGGGGACCAGACAAAGAAAAGACCTTGCTAGTGCAAGGCCTCAGTTAAAATCGTACAACAGAAGAGAGCACACTCAAAAAGTCTCCTATAGAAAATTGCACTATTCTTTTATCTGACACCTTGTGAGTCTCTCTGGACTCCCCTTAAAGGTTAAATTTTCACTAGTATACTCTTTCAGCTAAAAAAAGTCAAGTAGAAAACGAACATTCTACTTGACTTCACGAGATTATTTTTCACGAATGACTTCGACCTTGTAGCCATCAGGGTCTTTGACAAAGTAATAGTTAGGTGCAGTTCCTGGTAGACCATTTGGCTCAGTAACTTCATAACCTTTGGCACTATGCTCTTGATGAAGTGCCTCAAGATCAGGTGTACTGAGAGCAATATGGGCAAACCCATCTCCAACCACATAAGGACCATGATCGTAGTTATAAGTCAACTCCAACTCATAGTCGTCACCTTCAAGTCCTAGATAGACAATTGTAAAGGCATGGTCTGGAAAATCTCTGCGACGCAATTCTTTAAAACCAAAAGCATCTTGATAAAATGCAATTGATTTTTCAAGATTTTCTACTCGCAAGCAAGTGTGTAGCATTTTTGAAGCCATATTTTTCTCCTTTATTTTTAAAAAGACTGGGACAATCCTGTTCCAGTCTTATCTGTTATTATTTACCAAGTTTTGCTTTAGCTGCATCTGCAAGAGCTGTGAAAGCTACTGCATCGTTAACAGCCAAGTCAGCAAGCATTTTACGGTTAACTTCGATCTCAGCCAATTTCAAACCATGCATCAATTGTGAGTATGAAAGTCCGTTCATACGAGCTGCCGCGTTGATACGAGTGATCCACAATTTGCGGAAGTCACGTTTTTTCTGACGACGGTCACGGTATGCATAGTAGTAAGAGTTCATTACTTGTTCTTTTGCAGTACGGAACAAGATGTGTTTAGCTCCATAGTAACCTTTTGCTAATTTAAGAATACGTTTACGACGTTTGCGTGATACAACGCCACCTTTAACACGTGCCATGTTTTATTTCCTCCAAATATTTCCTAGAATTGTTTACTTACAGTCAAGCTATTATTTCAAGCGAGTAAGCATTGCTTTGATACGTTTGTAATCTCCTGAATGCACCATAGATGCTTTACGAAGATGACGACGTTGTTTCTTAGTTTTTCCGTGGAAACGGTGAGAAGTGTAAGCACGGAAACGTTTAAGTCCACCAGAACCTGTACGTTTGAAACGTTTAGCTGATGCGCGGTGTGTTTTTTGTTTTGGCATGATTTTTTCTCCTTTATTTAACTTTCTGACAATTATTTTTTGTCAGTCGCTGGCGCCAATTGCATGAACATTTGACGTCCATCCATTTTAGCACGTTGTTCGATGATGGCAATATCTTGAGTTGCTTCAGCAAACTCGGCTAAAACTTTTGCACCAATCTCTTTATGGGTAATCATACGACCCTTAAAGCGAATAGATACCTTAACTTTATTTCCTTTTTCAAGGAATTTGCGTGCATTGCGAAGTTTTGTATCAAAGTCACCCTTGTCAATAGTTGGACTTAGACGAACTTCTTTCACAGTAACAACACTTTGTTTTTTACGTTGTTCTTTTTGCTTCTTCTGGTACTCAAATTTGAACTTACCGTAGTCCATAATTTTTGCAACAGGCGGTTTGGCTTGGGGTTGAATCAATACTAGGTCAACATTAGCGTTATCAGCCAAAGCTTGCGCTTCACTGAGTGGTTTGATGCCTAGCTGTTCTCCTTCAAGACCAATCAAGCGAACTTCACGTACACGAATCTCATCATTGATGAATAAGTCTTGCTTTGCTATGGTTTTCACCTCTTTTGTTTTATTAGAGAAAAACAATAGCGGACTCGTAAATATACAAGCCCGCACGTTATGATAGCGTTTCTTAGAAACTTTTCATCCGTAGGGCCAGGCAACTTAATGTCACAAGGCGAGAAGCTCTCACTTCTGCTTTTCTCAACTTTTATATGATACCAAGTTTTCTAGCTCTTGTCAAGATAAAAAGTTATTTTTTTGAAAAGTTTCTGTTTATATTTTGGCTTTGTATTTTGGCTTGGCTTTCGAATCAAAAAGAGAGAATCAAGTTGATTCCCTCTCTATGTTAGTTTTTCCTTAGCTTCCCTATAGGAAAGCTAGAATCTATTAAAAACTTCCCTTTTACGTAAACTGCCCCATCTTTCGATAAATAGAATCCCCACTAACAAAAGGATAATCAGGCAAGGAAGTAAGACCATTCCCATGCTCCAATTCAGATTGACATTATCAATTTGCTTAGGTAATCTTCCAGATAAAATCTCCACTGAACGCAAGTAAGTAAAGGGAATCAGATGTGCAATCCTTTGAAGAGGCTGAATTGTTTGGATGCCAAACAATAAGCCAACAATCCCAATGAGTGAAAGAAAAAGGACAGGCATTTTTTGATTGAAAAAGTAAGTAATCAAGTAGACGACTTCCACAATGACGATAAAGGCTAAGAAAGCTAATAACAAGCCAGGAAATAACATATCTTGTATCTTTCCAATAGTTACCTCTTGATTCACTAAGCTATAAATCGGGTAGGGATAATCTAACTGTCCAAAACCACTTATCAGACTTCCCACTAGAAAAGAAAATCCGCTGATTCCGATAAACAGCACAGTTACATAGCCCACTCCAACTCCAAGGGAGGACATGGCAAATGCCACTTTTGAAAAAGGATATAATTGAGCTGTATCCAGATGATTTTGATATCTTTCTGCAAATAGTTGCGTTAGCATAAAAATAATAGCAACCACAAACAAGCTTGGGATGATAGCCTCTAAAATCCAGACAATCTGATCAATCCCGTGGGTCGGAAACTCCAAAGTATGTGCTTTTATATTCAAGGGATACAGGGCTTGGTAAATCTTTCGTTGGCGGTCAACCGCCATTTTAAAGTCAGAGCTAGCAGTCGGTTGATTTGACATAACTTCATAATTCTTCTCTTCATCTTGCCACTGCAAATAGTAGGCTTCTTTCCAGCGTCCTTCTTTTAACAAATCCAGAATTTCTTTCTTTTGAGTCAAAAGATTTTTTTGCGATTCTAAATTACTTTTAGCAATCTGGTATTCCTCCGAGTTGGTATCAGAAATTTGGGAGAGTTCCTCTTCATATTCATTGATGACTCTCTCATCTTTTACAAGACGGGTTTCCAACTCGCTCTCCAAGCTGACGGAGTTTGCAGTCTGACTATTAAAATAAAAGGTAACACCGAGTCCAGATACAAATAAAGCTAAGATAATCCAGTTTAAGCGACTTTTGAAAACTTTTTTTAATAAAAATAGACTAACATCTTTCATAAACTAAACCTCTTCTATCTGCCCCTGATGAATGGTTACTACTCTATCGCAGACATCAAGCAACTCTTCCTTATAGTGGGAACTTAAAAGAACCAGCTGTTCTTGTCTGTCGATTTGTGCCAGCCTATCAAAAAACTTCTGTCGATAATACTCATCTAAGCCATTTGTAATCTCATCCATGAGCCAGCATTTCGCCTGACTCAGGAAATACATGGCAATCACCAAGCGTTGCTTCATGCCTAAGGAATACTTGCGAATGGGAAGGCTGATATAGTCAGACATTTCCCAGTAATCAATTTCATCCCCCAAGTTCAGCCCTGACTTCCAGATGTTTTTGATAAGGCGAAGATAGTCCATCCCACTTAAGTTTCCATCCAGCCATTCAACGCTCTCATAATAAAATAAAGAAGGATGGGCTACAATATTTCCGCTACTTATAGGAATTAAATTGCTAATGGCGCGGAACAGTGTCGTCTTTCCAGAACCATTGATAGCAAGAATACCATAAATCCTACCCTTTTCAAATGTAAAATCAACATCTTGTAAGATGACTTGTCGCGTTTTTAAGGTCACATGAGTAAGCTGCAACATATCTAGCCCTCCTTTTTCTCACTCTTTAAGAATTAATAGCCTCCGCTGTAATAGTTTATGACCTCATAACGACCGTAGTTCCAGCCAGAACCAACTGGATACTCAGAATAGCTGTAATAACGAGACCATGACGGAACGTTAGTATGTCTATATCCATGGAAATTCATACTAGATCTATAGAAGATATTCCAATCATACCGATACTTTTAAGAACACTCTTAGCAGATACACTGGACTGAAAAAGACCAATGGATTATAAACTAACTAATTAAACGATTTTTGCTAATTTTTAATAGTTTTATATCATTAACATTGAATACGTTTTCATTATATCGTTTTTATCATTATTATGCAACAGATTTTTAGTTTATTTTACTAATATATAGTATCTATCTTTCCTATCGAACGCTTTCTATTTTCCAACTTTTCCACCCTTTAAAGCGTATAGCCCCTTGCTGGTCAGTTCGATATACTTTGCTATTGATAGTTTCCAGTCGTGTCAAGGTTTCCTGATGGGGTAGTTTCGTTCGATTATTCTTTTCAACTGAGATGAGAGTCATCTCTGGTTTGAGCTGTTCTAAAAAGGCTAAACTTGATGATTTTTTAGAGCCATGTTGGCTAGCTTTCAAGACATCCACCTTTAGGTCAGGATAATGCTTCATCAAGGCCTTCTCCCCCTTCTCATCCAATTTTCCTGTGAAAAGAAAGTTTTTATCCAAAAGTTTTCCATACAAAACCAGGGAATCTTCATGACCTCCATCTCCAATTTTCCTTGGAGATAGGACTTCTATCTGACTTCCAAAAATTGGCAAGTTCTCTCCTGCTGTTATACTTCGAACTTTTGTTTGGGTCGCTTGTAGTTCTGCAACAAATTCCTTCTGTTTCAAACTGCCTTTGGACACTAAAATTTCGCCTACATGGAATGCCTTGGTCACCTCCAACAAATCTCCAATATGCTCCTTGTCCGTGTTAGTCAAAATTAGCTGGTCAATCTTGGCTACTCCTCGACTTTTAAGATAGGGCATCAAGGTTCGCTGGGCATTGCTGGTCGTCGTCTTTTCTTGCCATTTTTCGATTTTCTTATCAGATTCTGCCTTGCCACCTACATCTATGAGAATGGTCTTCCCAGTTAGATCCCTTAGGAAAATACTTTCACCTTGCCCCACATCCAGCATTGTAATTTCATTTTCCAGTGGATGCTTTGTCAAGAAAAAGAGTCCTGTAATCAACAAGCTCAATACTGCTAGCCTTTTAATGTTTTTCCTCAAATCATAGACCAAAGCCAAGGAAATTAACAATAAGATTAAAAGCCATGCATTGGGTTGTCCAAAGACCAGAGGTCTACTTGCCACCTGTGATACCAAGCGAATCATTCCCTCCAACCATTCAAAAATAAAATTAAGCTGAATGACTGGATAGAGAAAGGAAAGGGCAAATAAGATAGACAAGAGCGGTAAGAAGACCAAGTCAAAAAGAAAGGAAAAGACAAAGGTCAAAAGGATGGACCAAGGCTGAAATTCCGCAAAATAGAAGGATAGAATGGGGAATATACCCAAAGAAATGACTAGACTTTCTCTGGCAACAGCCTTGAGCCCCTCCTCTTCTTTGCTGGTCATGGTCAAGATAAAAGCATAAGCACATGACAAAACTCCTCCTGCAGTCAGGAAAAAGTTGGGCATGATAATAAAGAGTACAAGCACAGTCAAGGCAAAATTATCCAAGCCCTTAACACCATGTTGAGCCAGTAACTTTTGTAAGAGACTGCGAATGACCGAGGCTGAAAATCCTGTTAGCCCTGCATAAATAAGGGAAAAGGGATAAGTCAGCCACTTCAACTTTTCTTGGGTCAAGCCCAATCGTAAGAGAAGTTTCTTAAAGCCTTCCATGAAAAAACCTACCTGCATACCAGACAAAGCAAAAAGGTGGATAATTCCTAGACTGGAATAAAGCTCATTCATCTCCTCAAAATCTGTGTCCAGATGTCCTAGCAAGAGACCTGTCATGTAATTGCGCATAGGGTCTGGAAAATGTGTCTTAATCCAAACTACAGCCTTACGGCGTAAACTGGACAAGTTTTCGCCTATATCCCAACTGCTTACCTTTTGAAGTGACTGGATTTTTTTGATATTGAGAATCTGGTAAATTCCCTGAGTCTTCAGATAAGCTTGGTAGTCAAAGCTACCAAAATTTCTCTGCCCTTCTGGCTCCGAAAGCTTCCCTTCTAGTCCTATCTCATGAAGGTCGGTTAAAGCTTGAAAGGCTTCTTTTTCTTCCTCAGACTGGAGTTTATGGTAGACTTGAAAAATGCGTCCATCAGACTTGCCACGAAAGGATAGACTGTCACCATTGACCTTAATAGTGTCAGGCAAAATCCGCACCCTCTCAACAGAATCCGCTAAGTTTTGACTCGCTTGACTCTGTTGCCAATTTTGAAACAGAAACCAGAATCCAAAGATTCCGCAAAGCAGTAGAACTTTACTAGCTGATTTCCACGAAAATTGGAAAAAAAGACAGACTAGCAGAAAAACGAAACCCAACAAAGCAAGATAGGATGCTGAGAAAATAGCGTAGTAAAGCCAGAGCAATAGAAAACTCAGATAGATTAGGGGAAGGGGGAAATTTTTAATCCACTGCAACATAGTCTTTTAACTTTTCTATAGTCTTGGCACCAATGCCAGAGACCTTTTTGAGCTCGTCTACTGACTTGAATTTCCCATTTGACTCACGATGGTCGATAATGTCCTGAGCTCGTTTTCCTCCCAGTCCCTTGACCTGTTTAAGCTCTTCCAGACTGGCCTTGTTGAGATTGACCTTCTTTTCCTTGCTTGTTGAAGAAGCCGTCCCAGAACCTGCCTGCTGACTAGCTGATTCTTCTCCCTTAGTGGGAACGTAAACCAGAGCCTCGTCACTAACTTTCTGAGCTAGATTAAGCGACTTGCTGTCTGCTTGCTCTGTCAAGCCACCTGCCTTCTGAACAGCGTCATTGACTCGACTACCTACAGGCAAATCATAAATCCCTGGCGATTTAACAGCCCCCTTCACATCTACTGTGATTAGGTCTTGTTCAAGGGGTTCTTCCTTTTCGAATACCGAATCCTTGGAAACAGCTGCAACTTCTGCCTGCAAATTCGTTTCTTTTACAGGTGTTTGTGGAGCTGGTTTTAGCAGGAAAAATCCTCCTACAAGTAAGCCCAGACCAGTACAGATGACAATGATTTTATACTCTTTGATTTTCTCGATAATTGCTTCCATATTTTCTCCTCTCTTAGATTATTCGTAAGAGAAAGAAAAAACAGTCGAAAATTTCTTTTCAACTGCTTATTTATTTGCAAAATAGTCTTCCTTGGTCAAGACATAATGAACTCTTGTAACGATTCGGCCTTTTTCATGCTGGTCCATACAAGCATATGGTTCTGCATGTGAAAAACGCATGCCTGATTTCTCCATGACCTTTCCAGATGCAGGATTGTCCTTATCGTAAAGGGCAGTCAACTTATTCATCCCTATCTTCTCAAAAGCAAGTTCAATTACGGCACGATTGGCTTCTGTCGTCAATCCTTGATTCCAATACTTTTTATTGATAATGTAGCCAATAGCTGCCTTCTTAAGAACAGGATCAATCTTGTGTAAGTCAATAGTTCCGATAAACTTGCCATTATCTTTTAATTCGATCCCCCAACGCCCCAAGGGATTAGCCAAGTAGAACTGAGCAATGTTATTCTTGGTTTCTTCCAAACTTTGATTTGTTTGAAAAGTGTAGCGCGTATTTTCTCTGTCTGAGGCATACTCAAACATAGCTTCCGCATCATCCAAGGTTACAGGTCTAAGCAATAAATGCTCCGTTTCTATATACGGATACTGGGCAAATTTTACAAAAATTGATTCCATAGGTTTCCACCACTTGAAAAGTTTCTAACTAATATAAGGATATTGAATGAAATATTTAAAAAGCAAATTATACTTAGTATTGAGATAACTTTAATTACAAAAGAGCTATCCTTCAGACAGAGGTTGAGACTCTAATTCTTCACTCTCTTCATTCTTGACAGGTGCTGGTTCATAAGCTCGGATAATCTGAGCGACAACTGGATGGCGAACCACATCCTTGGCTGAAAAATGAACAAAGTCAATTTGATGAATGTTCTTGAGTTTTTCTTGGGCATCAATCAAACCGGACTTGACATTACGTGGAAGGTCAATCTGACTGATATCTCCATTGACAATCATCTTAGAATTAAAACCTAGACGAGTCAAGAACATCTTCATCTGCATGATGGTCGTATTTTGCGCCTCATCGAGAATGACAAAGGCATCATCCAAGGTTCGTCCACGCATGTAGGCAAGGGGCGCAATTTCAATAATTTCACGCTCCATGAGACGAGTCGTTTGGTCTTTCCCCAGAATCTGATACAAGGCATCATAAACAGGTCGAAGGTAAGGATCCACCTTCTCCTTGAGGTCACCCGGAAGAAATCCTAGACTTTCTCCTGCTTCCACTGCTGGACGAGTCAGGATAATCCGTTTGACCTGACCACGTTTAAGGGCAGTCACTGCCAAGGTCACTGCAAGAAAGGTCTTCCCTGTCCCTGCTGGTCCGATTCCAAAGGTCACATCGTGTTGCTTAACGCTATCCACATAAAGCTTTTGACCTAAGGTTTTAACACGGATAGGCTTCCCTGTATTGTCTTTAATGATTTCTTCTTCGTAAAGGGCGACAAACTTGTCAATTTCATCGTTTTTGACCATGCTAATCGCAGTTACCACATCTGGTGTGCCAACCGTCATTCCCCGATTAACCAAGACCATGAGAGCTTGAATAATCTGACGAGCTTCCTCACAGGCAGTCTCCTCTCCCAAAACCTGGACAATCTCCGTACGGGCATGAATTACCACATCAAGCTCTTCTTCCATCAAACGAAGATGGCGTTCATTGGAACCAAAAAGATGAAACAGATCATCTGGATGACTCAGTTGAATGTCTATTGAATGTTCCTTCAAATAAAGAACCTCTCTAATCCTTTTATTTCTTTTTATTATAGCAAAGGGATGGATAAATTACTAGCCCAAACCTAATGAATAAAGTCTAGTGTTCTAAGTATTCTTGCCAGATAGCGTCAAAGTCTCCTAGGTTAAAAGAGAAACTGGCATGTTCTTCCAGAAAGCGACTCACCTCATCAAAATCATCGGTGTGTTTTGGGAAAGATGACTCTTCAAAAGCTAGGTCTGCCAAGATAGCTTTGGGACTGTTACTTTTAGGATTGCGCTCGGTCATGAGCCAAGTGTAAAATGATTTTCTCATAAATCACCCTAAATCAACTCTGTCCCAAACTGGTCTTGCTTGATTTTACCAGCCTTCATCAAACCGCCGAGTGCTTTCTTGAACTGACCTTTAGAAATGCCAAAGGTTGCTTTAATGTCGTCTGGAGATGACTTATCATTTAAGGTCATGAAACCGCCATTGCTTTCCAAATAAGTCAAAATCATCTGAGCATCATTTTCCAACATTTCAAATGAACGTGGTTTGAGGGAGAGGTTCAAGGTACGGTCCACTTCACGGAAACCAATGACACGCGCATCTAGAACTTGACCCAATCGTGGCTCTGCGTAGCGTTCGCTAGGATGGATAAAGCCAAGCATGTTATTCTCTGGTAGGTAAACAAAGGTTCCTGACAGCTTGAGGCGATATACAATGGCTGGCCAGTTTTGGTTCTGCATGTTGTTGTAGGCAGGACGAGCCAAACGTTGGAAGTCTTCTTGATAGGCTAAGAGTCCCCAGATACGGTCTTTCTTGTCTACTTCAAGACGGATGTAGAGTTGATCGCCCTTCTTAGGCCAGAGTTCCTTGAGCTCAGGGAGAATATCAAGTGACACTACGATTTCCTTTTCAGGAAGGCCTGTATCCACAAAGACACCCAAGTCTTTACGAACTTCTGTGACACGGCCCCAACCAAATTGATCCTGAGTGGCAGTTACTTCTAAAGTGGTCAAGCGGAGCTTTTGCTTCATATCTGTATAAGCAAAACCTTTAACCGTATCACCTACTGTATGCTGACCTTCTTCCTTGGCAAGCGCATAGGTTTGGCCATCCTTTTGCACAAAGTAAAAACGGTCATTTTCATCGATGATCAGTCCAACGATAAAACTTGCAAGATTTGTATTCATATTTCCTTCTTTCGAATAAAACTCAGCCAGCAATGCCAACTGAGTTTTTCTGTTTATTTTTAGACTTCCAAAAGTTCTTTTTCTTTGTTGGCAGTCATGTCGTCGATGTGTTTAACAGCATCGTCTGTTACTTTTTGAATATCTTTTTCAAGAGTCTTCAATTCGTCTTCAGTGATTTCTTTTGCTTTTTCTTGTTTCTTAGCTTCGTCCATAGCATCGCGACGGATATTGCGGACAGCCACTTTAGCATTTTCGCCGACCTTCTTCACTTCTTTAGCTAGGTCACGACGAGTTTCTTCTGTAAGAGCAGGGATAACCAAACGGATTACAGAACCATCGTTAGCTGGTGTGATACCAAGATCAGAGGCATTCAAGGCACGTTCGATGTCTTTCAATGAAGACTTGTCAAATGGTGTTACTAACAAAACACGCGCTTCTGGAATCGTAATTGAAGCGATTTGGTTAAGAGGAGTTTCTACTCCATAGTATTCTACATGTACACGGTCCAGCAAGCTTGCATTGGCACGACCGGCACGGATACCACCAAATTCACGAGCAAGTGATTGGTGAGACTGGGTCATTCTCTCTTTAGCTTTTTCAATAATTGCGTTAGCCATAATCTTTCTTATTCCTTTTCTTCGATATTATTTGAAACTGTTGTTCCGATATTTTCACCAAATACGACACGTTTGATGTTGCCTGGTTGGTTCATGTTGAAGACAACCAAGTCAATGTCGTTATCCATTGAGAGGGTTGAAGCTGTTGAGTCCATGATACGAAGACCTTTATTGATAACGTCACGGTGAGTCAATTCTTCAAACTTAACGGCTGTCTTGTCTTTCTTAGGATCAGCATTATAAACACCGTCGACCCCATTTTTAGCCATAAGGATGGCATCTGCTTCGATCTCCGCTGCACGAAGGGCCGCTGTTGTATCGGTTGAGAAGTAAGGTGAACCAATTCCGGCACCAAAGATAACGATACGGCCTTTTTCAAGGTGACGAAGGGCACGTCCACGGACATAAGGCTCTGCCACTTGTTGCATAGCAATAGCTGTTTGCACACGTGTATCAACCCCAACTTGTTGCAATGAATCTGCCATCACAAGAGCATTCATAACAGTCCCAAGCATTCCTGTGTAATCTGCCTGAACGCGGTCCATTCCTGCTTCTGCAGCAGGTTCACCACGCCAGAGATTTCCTCCACCGATAACAAGGGCAATTTCGATACCTAAGCTATGAACTTCTTGAATCTCTTTTGCGATTGTTTGAACTGTTTGGATATCAATCCCTACGCCACGTTCACCGGCAAGGGCTTCACCTGATAACTTGATTAAAATACGTTTATACTTGGGATTCGCCATTTTCACTCTCCTTTTTTTATCCTACCTATTTTATCACAATTTCTAAGATTTTTATAGTATCATGAGCAATTCTTTCAAAAAAATTAGACAGTCAAAAATTCCTCTAAGTCGGCAAGGGCACGCTCTGCAATTTTTTCATAACGAGCCTTCTTATCACGGATACGTTCGCCTTCCAACTCCTTGATGATTCCAAAATTGACATTCATCGGTTGGAAATGTTTGCTGTCAGCATGGGTTATGTAATGAGCTAAGCTTCCGATAGCCGTCGTCTCTGGGAAAATAGCCTCACTTTCTCCCTTGAAAAGACGAGCAGCGTTAATACCCGCAACTAAGCCTGAAGCTGCTGACTCAACATAGCCTTCTACACCCGTCATCTGACCAGCAAAGAAGAGATTTGGTTGTTTCTTAGAACGGTAAGTCTGCTCAAGAAGATTTGGTGAATCCATATAAGAATTGCGGTGCATGACACCATAACGAACAAACTCAGCATTTTCAAGACCTGGAATCATTTGAAAGACTCTCTTTTGTTCTCCCCATTTAAGGTGGGTCTGGAAACCAACAATATTGTATAGGCTACCAGCTGCATTATCCTGACGAAGTTGCACAACCGCATAAGGTGTTTTAAATTCGCCATCACGAGGTCCTGTGTAGTCGTCCGGATACTCAAGACCCACTGGTTTCATAGGTCCATAAAGCATAGTTTTAATGCCACGCTTGGCCATGACTTCGATAGGCATACAACCTTCAAAATACTTTTCTTTTTCGAAAGAATTAAGCGGAGCTTCTTCCGCATTGACCAAGGCTTCATGGAAATCCATGAACTCTTGCTTGGTCATTGGAGCATTGAGGTAGGCAGCTTCTCCCTTATCATAACGAGACTTGAGATAAACCTTGCTCATATCGATGGTGTTGACGTCGATAATAGGCGCTGCCGCATCGTAGAAATAGAAACCATCACCGTCATTAAGGGCATGAATTTTCTCAGCTAGGGCATCACTAGTCAAGGGACCAGTCGCCACAACTGTGATAACATCCGTTGGCAATTCTGTAATTTCATCACGCACCACTTCAATCAAGGGATGATTAGCCACTGTTTCGGTCACCATTTGGGAGAAACCATAACGGTCCACCGCAAGGGCTCCTCCAGCGGGAACACGTGTAGCCTCAGCAGATTCCAAAATAACAGAACCCAAGCAACGCATTTCTTCCTTGAGGAGACCCACTGCATTTGTCAAAGCATCCCCACGAAGAGAATTAGAACAAACTAACTCTGCAAAATTGTCTGTTTTGTGCTGGGGTGTTGACTTGATACCACGCATTTCATAAAGTTTAACTGGAATACCACGTTCTGCAATTTGGTAGGCTGCTTCAGAACCTGCCAAACCAGCACCGATAACATTGATATAAGATTGAGACACGACACTAATACCTCTTTGGGAGTGTGAAGACAAGGTTCACATTGAAAAAGCCAATCGGACTTAAGAGCTTTCGAATTTCTTGGCTCAGGATGAAAAAGTCCACAGAACTTACTTCGCTTTCAAATTTCCTGGCTCAGGCTGAAAAAGTCCCCCGGACTTACTTCGCTCTCGAGTTTCTTGGCTCAGGCTGAAAAAGTCCACTGGACTTTCCTCGCTTTCGAGTTTCTTGGCTCAGGCTGAAAAAGTCCACAGGACTTACTTCGCTTTCGAGTTTCTTGGCTCAGGCTGAAAAAGTCCCCCGGACTTTTTCACTCCCACAAATCTTTCTATTTTTTTCTTCTACTAGTATAACAAAAAAAGGGAAGAAGGCAAACTTCCCTGTTTAGTCATTTTCTTGATTTTCTTCCCAGTCGTGGTAGGCAGCGTAGAGCTGGCTTTTATTCCACTGGTAAATCTTAGCAACTTCCTTAATAGCTTGGTTTTTCTTCATGCCTTGCTGGATGCGAGATTGGATTTCTGAAAACAAGTCCTCCTCGTCCTTCTCCTCCACATCTTGGCTGGCACCCTCAACAATGAGAAGGCATTCGCCCTTGAGTGGTGTTTCAGCTATGTTTTCCAACAATTCAGAGATCTTTCCTCGTTGGTATTCTTCATAGATTTTGGTCAATTCTCTGACCAAGACGACCGAACGATCACCGTAGACTTCTAGCATATTTTCCAATGTATCTGCCACACGATGGGGCGATTCATAGAAAATTTGTGTTTCAGGATAGTCTTTTTTTGAGTCGAAAAATTGTTTTTGCTGGCCTGATTTTCTCGGTAAAAAGCCGTAAAAGATATGGGGCTGCGGCGCTAGACCACTGGCAATCAAGGCAGAAATTCCTGCAGAGGCACCTGGAACAGTCACAACCGCAATTTCTTCCTCAATGGCTGCCTTAACTAAATCATGACCAGGGTCTGAGATGCTAGGCAGACCCGCATCAGAAACCTGAGCAATACTTTGCCCTGCTTTCAGGAAACCAATCAAATCAGGAATTTTTTCCTTAGCATTATGCTCATGAAAACTGATCTGCTTTGTCTGAATGTCGAAATGCTTGAGCAAAAGACCTGTATTGCGCGTATCCTCAGCTGCAATCCAGTCCACTTCTTTCAAGGTCTGAATAGCTCGAAATGTCATATCATCTAGATTGCCAATCGGCGTTGCTACTAGGTACAGCTTGCCATAGGGAGACTGCCCCTTAAAACTTTTTTGAATCTGCATGCTTACTCCCTGTATAACAACTCATCACAGAACATACATTCTTCGTCCTGCTCTCGACGTTGTCCATAAAAATCATTACACACGTGAAAACCATCTTTATAAATCCGACGGACACTTTCACGAACATGCTTGGCCTTGACAGGAGCATCTGCTTCCACCTCACCCAAGCGTTCTCGCAACTTACTATTTTCCAAACGAAGAGCTGTATTTTCCTCTACCAGGCTCTTGAGATTTTTCTTGATGGCTTCCACATCGGCCAAGGTTACCAATAACTGTTGGGAAAAATCATCCAGCGCGTCAAATAATTCTTTTTTGTCCATAAACCAGCCCTTTCCTTTCTTTATCATTCATTTTTTAGTTTATATTTCTTTCAAGACCAGATATTCCATGGCATTTTGAAAGCTGACATTAGCTTGCCACATTTTTCTAGCTTCTAGCAAATCTTGTAGAATCACTCTTACTCTTGCTTGCAGGAGGTCCTGCCCACAGAGGACTTCAAGAATCCGTAAAACCTGATCTTGTTTTTCCTTGTCATCAGCCAAGTTCGCTAATTTAGCAACCTGCAAATAACTTTCTTTTTTCTTAGCCACTAACCAAGTCAGCAGGCGTTCACTTTCATCGACTAAGATCCAAAAACTTGCCTGATTGGCTAACTTTTCTGCTTCAGCTCGCGATTGACTAAACTGGGCTAAAAGAGTTGCTTTTTTCTTGACCAGACCTGCTTGTTCTAATTGATGGATGAGCTTTTCTTCTTGCTTTTTAAAGTGGAAAATCTGCGTCCGACTTCGGATTGTCGGTAAAATCTTTTCTTCATCGCTGGTCAAGAAGAAAATATAAACCTCACTCTGGGGTTCTTCGATGACCTTGAGCAGAGAATTGGCTGCGTTGGGGTGCATCTTCTCAGCTTGCTCGATAATAAAAACCTGCTGCTGGCTTTCAATCCCTGCTTGAGAAAACTGTCCCACCAATTCCCGAATGCGTTCTGTCTTAATAACCTGATTGACTGGCTTAATCAAGGTGACATCGGGAAATTCTCCCTGTTCAATCAGCTTACAATTTCGGCATTTCTCACATGGTAAAATACCTACTTTATCCGTGCAAAAGAGACTTTTAGCTAAAAATTGCGCCATTTCCAAGCTTCCAAAGAAACCTGAAAAGAGGTAGGCATGATTGAGCTGGTCTTGTTCTAGGATACGGACAAAGCGGTCAAACTGGGCTGGTTGGCAAGCCTTTAGTTGATCTTGTTTCATTTGGCCAAGCCCATTCTGTCAAACAAGACAGCCTTGGTAGTTTCCACAACCTGCTCCAAAGGGAGACTAGCATCGATCTTGACAATGCGATTTCCTTCTTTATCCAGAAGAGAAAGATAGCCTTGTCGAACTTTTTTATGCAAGTCCAAGCCTTCCAAGTCCAAACGATTGACCTCGCGATTGCTATTAGCAGCAATGCGAGCCAGTCCTTCTTCTACCTCGATGTCAAAATAGAGTGTCAAATCAGGTTTAAGGCCATCTGTCGCAAACTGATTGAGCCAATCAATGGCGTCAATATCCAAGCCACGACCAAACCCCTGATAGGCAAGAGAACTATCGATGAAGCGGTCCATAATGACCAACTTACCAGCTTCAAGGGCTGGAAGAACTTTTTCCACCAAGTGCTGCCTGCGACTGGCGATATAGAGAAGGAGTTCTGTCTTCGAATCCATCTGAGTATGACTTGGGTCCAAAATCACTTCCCGAATCTTCTCCCCAATCAAGACTCCGCCAGGTTCACGGGTCGTCAGCACCTCTACTCCTTTTTCCTCTAAAATTGGTAGCAGAGCCTCTAAAACACTGGTCTTTCCTGCTCCCTCCGGTCCCTCAAGAGAGACTAAAAATCCTTTTGACATGTCTAACTCATTTCTTTTTTACTACTTCTATTCTATCAAAAAAATAGGGGTTTGTGACAATCTTTTTGTCTTCTCATTTCATACTCAATGAAAATCAAAGAGCAAACTAGGAAGCTAACCGCAGGTTGCTCAAAACACTGTTTTGAGGTTGCAGATGGAAGCTGACGTGGTTTGAAGAGATTTTCGAAGAGTATCAACCACCATAAAAGAGGCAGACACATCCACCTCTTATTTACCTAGTTCTTGTGTTCGTTTGTAGGCTTGACCAACTGCATCCATGACCGTTCCTCGAAAAGCATGCGCTTCTAGGCTCGCTACACCAGCGATAGTCGAACCGCCTGGGCTGCAAACTTGGTCTTTCAAAACTCCAGGATGTTGCTGACTTTCAAGGACCAATTGCCCCGCTCCTACCACAGTTTGAGCCGCCATTTTCAATGCTGTCTCTCGTGGCAATCCCGTCTGAACACCTGCATCTGCCAAGGCCTCAATAAAGAGATAGACAAAGGCTGGTCCACAACCTGCAAGACCTGTCGCCGCGTCAATTAAGCCTTCTCCTAGTTCAACCAAGAGGCCAGCCTTGGTTAAAAGCTGACAAAAGAGAGCACCGTCCTCAGCCCTGCAATTAGGAGACAAGGCATAACTAATCACTCCTTGTCCGATAGAAGCAGGGGTATTTGGCATCATACGAATAATTCGGTGTTGACTTGGGATAAGACTTGCTAGTTTTTCTAAAGTCAATCCAGCTGCCATGGAAATCAAAAGAAGACTTTCGCGTTTTTCAAGGATGGTCTGGTATTGAGAAAGCAAGTCTGAGAACTGTGCAGGCTTTACTCCTAGAAAAATCACATCTGCTTCTGCGAATATTTCTTCGTTGCTTGAAGCCTGACCACCAAAGTCGGCAACGAAAGCATCCACCTTGGCTTGGCTACGATTGGCAAGGAGAATCTCATCTGCCAGTCTAGTCTGCAAGACAGCCTTGGCCAAACTAGCTCCCATATTCCCCAAACCGATAAATCCAATCTTCATCTCTTACTCCCTTATCTGCCCGTCACCAGTAACCACATACTTGTAGCTAGTCAATTCTTTTAAGCCCATTGGACCACGCGCATGCAGTTTCTGAGTAGAAATTCCCATTTCACAACCCAGACCAAATTGGCCACCATCGGTGAAACGAGTTGATGCATTAACATAAACCGCTGCAGAGTCCACTTGATCTGTAAAGTAAGCTGCAACTTCAGCATTTTCCGTCACAATCGCATCCGAATGATGGGTACTGTGAGCCTCAATATGGGCAACCGCTTCTTCTAAACTGCTCACAACTTTAACAGCTAGGACATAGTCTAAAAACTCGGTGTCAAAGTCTTTGGCCTCAGCCGCTTGACCTGAAAGAAACTGACTTGCTTTTTCATCCAAGCGGAATTGAATTGGTTCCAACCCAGCTTCTTTTCGATCTGCAACCAGCACCTTCTCCAAGCGAGGAAGGAAGCTTGCTGCCTTGTCTTCATGAACAAGTAGAACCTCCATGGCATTGCAGACAGAAGGACGACTAGTTTTAGCATTGTTGATAATAGACAGAGCCTTGTCTTCATCAGCATCCTTATCTACATAGACATGGACAATCCCAGTCCCTGTCTCAATAACAGGTACGATCGCATTTTCAACAACTGCATTGATCAAACCAGCCCCTCCACGAGGAATGAGAAGATCTAAATAGCCCTTGGCCTTCATCATGGCATAGCTACTTTCACGGCTGGTATCTTCCACCAGTTGAATCACATCTGGATGAATGGTAGTCGTCTCCAAGCCCTTTTTCAAGGCTGTGACAATAGCATGAGCTGTTTGATAGGCATCCTTCCCACTACGAAGAACAACTGCATTCCCACTCTTGAGAGCCAGAGCAGCCGCGTCAGACGTCACATTTGGACGGCTTTCATAGATAATACCAATAACTCCCATAGCTACACGTTTCTTTGTGATAACCAAACCGTTTTCAAGCTGATTGGTTTCTAAAACTTCACCGACTGGATCTGGTAAGGCAACCACTTCACGAATTCCTCTTGCCATTGCTTCTATACGACCTGCATCCAAATAAAGACGATCCAGCATCACATCTGAAATTTTACCTTTAGCCGCTTCCATATCAAGGGCATTAGCCGCTAAAATCTCCTCAGTAGCTGCTAGTAAGTGATCAGCCATGGCTAGCAAGGCTTGGTTTTTTACGTCTTCACTAGCTGTGTTGATAGACTTCTTAACAGCCTGTACCTGTTCAAATTGTTCTTGTGTACTTACCATAGTTTACCTCTAAAATTCTGTAAAGAGTAGTTGGATTTCAGGCGTAATGGAAATCCAGTCATCGCGGTGAATCAAGACCCCCTTGGCTTTTTGAGAACGCAACATATCCTCCAAAGCAGATGCCCCAAATTGCACACGTCCTTTTCCAAGTGATTTTCCACTTTCCTTGTCAAATACTGTCACGATATCACCGTAAGAAAAGGCTCCTTCTGCTTCAACGATACCAGATAAGAGAAGACTCTTTCCATGTTGAGAGAGAGCTTCTGCGGCCCCTTTATCAACCCAAATAGAACCTTGACTCTGAGCATAGAAAGCCAGCCATTGTTTCTGGGTACGAAGTCCCTTCTCTTGCGCAACAAAGTAAGAACCATCCTTGGTATCCTCAGCCGCCTCCATCATGGCATCTGCCTTCAAGGATGAGCAGATATAAACAGGAACTCCTGATTCTGTCGCAATAGTTGCAGCCTTGATTTTGGTTAACATACCACCTGTACCATTAGACGAACCTGCTCCACCAGCCATATCAATAATCTCACGATTGATGGTCTCGATTTTCTCCAAGCGTTTGGCTCTTGGATCTGAATGAGGGTTTCCAGTATAAAGACCGTCGACGTCTGTCAAGAGAACCAAAAGGTCTGCTTGGACCATGGCTGCAACCTGTGCACTCAGAGTATCATTGTCCCCAACCTTGAGCTCATCAATAACGACACTGTCATTCTCATTGATGATAGGAATCGCCCCACGGCTAAGTAGAACTGACAAGGCCTGATGGGCATTTTTATAACGACGCTTATCCACAAAGTCATCCTGGGTCAGCAAGATTTGGGCAGAAACGATTTGACGCAAGAGAAGATTGGTCGTGTATTCTTCCAACAAAAGCCCCTGCCCTACCGCTGCTGAAGCCTGTTTATCAGCAATCTTAGTCGGACGCTTTTTAAATCCTAAGGCTCCAAAACCAGCCGCAATGGCACCTGACGACACCAAAATCAATTCATGACCAGCCTCGTGCAACATAGCTAACTGCTGGGTAATAGCCTTTACCTTACTACGTGATAAACTTCCATCCTCATTCGTCAGAGAAGAAGTCCCCACCTTAAAGACAATCCGTTTATATTTCATAGTCTCACTCCGATTATTCATATTTATCCATTATAACATGAATAACAGGAAATAGAAAAGAGTTGATAGGAAAAAGAAGGCCCTAAAACCTTCTTTTTACTTCTGTTCTGATTCCGATTTGTTTGCAGTCGTTTCAGAGCTTTGTGAAGTTGATGAAGTCAAATCTTGACTAGTTGAAGAACTTGTAACACTTTCATGTTGACTCGTTTCTTTATTTTCAAGATCTTTTGTCACTACTTCATTGGATTTTTTTATTTCTGAATGACTTGTAGTTTTAATTGTAGCAGATTTTTCGACTGGAACATCCACTAACCAGACACCACTTGAATCAACAGTATAACCTTCTGGTGTCTTACCGTTCACAAGTAATTGACCATTTTCTTTCAAGAAGTACCATTTATCCTTGTCCTTGATCCAACCCACAGCTCGTGAACCGTCTTCCTTGTAGAAGTACCAATCGTTTGCCTTTTTAAACCAACCTTGCTTCATAGCTCCTGAATCTTCCAGATAATAATGTTGACCAGCAACTTCTATCTCGCCTGTCTTCATGATACCAGTAGAATCCATATAGTACCAGGTTTCTTTATCTTTTACCCAGCCCGTTTTCATTTCTCCTGATTGAGCAAAGTAATACCATTGCCCCTTATATTGAAGCCAGCCTGTCTTCATAGAGCCATCCTTTGATAAATAATAGGATTGACCTCCAGTATTTACCCAACCAATTTCCATCTGATTTTCTTTGTTGAAATAATACCAGATTCCATCAATTTTCTTCCAATTTTTAGCAGAAGCACCAGAGTCTGTCAAATAGAACCAATGATTGTTCCATTTTTTCCATTGATTCTGTAACAAGATACCCGTTTGGTTGAAGTAATACCATTCACCTTCGATTTCATTCCAACCGACAGTATACTCTCCTGTAGAATCAGGCGCTTGATACCACCAGTTCCCATATGCACTCTTATGCCAACCAGCTTGAAAACTTGGAATCGGCTTGTAGGAAGTTGAAATATTGACAAAACCGTCTTGTCGAATATCAAAAACTGTTGCATCATAGTCTTTGCTGGCTGCGTTGATTCTCTCAATTCCTCGTTCTTTGAGCCAATTAACATACTCACTATCAACACCATTTTTCCAAGGTAGACTATCCGAAGTTTGGACAATCAAACTCGGACTCAAATTTTTAATGAAATCCTTGGTATTTGATTTGTTGGTATCATGGTGATGATTAAACTTCATCAAATCAACTTTTCCAATAAGAGGTCCATACTTGTCTTCCGCTCCATGCACATTATCTAAATCGCCCCCAAGGTAAATTTTCTTGCCATTGACTTTCACCACGCTAATCAAGGAATTGGAATTGTCATCCCAAATTTTCTTTAATTCACCTGATGAATCAGTTTCATTTTCATAGTTATAGAGTTGAATATCCATGTCCCCAAACTGAAAATGAGCATCCCCTTGTGTGATATTTTGAATAACTGAAACACCTTTTTCTGCAGCAGTCTGTAAAACCTTATCATAACCGTACAGATTATCCCATAAACGTTCAGAATTAGTAATACGATTATCACTATATTTTTTAAGATAAACTCGGTCAACTGGATAGGTAGACAGTAATTCATCAACATTTCCAATATGATCACTGTGGGTATGGGTCACCAAAATAAAATCAAGTTTTTGGACACCCAATTCCTTCAAACGACGAAAGACACGGTCTGTCAGAACATGCTTATAAGACGTTTCAATTCCTTCTCTCCATGGATAGCGAGAATCACTTCCATCTGGGAAATCATAATCTTCTCCTGTATCCACCATGGCAAAATGTCCATTGCTTTCAAGAATAATCGCATCACTGCCACCTTCTTGAACATTTATAAAGTGGATTTTATTTCCTGAACTTTCTTGAGCTTGAACATTTCCATGCAATGACAAACCTAAAAAAGCGCCTGCAAGTGCTAAACTAATCAATTTCTTTTTCATTCTTACTTCCTTAATTTCTCCAAGGTTTCCTTAAAAATCTCTGGGATATCTGCTGTAAATTCTAAGGTCTCACCTGTTCTCGGATGAGTAAATCCTAGAGTCTTGGCATGAAGAAATTGTCCATGTCCTTTCAAAGTCTTGCGAGGACCATAGACTTCATCACCAGCGACTGGATGACCAATATAAGCCATGTGAACACGGATTTGATGAGTGCGACCTGTCTCCAGTTGTAACTCCACTAAGCTATAATCTCCAAAGCGTTCCAAGACGTGGAAACGAGTCACTGCAGGCTTCCCTTTAGCAGTCACAGCCTGTTTCTTACGATCTTTTTCACTTCGACCAATCGGTGCTTCAATCACACCACGATCATTAGGCAGATTTCCATGAACAATCGCCCAATATTTGCGAAGAGACTTTTTATCCTTAAGTTCTTGAGCAAGTGCTAAATGCGCCTCATCATTTTTAGCAATCATGAGAAGGCCAGACGTATCCTTATCAATACGATGAACAATTCCTGGACGCAGAACCCCATTGATACCCGACAAATCCTTAATATGGTACATAAGGGCATTTACTAGGGTTCCACTAGTATGACCAGCACTCGGATGCACAACCATTCCCTGAGGTTTGTTAACGACAGCCACATCCTCATCTTGGTAGATGATTTCTAGCGGAATATCCTCAGCCACATACTCTAAAACTTCTGGTTCTGGAACATGGTAAGTGACGACATCGCCCTCTTGGACAGTGTATTTAGCTTTCTTGACTTGGCCATTAACCAAGACCTGTCCTGATTTGATTTGTTCATTCGCGAGACTGCGTGATAATTCTGTCAAATCTGACAAAGCCTTATCCAAACGCAGGCCACCAGTTTCAATTTTAATTTCCATTTATTTCCTCTTTTAGCATTGCAATCAATAAAATAATCACTCCAACCGTCAGATAGCTATCTGCCACATTGAAAATTGCAAAATTGATAAAGTCAAGGTGAAACATATCCACAACAAAGCCCTGACTGATCCTGTCAATAAAATTTCCAAGTCCACCAGCAATAATCAAAGTCAAACCCAAGACCATCCAGAGTGAATCCGCCATGTGTTTATGTAGATACCAAATGGCACCTACCACGACAACCAGAGTAATGACAGCGAATAACAACTGCTGATCTTGTAAGATCGAAAAGGCTGCACCTCGATTTTGCAGGTAGGTCAAGCTAACGAAATTGGGAATCCAGGAGCGCACTTCACCCAGTGGAATCTGTTGGACGATATAGGATTTAACTAACTGATCCAGCGCAATCAAAAGCAGTACAATGACTGCCACTATTGTTCTTTTTTTCATGATTTCCTCTTCTGATTAAAATATTCTTGCATGACTTCTACGAAGAGGGTCCCAGCTTGACTGAGTTCCACTTCTTCACGTTTAACATAGACCATGCGGTTATCTAGGTTATCCTTGAGACGAATAACTGTAATGCCATTGACACTGTCACTATCTAAAAATCCAGAACCTGTTGCATAAGCGTCCGTCCGCTCCAAAATACCATTCAAGGTGGCTCGGTCTGTCACATTAAACATCTGTGAGCTAGCGCTGGTATCAACAAAGTTCTCTGAATAATAAAGGTACTCGTCTTTTTCTTGAGTGAAACGAACCGTTGGTAGATCCGCTAAATCCTCCATGACCAATTCCTCTTTCTGGGCTAAAGGATGCCCTTCACGAAGATAAATGTGAGTATGGAAGGGAATCAATTCAATGACCTCCAGACCTAGCTTTTCAATCCTCTGCATGATACCCTTTTTATTTTGATTGTTGAGGTAGATAATCCCAATCTCACTGTGCCCTTGCGCTACTTCGTCTAAGATTTGAACAGTAGTTGATTCAAAAATACGGAAGTTCTTATAGTCAGGATAGCGCTCTGAAAAAGCCGTAATCGTCGGTGGCAAGAAGTCATAGTGCTGACTAGCAATGGAAAATTCATCTTTTTCTTCTTCAGGATTGGCATACTGATTTTGAAAAATATCAAATCCTTTGACCAATTCTTGCGCTTTTTCGTAAAATTCCATACCACGACGGGTCAAAAAAGTCCCTGAGCTGGTCCGACGGAAAATCTTAAAGCCCAATTCTTTTTCCAAATCCCGAACAGAAATAGACAGACTCGGCTGACTAACATACATCTTTTCAGCAGCTTCACGGAAAGTACCGCTATTTGCAATAGCCACAACATAGCGTAATTGTTGAATGTTCATCTTCTACCCCCAACTTCTTTATCTTTTCATTATACCATATTTTAGAAGTTTTCCAAAAAGGAAAAAAACATCCTATTCTTCTTCACTATCTGCCTTTCTCAAGCTAATCTTATTTTCAAAATCAATTCAAAAAATAACTGGATACACACTACTCCAATATCGAAAAGAAAAACGATGACTATTTGTGAAAAAAAGAAAATGCCGGAAAGTTCCGACATTTTTTTAGTAAGCTAACTTCCTGAAAATAGGAGTAACCACACATTCCAGAAAGCAGTGATATTGATGAGAATATGAACTAGTATTGGATAGTAGAGATTTTTTGTCATGCGATACAGTAGAGCTAAAATGAGACCTCCACTAGCATAAATGAAAAAAGCAAGAGGAGTTAAAGCAAAATTGATATGAATATAACCGAAAATAATAGCAGAAAGCAAGACATCTCCGTACCAAGGCGAGTTTTTGAAAAAGGTTGTCATAAGCACACCGCGATAAATCAATTCCTCAGCAATAGGGCCGATGAAGCAAGCCATGAGCAAGAAATAGGGTAATTCCTGTCTCCCCATCATTTCTATCGTTTCATTCAAAGAGATTTGATTTGAAGACGAGGGTATGAAATAAGACAAGAGGAAGTCAGACATATACAAAGTGATGTAACCCAGTAAAAGGTAGATAAAATACCTCAACTGCCACTTGAAATGAAAAGTCTTCTTTCCTGCAAAAACTAGTAGATAGATGACCGCTAATAAAAGACCTCCACTCTCCATCCAAAGCAGAATCTGAAAAAATTCACGACTTGCTGGTAGATAGGGCTTTGCGAGGTGATTGAAAATTCCCCAAAACCAAGTTGATTTGTAAAAAATTAAGGATAATGCTAGTAAAATCTGAATAATCCGTTTTTTCATATTAAATCCTCTGTTTTCTCCATATTCCTAATAAATTTTACTTAAAATCTCACAGGACTTCCTTTGCAAAGATGATTGCCTCCTCCAATATATCCTAAATCATAGGTTCCTCTGGGACAAAATCCATGAACCGGCATAGTTAATACCGGCTCTATTTGCCAAGGAAAATAACCATTAGGTTCTTTTCCATAGGGATCTGCTCCACCTTGTATCAGCTCTAATTCTTCATTTGTTAGATTTATATTTTTTGTCATTAAAATCATGATATATTTCCTCCGTTATTGTTTAGATTAGTTGAGTAATCTGATACTCATACCTACTTACAAAAAAACTATTTTAAGCTAGTTTTTTTATGCTTGTCTAGTTGCAACATTGACAATTTTAGTATAGCATATATTGGCGAAATATCCTCTTCAAATCATGAATTGTCATCAAAACATCCTAAACTGTAAAATCAATTAGTCTCGTTCCTTTTACCATTATCTTCTCCAAAATATGCTATAATAATACCAAAAGATAAAGAAGGAAGTCTTATGATTAAACTACTAGCCTTGGATATGGACGGAACCCTCCTCAATGAAGCCAAGGAAATCCCACAAGCTCACATTACTGCTATTCATCAAGCTATTGAAAAAGGTGTCAAACTGGTTCTCTGTACGGGGCGCCCGCTTTTCGGTGTCCTCCCCTACTATCAAAAACTGGGGCTTGATCTCCAAAATGAGTATGTCATTGTTAACAACGGTTGTTCAACTCACCAGACTAGTGACTGGGGACTAGTTGACTGGCAAGAACTCAGTCCAGCTGATATCGAATACCTCTATGACCTAGCAGAAAAAAGCGACGTCCAGTTGACCCTTTTTGATGAGGAACATTATTTTGTCCTCGGTGGCAAGCCCAATCAAGTCATCCAAAATGATGCCGACCTAGTCTTCTCAGACCTGACAGAAATTTCTCTTGAGGAAGCGACTAGTGGCAAGTACCGTATGTTCCAAGGGATGTTTTTGGGGACAAAGGAGCAAACAGATGATTTTGAGCAGCGTTTTGCTGAGGAACTCTGTCAACGTTTTAGTGGAGTTCGTTCGCAGCCTGTCATTTATGAAGCCATGCCACTTGGTACGACAAAGGCTACTGCTCTTTCTCGACTAGCAGAGATTTTGAAGATTGATTCCTCAGAAATTATGGCCATGGGCGATGCTAATAACGACATTGAAATGCTCCAGTTTGCAGGGCTTGGGATTGCAATGGGAAATGCCAGCGATTATGTCAAATCCCTTGCTGATGATGTTACAGACAGCAACGAAGAAGACGGTGTTGCGCGTGCCATTGAGAAATATATTTTATAATTAAGAAGCCCAGTTCATATCAACTGGGTTTTGATATTTAAGAATTCCTAAAACTTTAGAAACTCTTTAGAAATCCTTGAGCTTTCTTTGATTTCTATGCTTTATACTAGAGTTATCAAAATAAATCAAAAGGAGAGAATCATGAAAACAGTACTTGACATTCATGGATTGTCCAAAAACTTTGACAAACAAGCTATCCTTCAGGATCTTCATCTAACGATAAGAGAGGGAGATATTTATGGACTTATTGGGAAGAACGGAGCTGGGAAAACCACCTTAATCAAAATCATTACGCAACTACTGTTTGCGGATAAAGGAACTGTTTCCCTCTTTTCTAGTCAATCGGAAAATGAGTGGACCAAGGCTCTATCTCGAGTAGGTTCAGTAATCGAATCACCTGTAGCTCATAATCACTTAACAGCCTATCAAAATCTGAAATATTACTGTATGATTCGTCATATTCCAAATGCTGATCAAGTCATTCGTGAAACCCTGGACTATGTAGGTTTGGCAGATACAGGTAAAAAAGTCTTTCGAGATTTCTCTCTTGGAATGAAGCAAAGACTTGGGATCGCCATTGCCCTTCTATCCAAACCTGACTTCCTGATATTAGATGAACCTATAAACGGTCTCGACCCAATCGGTATCAAAGAATTTCGACTCATGATTCAACGGCTCAATCAAGAGAAAGGGATCACCATTCTCATCTCTAGCCATATCTTGTCAGAACTCTATCTCCTAGCCAATCGTTTTGGTATTTTAGATCAAGGCAAGGTTATCCGTGAAATCAGTAAAGCTGAATTTGAAACACTAAGTGAGGATTATATTGTCCTTAAGACAGCTGATCAAGAGGAAGCTTGTCAAGTATTGAAAGAACAAATCCAGCTCCAGTTCAAGGTTGTTAATCCAGAAAATGAAATCCATATCTTTGGTCAGGAACAAGATGTCAAACAGATTCTCAAAGAATTAACCTTGGCAGATGTTGCCATTGACGAGATTTACTATGCCCGTCAAAACCTAGAAGAATACTTCACTCAATTGGTTCAATAGGAGGAAAATCATGATACATACCATTCAAGCAGACTTTTACCGTCTTTTCCGTTCCAAAGGATTCTGGATTACAGAGTTCATTCTCTTTTTACTCATGTTAATGGGGGCTATTTTTGGGGCTACGGGTCAACTAATGGCAATCCAGACAGAAGAACCAGATATACCAATCCAAGGTTGGAATGGTATACAAGCCCTGATCAACGCATCTAGTCAAGGTTCAAACCTCGTTTTTCTCTGCATCGTCCTAGCCTGCCTCGTTCTTGGCGTTGATTTAATCGGCAAACTCTATAAAAATAATTTAACAGTGGGTGTTTCTCGTACCGAGTTTTTCTTTGCCAAAGCCTTTGTATTGGCTTGCATTGGACTTTCTCAACTCATCATCGGTCTCGTGATTGCCTTTATTCCAGCAACGATCTTAAATGGATTTGGAACTATGCCTGATGGCTTTATTGGAAATCTACTGGTAACCATTTCCCTTCAATTTCTTTGCCTCCTTGCTTGGCTTTCCATTGTTTCCTTCATCCTCTATGTTAGTCATTCTTATCTTGCGGTATTTATTGGTTATTTGGTCAGCTCTATCTTACTTTCTATGCCAATGATCATTTTTCCAAATATCAAATTTTTACCCTATTTGTCCTTGCAATTTTCCTATGCTATGACTGCTAATAGTGAGTCAATTTTTTACACACTTATAGTTAGCTTAGCTGTTATTGTAATCTTTAATATAGGTGGACTAATAGTTTTCAAAAAGAAAAGTCTATAAAAAAGACCTCCTCTAGCCTACAGAGGAGGATTCTTTTCGTTAAAAATAAATGAAAACTGACAACCACTGCCCATCTGTGCTTAGTTTCATCTCTGCACCGAGAAGATGGCATAATTCCTCAGTGATATAAAGGCCTAAACCAGAGGATTCTTCGGTGTCTGATAAATTTTCAGAATAAAAACGGTTGCTGAGATTTTCTATTCTTCTAATGGGTTGTTTGACAAGGTTTGCAATCTCTAAGACAAGCTGTTCCTTTTCCTTTCTCAAAGATAGACGCGCTTCTTCCTTGCCATGCTTGAGGACATTTCCAAGCAAATTTTGTAAAATTCGATCCAGCAAGTCTTCATCAATTCTCATTTTTAAATCATCTTCAACCTTAAAATCAAGCGTGATATTTGCCGCCTGAAAAACATCATAATAAGCCAGAGTCTTTTTGGTGATAAAAGTTGAAAAATCCACTTCTTCCAGTTTCGGTTTGACAGCTCCTTCCATCAAACGACGGTATTCTAGGAGAGCCTCCAAACGTTTGGAAACTAAATCAAGATGCTGGGCTATTTTTTGTAGGGTTTCTTCTTTGTTTTCAGGAGACTTTATCAATTGTTGGGTGTAGCCTGAAGCGATAGTCAGAGGTGTCCGAATATCATGGGCGATATTGCTGATGGCCATATCCAGAGTCTGCTTTTCCCTTTTCATAACCAACCGAGATTGTTCCACTTCTTGAAATAGATTTTCAATTTGCTGGTAGAGATGTAAAAAATGTTTGGAAAAAATGCTGACTCCGACTCTTTTCATACTACCTGTGAGAATCTTGTCTTCAATCTGTTGACTCAAGTTTTTAAGTGCTAGATGGTAGCGAATCAATGCAATCGATAAAATAATTAGGAGTACCAGTAGGATATAGATTATCATGTAGGTCATTGCTTGTCTCCTTTTAATCTTACCCCAACTCCCCAAATGGTTTCAATATATTCTTGAGTTGGATCCAGATGGTTTAATTTTTTACGAAGATTACTCAAATGCGTATTGAGGGTATTATCTCCAGGTAGGTAGCTATCCTCCCAGACCAATTCATAAAGTTCTTCCTTGGTAAAAATTTTCTTAGGGTGTTTAAGGAGAGTTTGGAGAATCAAGTATTCTTTCTTAGCAAGACGAATGGTTTCCTGACTATTTTTGATTTCAAAACTTTCGGCATCAAACTGGATATTTTTCAAGTTTTGTGGCAGATTTTCAGTTTTTTCTATTTCCATAGGCTGTTTTTCTACGCTTTGACGTAATTGAACAGTAACTCTGGCAAAGACTTCATCCAAATCAAAAGGTTTGACTATATAATCATTGGCACCGTCTAAGAGGTATTGACTGATTAACTTCTTATCGCTCAAAGCCGTTAGCATAATGACTGGAATTTGACTTTGTTCCCTGATGGCTTTTAAAACCTGATCCCCATTTTTCCCAGGAAGCATGATATCGAGCAAAACGAGGTCAATCCCACCTTGGTCAAAACGCATGATTCCTTCTGTACCAGAAAAGGCTTGAATCACCTCATGCTCTTCAGTAAGAAGTGTTCGTAAAATCTCTTGAATGTCACTATTGTCTTCAATAACCAATATCCTAGCCATAAATACCAACCTTTCTGCAACTATTATAGCATGTTTTATTGATAAAGCTTAAACAGAAAAGCTCCTCGCATAAAAGCGCGAGAAAGCCTTAGAGGATTAAAATATAAAATCCACTTGCTAGATGACCTAGCATCCCTATAATTGCTAGTGAAAACGAGTCTAGCAGAATGAATCTCTTATTTCTCCCCTACTAGTCCGTAATACGTTGATACATTTCGGGTCTTCTATCTCGAAACAAGCCCCAGTTTAGGCGTTCGCTTGCTCCCTTGTCTAGGTCATAAGTTGCTAACAGAACAGCTTCTTCTTGTCTTTCAGCTCGTTCTAGAATAGCTCCTGTTTCATCCGTCATAAAGGATGAACCGTAGAAGTCAAGACTGGAACTCTGTCCACCATTTTCCTCACTAGGAGTGACTTCCTCCAAACCATAGCGATTTGCTGCGATGATTGGAACAATATTTGCTGCTGCGTGTCCTTGCATGGTACGTTGCCAATGACCACAACTATCTGTATCCAAAATCGGCTCTGAACCGATGGCTGTAGGATAAAAGAGTAATTCAGCACCATTCAATGCAAGACAGCGCGCTGTTTCAGGGAACCATTGATCCCAACAGATACCGATCCCAATCTTGGCATAGCGAGTATCCCAGACCTTGAAACCTGTATTGCCAGGCGTGAAATAAAACTTTTCTTGATAATAATGATCATCTGGTATGTGGGTTTTCCGATAAACGCCCAGCACTTCCCCATCTGCATCAATAACGGCAATAGAGTTATACAAGACATTGCCATCTTTTTCATAGAAACTGATTGGTAAAACGACCTTTAGCTCCTTGGCAATGGTTTTAAAATGCTGAATAGCTGTATTGTCTGTCACCGACTGAGCATGCTGGTAGTAGTCATACTGACGTTCCTGACAAAAGTATGGACGTTCAAACAATTCGGGTAAAAGGATAATTTGTGCACCTTGTTCTGCAGCCTGACGTACTAAACGCTCTGCTGTTTGAATATTTGTTGCCACATCCTGAGTACATTGCATCTGAATGGCTGCAACTCTTACATTTCTCATCTTTTTCTCCTATTCTGGGATTTGTTGGGTGATACAGTGGATATTGCCACCACCTAAGAGAATATCTCTGGCTGGAATTCCGACAACTTTACGGTCTGGGAAACACTTACTGAGGATATTTAGGGCCACTTGGTCATTCTCATCCTGAAATTGTGGCACTAAGACAGCCTTGTTGGCGATATAAAAGTTTACGTATGAAGCTGCTAGTCGTTCACCTGCGTATCGCTCTTCTTCTCCTTCTTCATAGATGTAGCCTGGCAAATCCTCTTCGGTTACAACTTGACGAACTGCAGGGATAGGCAATTTATGAATGGTGAAGTGACGACCTTTTGCATCTGTTTCCTTTTCTAAAAGCGCTAAATCAGCTGCTGACATGGCATATTGAGGATCGCTTTTGTCGTCTGTCCAAGCCAAAACAAGCTCAGCAGGACCAACGAAGGCTGCAACATTATCAACGTGTTCATTGGTTTCGTCCTGATAAATACCATAAGGAAGCCAGATAACTTTTTCAGCACCAAGACTCTCTAATAAGGTGTTTTCGATTTCCTCTTTACTGAGATGAGGATTGCGACCAGAGCTTAGTAGGCAACTTTCAGTCACAAGAATGGTTCCTTGACCATCGCTGTGTATCGCTCCGCCTTCTAGCACAAAAGGTTTGGCATCGTAAACAGGTATTTCCAAGGCCTCAGCAAAACGAGTGGCTACTTGATCATCGGCTTCATAATCTTGATACAGACCATCAACAGCACCACCCCAAGCATTAAAAGACCAGTCTACTGCCAACTTTTCTCTTTTATCATTTATGAGAATGGTCGGACCCGTATCACGCGCCCAGGCATCATTGGTAGGAATATCTAGATAAACAACCTTGTCTCCTAGATAGGATTGGGCTTCAGATAGATAATCTTGCTCCACCAAAAGATAGACTCTTTCTCCCTCTGCTATGGTTTTTATAATCTGACTAAATGCTCTTTTAGCAGCTTTACCTTGAAAAGGCCAAGACCCTGGTCGAGTCGGCCAGATCATGAGGGTACCATGGTGTGGTTCGTACTCTGCTGGCATGCGATAGCCTAATTTTTTGGGACTGTCCATCATGATAATCTCCCTTTAAAATCTTGATAGTCAAAGGCTTTGACTAAACTACAGTAACCCTGCTCGTCCATGAGATAAAGACTTGGTAATCCAATACCGTTAAAGGTATTATTTTTAACAAATGAGTAAATAGCCATGTCTTCAAAATAAAGTCTGTCTCCAATCTCAACTGGATTTTCAAAGCTATAATCACCAATCACATCGCCCGTCAGACAGGTATTAGAAGAAAGTCTGTAGGTATGGGCTTTTTCCTGTGCCTCAAAGCCATTTCTCAAAGGTGGACGATAGGGCATCTCAAGTACATCAGGCATATGGCAGGTCGCAGAGGCGTCTAAAACCAAGATTTCCATACCGTTTTCTACAATATCTAACACCTCAGTTGCTAAATAACCCGCATTAAGCGCAATGGCTTCACCAGGCTCGATATAGATTTCAAGATTGTAAGTTTTTCGGATACGCTTGATTTCTGAAATCAGCAAATCCACATCGTAACCTTCTCTTGTGATGTGGTGTCCGCCCCCCATATTGAGCCATTTAACTTGATGCAAATAGGAACCAAACTGCTCTTCTACTGCTTTCAAAGTTGTCTGTAAATCATCTGCTCCCTGCTCGCAAAGGGTATGAAAATGAAGACCATCCACCAAATCCAGCAAATCACTAGGAATTTTATCTAGTGTCACGCCAAAACGAGAACCAGGTGCACAAGGGTCATAGAGCGCGTGATCTCCTTGAGTTGAACACTGAGGGTTGAGGCGTAAACCAACACTGATACCAGCATCTCGACAACGAGGCCCATGTTTACGCAATTGTCTCTCAGAATTAAAAACGATATGGTCTGTTATCTCAAGCAATTCCTCCAAGTCTGCATCCTTAAAGGCTGGCGCAAATACATGGACTTCCCCCGGAAACTCTTCTCTAGCGAGCTTAGCTTCATAAAGTCCACTGGCTGTCGTACCAGATAGATACTGGCTAATCAAGGGATAGGTTTTGTAGAGGGAATAAGCCTTCTGGGCAAGCAAAACCTTGCAACCAGCTTCTTCTTGTACATATTGTAAAATGCGACAGTTGGCTTCTAACTTTGCTAAGTCAATGACGTAAGCTGGTGTTGGTACTTGTTCTAACTTCATCAGTCCACCATTTGTGGATTTTCAACCACAACCCAAGGTAAACCATACTCATTCAAAGCTTCCATGAATGGATCTGGATCCAATTCTTCAAGGTTATACACTCCAGCTTGTTTCCAAGTACCGTTCATAACCAATTTTGTTCCAATCATGGCTGGAACACCTGTCGTGTAAGAAATGGCTTGTGAACCAACTTCTGCGTAACATTCCTGATGGTCGCAAACATTGTAGATGTAGATGGTCTTTTCAACACCATCTTTGACACCTGTAAAGATACAACCGATATTGGTTTTACCAACCGTGCGTGGACCAAGGCTGGCTGGATCTGGAAGCAAGGCTTTCAAAAATTGAATCGGCACGATTTCTTGGCCGTTAAAATTAATGGTATCCGTACGAAGGAGTCCAACATTTTCAAGACATTTCATGTGCGTCAAGTAAGATTGACCAAAGGTCATAAAGAAACGAATCCGTTTGACACCTGGAATATTTTTGGCCAATGATTCGATTTCTTCATGGTGGAGGAGATACATGTCTTTTTGTCCAACCTGAGGAAAATCATACTCGCGCTTGATTGACATAGCTTCCACTTCGACCCATTTTCCATCTTCCCAGTAAGAACCTGGCGCAGAAACCTCACGGAGATTGATTTCTGGGTTAAAGTTTGTTGCAAATGGATAACCGTGGTCACCACCATTACAGTCTAAAATGTCGATATAATGGATTTCATCAAAATAATGTTTGAGGGCATAGGCTGAAAAGACACTAGTCACACCTGGATCAAAACCAGAACCAAGAAGAGCGGTCAAGCCAGCTTCTTTGAATTTCTCCTGATAAGCCCATTGCCATGAGTAGTCAAAGTAGGCTGTAAAACCAAGTTCCTTACAACGTTTCTCATAGATGGCACGCCATTCAGGGTCTTCTGTGTCTTCTGCTTCGTAGTTGGCTGTATCGATATAGTGGACACCTGTTTCCAAACAAGCATCCATAATGGTTAAATCTTGATATGGTAAAGCTACGTTCAAAACAGCTTCTGGTTTGTAGCTTTCGATCAAGGCAATCACTTCTTCTACCTTGTCAGCATCAAGAGCAGCTGTCTCAATCTTTGTACTTGTTTTGCCTTCCAGTTTAGCCTTCAAGTCATCACATTTTGACTTAGTACGGCTAGCAATCATAATCTCTGTAAAGGTTTCGCTATCTTGACAAATCTTTGAAATAGCAACTTGGGCAACGCCCCCACATCCAATAACTAATAAACGACTCATTTTTTTCCTTCCTCTTCTTCTAAAATGTCTTCTACATACTTGGGTAACATAAAGGCTCCCACGTGTAAGTTTGCAGTGTAGTATTCTGTGAAAAGCTGGCGTTTTTTCCAGCCTTCCTTGTCAAAATCTTTAACAGGGTGGTATTTTTTCGATGCAAATCCAAACAACCAATAACCAGCAGGGCTGGTTGGGATATGGGCCTGATAGACCCGACTGATTGGAAAGGCTTGATTGACCTTGCGGTGCATGCTACGGCAAGCTGACTCATCCTCGTCAAAGAAGGGACTCCCATGCTGGTAAATCATGATGCCGTCTTCTTTCAAGGCTCTATAACTGTTGCCGTAAAATTCCTTGGTAAAGAGCCCTTCCGTATGTCCAAATGGGTCTGTCGCATCGTTGATGATAATATCGTAGTCATCTTCACAGTTTCGTAAAAAACGAAGTCCATTTTGATAGTAAATGGTAACACGAGGGTCATCAAGTCCCGCGGCAAAATCTGGGAAATACTCACGACAAACCTCAACTAGCATCTCATCTGGTTCCACAATATCGATTTGTTCCAGTTCAGGATAGAGTGTTAATACTTGGGCAACACCACCGTCGCCACCCCCAATAACCAAGACTTTCTTTGGATTGGGATGCACAGCCATGGGAACATGAACGGTCATTTCATTGTAGACAAAATCATCCGCATCTGAGAACAAGACATGCCCGTTTAAAATCAAAATCTTTCCAAAAGCTGGCGTATTCAAGACTTCAATATCCTGCCATTCACTTTTACCAGCGTAGAGTTGCTTGGCTGTTCTCAGGGATAATTTCACATCTGGAGTATGAACTTCAGAAAACCATAAATCCATCTAGTTCTCCTTTCTCTTAATGACGTTGATGTGATTGACCTCAGGATCTTCCGTCCCTTGGAGAGAGCAACCACGTTCCTTGGCAAATTGGATATAGTCGACAATTTCTCGTGTAATGCGTTCGCCAGGAGCCAAGATAGGAATCCCTGGAGGATAGCACATGACAAATTCCCCACAGACCTGTCCAACAGACTCATCCAAGGTTAAACTTTTTCTCTCTGAATAGAAGGCTTCTTGTGGAGACAGCACTAACTCGGGCTGGATATATTCTCCAGCTATCAAGTCCTTCCCATCTCGTGAGTATAGTCTCTTGATATCAGCCAAAGCACCGACTAAGCGCTCAATGTCTTGGATACGGTCACCAATCGAAATATAGGCCAAGATATTACCAATATCACCAAACTCAATCTGAATGTCGTATTCGTCTCGCAAGAGGTCATAAACCTCGATACCTGTTAAGCCAATACCCTGAGTGTAAACTGACAGCTTGGTTACATCAAAATCACAGACCGACACACCATCTATTAACTCTTTTGAATAGGCATAGTAGCCACCAATGGCATTGATTTCACGGCGAGCATACTCAGACAGTTCAATGACCTTTTCAAACGACTCTTTACCACGAAGGGCCAAGTTGCGACGCGAAATATCCAAACTAGCCATCAACAAATAAGAGGCGGATGTTGACTGGGTCAGGTTGATGATCTGACGAACGTATTCAGGATTCATCTGCTCCCCGATTAAAAGAAGCGAACTTTGGGTCAAACTCCCACCAGACTTATGCATGGAGACTGCTGCCATATCAGCACCTGCATCCATAGCAGAAATTGGAAGTTTATCAGTGAAATGCAAATGCGCTCCGTGGGCTTCATCTACTAAAACCATCATGCCAGCTTCATGAGCCATTTCTGTCAACCCCTTTAGGTCTGAACAGATGCCGTAATAAGTAGGATTGTTAATCAAAATGGCCTTGGCATCTGGATGCTCCTTTATGGCCTGGGCTACTCGGTCATTTTCAAGACCTAAAGCGATACCAATCTTAGGATCTACACTCATCTCGATATAGATTGGAATGGCACCACATAGAACCAGCGCATTGATGGCAGATTTATGGACATTTCGTGGCAGAATAATCTTATCTCCAGCCTTGCAGGTTGACAGAATCATAGTCTGCACCGATGAAGTTGTTCCCCCAATCATGAGAAAAGCATGGGCTGCTCCAAAAGCATCTGCAGCCAGCTCCTCTGCATCTCGAATAATCGAAATGGGGTGGCCTAAATTATCCAAGGGTTTCATCGAATTGACATCAATGCCTACACATTTTTCTCCTAAGAGTTCGACAAGTTCTGGATTTCCTCGTCCACGCTTGTGACCTGGAACATCAAAGGGAACAATCCTTTTCTTGCGTAACTTCACCAAGGCCTCATAAATTGGGGCTTGGTTTTGATCTAACTCTTTCAAGACATACTCCTTTCAATATTTTTAGGACCTTATGAAAACTAAGGAACTAAAGGTTGACTCATGAAAAAAGAGCAGGATTTCACCTGCTCTGCAATCTTCTGACGTTTTTATGTTTGTTTCTGTTGAGTATGTCTGTTCCCGATGTTTCCTAACTCTCTAGTAGCAAATATTACGTACTTTATTGATCGTTTCACAAGATGACGTGTGCTTTCACCACACTAAAAATTTATGAATTAGGACAAACGTCCTAACATCAACTTATAAAAGTAGGCTTTTAACCCTATCAATAATGTGGTTTTTCAACCACGCTTCGGCATTCAACCCTGCCTGTCCGTAGGCATTTTTTACTCGGGTTTATATTTGCTAGAAAACATCATCTCATTTTCTAAGCTTCATTACTATATCATGTTTTTGAGAACTTGTAAAGCGTTTTACGAAAAAAAGATAAAAAAGTTCGTAAAATATTTGGATTTTATTTGATTTAATACTAATTATTCTCTTGTAAACGATTATAAAATGAACAAAATATTTATCATATTTAATTTTAAATTTTTTATGCCATTCTATACTCTTTACCTTCGGTGTTTGATCTATCAGAGAAGATGTCGACATTTTTATATCATTAAAATCGTGCAACTTTTTTCAGATACTTTTAAAAGATTGATTTCATTACCTGTTTCCTTTATACTGGATAAAAAGGAGATTAGTATGTCAGAAACAAATCACGAAATCGATTCAAATTTTGCAGGTCGTTTAAATATCCTACGTGCGGGTGTTCTTGGTGCCAACGATGGGATTATTTCCATTGCTGGTGTGGTTATCGGGGTTGCTAGTGCTACCAGCAATATCTGGATTATTTTTTTATCAGGTTTTGCGGCTATCTTAGCTGGTGCCTTTTCAATGGCTGGTGGAGAATATGTGTCCGTTTCAACTCAAAAAGATACTGAGGAAGCGGCCGTTGCGCGTGAGCAAGTCTTGCTAGACCAAGATATAGAGTTAGCTAAAAAATCTCTCTATGCTGCCTATATTCAAAATGGTGAGTGTGAAACATCAGCCCAACTTCTCACCAACAAAGCCTTTTTAAATAATCCGCTCAAGGCTCTGGTAGAGGAAAAATATGGGATCGAGTATGAAGAATTTACCAATCCTTGGCACGCTGCCATTTCTAGCTTTATTTCTTTTTTCCTTGGTAGCTTACCACCCATGCTTTCAATTACCATTTTCCCAAGTGAATACCGCATTCCTGCTACTGTCCTTATCGTCGGTGTGGCTCTTCTTCTCACTGGCTACACAAGTGCTAGACTTGGAAAAGCACCTACCAAAACAGCTATGATTCGGAACCTCGCTATTGGCCTCTTGACTATGGGAGTTACCTTTCTGCTAGGACAACTTTTCAGCATTTAGAATACAAGAAATACCTCGATTCTGAAGTCGAGGTATCTTTTTTTACATTTGCACAATCTTGCGATAGCTTCTTGAAGTAATCATAAAAATCAAGACATAGGCGATGAGGAAGATAGCGCAGATAGACAAGGTCACAATCAACATCATAGTCGTATCCAGTACACCAATCACTTTTAAAATCAGACTAAGCATATGGTAGGCAAAGGCGAGATGTAGGAAGGCAAAGAGCAAAGGAAGGAAGAAAACAGTTAAAACCTGTTTGTTGATGGTTTGCTTGATTTGCTTTTGATCTAAACCGACTTTCTGCAAGATAATAAAGCGTTCACGGTCTTCATAGCCTTCAGAAATTTGTTTGTAATAGATGACCAGAACAGTTCCGACCATAAAGATAATGGATAGGAAAATACCGATAAAGAAGACACCACCAAAGAGGGCACTCATCTGAGTACTAGCATCTGATAAATTACTACCATAAACATAGCTACCTTCCGTGTTTAATTGAGCATTAAATTGATCGAGGTATTTATCATACTCGTCAGCGACCTTGAGTTGTTCTTCTTCACTGGCATTTACATTCATACCACCGTAAAACTGATTATAGATAGCCGAATCTGGGAATTGATCCAAAAAGGCTTGTAAATCAGGTACAACAAGATAATTGTAATCAGCAGTCAAAATATTAAACTGATTTGGGACATGGTTGACAATGAAATCTTTATTAAATTCTTCTTTGACAGAAAATTGATGATCATTCAGAATTAGAGTTTTCTGTTCTTTAACTCCCTCATTCTTGGCAAAGAGTCCGACCTCATTTCCTGATAGAGACAGTTTTTGACCAGTCATATTTTCATAATCTTTTTGGTCAAATACCATGAAAACTGTTGTGGGTTGGACACGATTTTGTCCTTTTTCAAAAAGGGTTAACTTATTTCCTTCTTGGTTCGCAACACCGAAGTAAGTGTAACGAAACACTTCTTTTTCTTTAATCTTATAACCTTTGTCACTTGCAAACTGGCTCAAGAGTTTGTCCAAGTCTTCTTTTTCAACATTTTGCCCTGAAACCCCAAAATCATGAGGATTTAGAACTTTTTTAAAGGATTCTGCGGAATTGAAAATGCTTGTCGCTGCTGACATGGTTACCAAAACCATTGTTGACAAAATAGCAATAGTTGCTAGTCCAACTGCATTTTTCTTCATACGGAAAATCAAGTTGGAAACAGATATGAGGTTATTAGGTTGGTAATAGTATTTCTTGTTTTTCTTTAAGATTTGAAGGAAAACGGTAATTCCTGCATTGAACAAAAGATAAGTACCAAAGATAACCAGTAAAACAGCTATGAAGAAGGTTGTTAAGGCTGTAAGAGGATCTTTTACCGTAAGGGCAAGATAATAGCCAATCCCTAAACTAATCGAACCAAGAATCGTTTGGAGAGGTAGGAAACGACCTTTTTTCTCTCCGCTTGCTTTCTCACGCGAGAGCTGGAGGGCATTCATACGGGCGATTCGAAGGGCATTCAGGAACATGAGGCCTAGGAAAATCAAACCAAAGACAAGAAGTACTGTAATGACAACTTTCATCTGGAAGGTAGCGACCAGCTCAACCTTCAATTTCATCAGTTTGAGCAAGAAAGCGAAAATTAACTTGTCAAACAAGGCTCCAATACCGATACCCGCTCCAACAGTTAGAATCCCAAATAGCACTAACTCCTTAAAGGTCATACTGATTAGATGACGCTTCTCCAAACCCAGCATGCCATAAATTCCTAGTTCCTTGGAACGATTTTTCATAACAAAACTATTGGCATAGAGGACGATAATGGCTGACGCAAGTGTGACGACAAACATACCAAATCCAAGTGTAGCCTGAATGGTTGTTCCTCCACGGATTTCCGCAATCTTGGGATTGAAGGTTAGAGAGTAAAAGAGATAGGTGACAGTGACTGCCAAGAGAACAGCTAGCGCAAAAGGATAGTAGAGTTTGCGGTTTTTAATCAAGTTTGATACCGCTAACTTATTGGTTAATCGAAACATACTAATTCACCTCGCTTGCCATGACAGTCAAGGTATCAGAAATTTCTTGGAACATCTGACGTTCTGTCTTCTCTCCACGGTAGATTTGGTTGTAAAGAATGCCGTCTTTGATAAAGAGCACACGTTTAGCTCTGCTGGCTGCTGCTGTGGAGTGGGTTACCATGAGAATAGTTTGGCCGCGCTCATTGATTTCATCAAAGACATCAAGTAAGGCTGCAGAGGACTTGGAATCAAGGGCTCCTGTTGGCTCATCCGCAAGGAGAATTTCAGGTTCTGTGATGATGGCGCGTGCTACTGCTACACGCTGTTTCTGTCCACCTGAAATCTCGTAAGGGTACTTCTCTTGCAATTGGTTGATACCTAGATTCTCAGCTGTCACCACCAATTTCTTCATCATCTCCGTAATAGGTTTTCTTGACAAGACAAGCGGAAGCAGGATATTGTCTTTAACAGACAGAGTATCTAACAAGTTAAAGTCTTGGAAGACAAAGCCCAACTTTTCACGACGGAAGCTAGAAGCCTGTGAATTTTTAATGGTTGCGGTATCAGTTCCATTCAGGTAAACCTGACCACGACTTGGTTTATCCAGCATAGCTAGAATATTGAGAAGAGTTGATTTACCAGAACCAGACTCACCCATGATGGCAACGTAGTCACCCTTTTCGACGGTAAAGTGAATATCCTTGAGGGCTTCTACTTGGTTGCCCTGAAAACGAGTTTTATAAATTTTTTGAACGTGTTTTACATCTAAAAGTGTCATGAGAATCTCCTTTCTTAATATCCCATCAAATGAAATGTTGCTTGCATCATAGCGCATCCCAGTTGAACACGCTCGATATCTTTGTGACTTGGTTTTCTTGTTTTCTTCTGTAAGATTTGTTTCATGATGTTACTCCTTTGTTCTTTATGAGTCTAGTTTACATCAAAAAAAGACCGCTTGCCATAACCTAACCTTACAAAAGAGACTTTAATCTTACATTTTTGTAAGATTGGGGGAAATGTAGATATTTTATTAGAAATATTTTACCATAAAAAGAAGGCAAGAAGAAAACCCTTGCAGATACAAGGGTTCAAAAATTTTAAAATAGATTAGTCGAATTCATAGACTAACAGTAAAATAACTGTTTCTACCTCACCAAAACCAGCCTTCATTATCGTCAATAGCTTGGGCTTCTTTGCGTTTCTATTTTAGCATTTAATAGTTATTGACTGATCTAACTTAAAAAAATAATTTCGGATAGAAATAAATTATCTTATATAATTATAAATATACTCGTACTTATAAAAGACATCCAATCCAAGTATTATAAATATCCTACACAATTTACACCTATAACTCCTCTTCTTAGGAATATCGTATGAAGTTTCTCATACTCAAATTGTTCATATTCAAATCGCTTGTATTCAAACTTCTCATATTCAAACGGTTCGTATTCAAACTTTTCATATTCAAAAACTTCAATTCCTATTTCTTTTAATACTTCTTCTGGCAACTCGTAATTTTGATCCACTAAACCAAATAGAGTAAATCCTGAATCGACACAAAATGATAGTACTGGATTATATATTGAAGAGTAAATTACAGAACCAGCTATCGATCCTACAAAACTACCAATCATGTATCCTAGTACAGGAATTTCAATCAGAGATTGGCTCACAGAGCCCATTGATAAAGCACAAGTTATCACAAACATTTCTTTTATTAATTCATTAACCATCTCAGCTCTACTCATGTTGCCAGTAGTGACTTGATACGAATTTTTCATTGAATTCATCACTAATACAGTCACTGCACCAACTACTGATGGATCAATAGATTTCATTGCACTACCACATAGCCCTGCCTTACAACTTGCTGTAATCGCTGCTGAAACTGTACCTCTTACAAATCCTTCGCCTGCACCTGTAATAGCCGCAAATCCTATCTTTTTGAATTGACATTCTTCAATTTCTCCATTTTTAATTAGATAAGCTATGGCATTCAATACTTCAGGAGCAACTCTTAATGCCATTGATATGGTTGCTGCAGTTAAGCCAGCTTTATACGCATGTCTTAAGATATTGGTATACTTAATCAATTCTTCAGTTGTTAAGTGTAAATCCTTAGAATTTACTCCACCCTCTTTAGACAATTTTGCAAGTTCACGTGCTTCCTGTTCCGACAAAGCAATCGATTCATTCCCCTTATTATCTTTAACTTTATCACTCAGTAATTTTAGAGTTTCTTCATAGCGATGAACTTGCTCCGGTCGCTTTACAGCTTCTTCTCTTATTTTTCGCTCTAAAAACATAGTAGCTTCTTTTAGCTGATCTGATGGAATTACTCTATACTGTCCTTTATAAACTGGATCACTCAAAATTGTATCTGCTGAGTATCCTCTCTTCTCTAAATATAAATCTAAACCATCTTTTCCACCTTGAGACTTATATTCGCTAAAACGTTGAAAAATGCTCTTAGCTTGTTGTTCTGCACTGGATGCTCCATTTTTATAATATTTTAAACCAAATTCAGCATCGAAGTTTACTCCTGTAATATCAGCAGAGCCAAAGTCATGGCTACGATCAACTTGTACCCTGTTTTTTGAAGAATTAATAGCTGCATTAATATTAAAAGTCCCAGCATGCCAAAACTCAGCAACATCTCCCTTTAGTGTATCTATACGTGCACCATTATATTCAAATTCATTTAGATTATTCACCAACTTCTTTATCTCTGATTCTACAGAGTCTAAATAATGTACACCAGCAGTATGTCCTGCAAAATTACCTGCGTGCTTTTGAAAGAATTCGTATCCTTCTCTAAAGCCTTCCATTCATTATCCCTCCAAGAACTCAGATAATCCATCCATATATAGTATAGCTGTCAGACCTCTGTATTGTTGATCCATGATTTTCTCTTTATCAGTTCCTGTAAGAAATTGAGTAACACCTAGCACTGCACCAGTAGCTAATGTAATCCCAGGAGCCAAAAAACCTAGTAGTGCACCTCCTGCTATCAAAGCTGCTTTATTTCCACCAACGACATCATTAACTGCATCTAAAGCTTGCTCTGGAAGTGATTTTGAAAATTCTATCTTTTCAAAGTCAGACTTATATCCACGACAAAAATCAATAAATTCATCATAAGTTTCTGGTTGACTAATAACTTCTGATACTAGCATCATCCCACGTTTTCCTAACCAACCATATTTCATTCCATATTTTTCAAATTTTATGTTCATGCTTGATATTTCATTCTTACTTGATTGATTCTCGCCAATAAAGAGTACATGTTGTTCAGAGGTTAAAGTTGCCATATTAGCTAGATAGTCCTTTTCGAGCCATACAGCTACTTCAATCGCACCATCTTTTGTGCCAACAATTAAATTATCTTCATCATCATTTGTACTTACAAGTTGACGTAAATAATTACCGTATCCATGAGTTTTATCATCGCAAACAATAATCAATTTTGTAACATTTTGTCCAAACATAAAGTTTCTCCATTTTTTTCTAAAATTTATAATTTTTTCTTCTTGATAAGTTTCATAATAGAATGTATAACATGTCCTACAATATCCATTAAAATAGTTTCATGCGCTTATTATACCATTTAGGCATAGATTCTGACAAGATGAAAAAAAGCCTTGTCTTTTATAAAACAAAGCTTATTTCATTATTTACCTCACCAAAACCAGCCTTCATTATCGTCAATGGCTTGGGCTTCCTTGCGTTTGCGTGGGCCTGTTCCATACATTTCTGCTTCGATTTCTTCCTTGGTTGGCATGACAGAAGCTAGGATGATATAGATGATCACGCCAAGTCCAAAGTTTGCAACTGTAAAAATGGCAAACAAGAAACGAACAAGGGTAACATCAAAGTTCCACTTGTCTGACAGACCTGCCAAAACTCCTGAAATCATGCGATTTCGTCTCATTTTATAAAATTTACTGTTCATGATATTTCCTCTTTCTGCTAGGTTAGTCATAGTATATCACGGGTAGGCTCGGCTTTCATCAGTCCTCAGGCTGATTTATCAGAAGCAATTTACCTCGACAAAGTCCACAGCGATAGCGTTTGGTATCAATCCTTCGCTTGCGATAATAACTTTGCTGGCAGGATTGGCAACGATAGAGCTTGAGTGGTTTGGAGTTGCTATTTGGCAAGGTGGGTACAAAGCGTAATCCATCCACTGCTTTCAAAAGTTCCTTAAAATCCCGATCCTTGTGTTGATAGCCTTTCCCTTGAAAATAGAGGTGATAGTGACAGAGTTCATGGCGAACAATTTTCCTAAAAACGTCTAAACCCAGTTCCTGATAAACCTTGGGATTAAAATCCAAATGCCCATCTTTTTGGAAAAATCGCCCACCTGTCGAACGTAGACGAGAATTCCACTGAGCTTGATGGATAAAAGGTCTCCCGAAGTCTTCTAGTGAAACCTGCTTAACGTAATCAGTCAGCTTCATTTGGAGCTAGGAGCGACAGATTGACTTTTTCACGTTCAGTATCAATTTTCTTGACCCAAACGGTCACCAAATCTCCAACTGACACCACTTGACTAGGGTGTTTTATAAACTTGCGACTCATGTGGGAAATATGGATCAAGCCGTCCTCGTGAATCCCGATGTCAACGAAGGCACCGAAGTCAACGACATTACGCACAACACCTTCTAGCTTCTGACCAACCACTAAGTCCTTGATATCTAGGACATCTTGGCGAAGTACAGGTGCGTCAAAGGAATCACGGAAATCTCGACCTGGTTTGAGAAGATCTGCAATGATATCTTTAAGAGTTTCTGGACCAAGGTCTAGCTCTTGTGCCATTTCCTTGACTGAAAGCGACTTGAGTTTGCCTTGGGCTTGTTCGTTTAGGTCTTTAATATCTAATCGTTTGAAGAGCTCCTTAACGGCAGCGTAATTTTCTGGGTGAACTCCAGTATTATCGAGGATATTGCTACTTTCAGGGATACGAAGGAAACCAGCTGCCTGTTCAAAAGCCTTGGCCCCCAGACGCGGAACTTTCTTGATTTGAGCGCGTGAAGTGATTTTTCCTTCTTCCTCACGGTATTTGACAATATTTTCAGAAATGGTTTTATTGAGTCCAGCTACGTGTGAAAGAAGAGCTGGACTGGCCGTATTGACATTGACACCGACTTGGTTTACCACTGTATCGACAACAAAGTCCAGACTCTCAGATAGTTTCTTCTGACTGACATCATGCTGGTATTGACCGACACCGATTGACTTAGGATCGATTTTGACCAATTCAGCAAGGGAGTCCTGTAAACGACGGGCGATAGAAATAGCAGAGCGTTTTTCAACGGTCAAGTCTGGGAACTCCTGACGAGCAAGTTCGCTGGCAGAGTAGACCGAAGCACCACTTTCGTTTACGATGACATAACTAACCTCAGGAAAATCTTTCAGAACTTCCGCCACAAAGGCTTCACTTTCACGACTGGCCGTCCCATTTCCTATGGCAATAATTTCTACACTGTATTGACCAATCAAATCTGCCAGATTTTTCTTGGATTCTTCGATTTGACGGGCTGATGCTGGTTTGACAGGATAAATGACCTGTGTTGTCAGCATTTTCCCTGTTGCATCCACGACAGCTAGCTTGGCACCTGTACGAAAGGCTGGGTCAAATCCTAAAACCACGCGCCCTTTCAGTGGAGCAACCAAGAGGAGATTGCGCAGATTGTCAGAAAAGAGTTGGATAGCCCCTTCTTCTGCTTTTTCAGTCAATTCTGTCCGAATACGACGTTCGATAGCAGGTAAGACTTTTTTCTTAACAGATTGCTGAACCACTTCATCAATATAGGCATTTTTGACCTTGAAGCGAGCTGAAAAGAAAGCAAGAATACGGTCCGTCGCATGTTCAAAACCGACCTTCAAGACACCTAGCTTCTCCCCACGATTGAGAGCCAAGGTACGATAACCCTGCATATTTCCAACTGTCTCTGAAAAATCATAATAAATCTGAAAAACCTGCTTTTCATCAAGACTTTCATCCTTGACTTGAGAAGTGAGTTTAGAGTGTCTCAGCACCTCCTGATAAGTCATGGAACGCAAGGTCACATCTTCCGATAAGGCTTCAACCAAAATATCAACTGCACCAGACAATGCTTCCTTACCAGTCGCAAATCCTTCACAGACAAACTTTTCAGCCTCTTTCTCTAAGTCCGCTACATTCTGCAAGATTAAGCGAGCAAGTGGGAAGAGTCCGGCTTCACGGGCAATAGTTGCCTTGGTCCGACGCTTTTCCTTATAAGGAAGATAGAGTTCTTCAACGTCTGCTAATTTTTCGGCTGCTAAGATAGCTTCTTCCAACTCCTTGGTCAACTTGCCTTGTTCTTGAATCTTAGCCAAGACAGCTTCCTTGCGGTCATTGAGATTGGTCAGACTTTTATCCAAGTCGATAATGGCCTTAATCGCCACCTCATCCAGACTACCAGTCATGTCCTTGCGATAACGCGCGATAAAAGGAATAGTCGCCCCTTCAGCTGTCAAGCTTAGAACGGTATCAATTTGCTTTAACGTCACTCCCAAATCTTGGGAGATTTTTTCATATTTTTTATCCATGAATCTATTATACCACAAGCTAGAAGGCTTGCTCCAATCCTTTTCATACTCAACGAAAATCAAAAAGCAAACTAGGAAGCTAGCCGCAGGCTGCTCAAAATACTGTTTTGAGGTTGTAGATAAGACTGACGAAGTCAGCTCAAAACATGTTTTTGAGGTTGTAGATGAAACTGACGAAGTCAGTAACCATACATACGGTAAGGCGAAGCTGACGTGGTTTGAAGAGATTTTCGAAGAGTATCAACTATCGAAAACAAATTAAAAGACTCCCTTTTCCTCAAAATAATAGTATAATAGAGGTAGAATTTAGAATCGAGGTACACCTATGGCTGTAAAATTTACAAAACGAGACGACTTGGACAAGATGTTTGAAGAGTTTGCGAAACTCCCAGATTTGAAACAAGTTACTTTCCCTGATGACAAAGAGAAAAAAGCCAAAACAGAAAAGAAAAACTAGATGACTGCTTTCCAACAACTCCCGTCTAGTGTGCTTCAAACTGGGGCTATTTTTCTCTCTATAATCATTGAAGCCCTACCCTTCGTTCTGATAGGAAGTATTGTCTCAGGGCTGATTGAGGTTTATATCACACCTGACAAGGTCTATCATTTTCTCCCTCGAAATCGTTGGGGGAGAATCTTTTTTGGCACCTTCGTCGGTATACTTTTCCCTTCTTGTGAATGTGGAATCGTCCCCATTATCAATCGTTTTCTGGAAAAGAAGGTTCCAAGTTACACGGCTGTTCCCTTTCTCGTAACAGCACCTGTTATCAATCCCATTGTTCTCTTTGCGACCTATTCTGCCTTTGGCAACTCCTTCCATATCGCGCTGTTACGAGCTCTGGGTTCCATCATTGTGGCTGTAATACTAGGAATTTTTCTAGGATTTTTCTGGCAAGAACCCATTCAGAAAGAAAATCGTCTGGCTTGTCATGAGCATGATTTTACTCACTTAAGCCCTGCAAAAAAGGTTTTTCAGGTCTTTGTGCAAGCAATTGATGAATTTTTTGATACGGGGCGTTATTTGGTATTTGGCTGTCTCTTTGCCTCTGTTATACAGGTCTATGTACCGACACGGATTCTGACCTCTATCAGTGCGACCCCTATTTTTGCCATACTGCTCTTGATGATTTTAGCCTTTCTTCTGTCGCTCTGTAGTGAGGCGGATGCCTTTATCGGTGCTTCTCTTCTCTCAAGTTTCGGTTTGGCACCAGTTCTGGCCTTTCTCGTCATTGGTCCAATGCTGGATATCAAAAATATTCTCATGATGAAAAATTACTTAAAAGCACGATTTATCAGTCACTTCATAATGATTGTGACTCTTGTCGTCTTAGTCTATTCTCTCTTGATTGGAGTCATCCTATGATTCGATTTTTAGTTTTAGCTGGCTATTTTGAACTGACTATTTACCTCCATTTGTCGGGCAAATTAAACCAGTACATCAACATGCACTATTCCTATCTGGCCTATATCTCCATGGTGCTTTCCTTTATTTTGGCAATTGTTCAACTGTATATCTGGATGAAGCAAGTCAAAACCCACAGTCATCTGAACAGCCGATTGGCCAAGATGACGAGTATTTCTCTTCTGGCTATTCCACTTGTCATCGGCTTAACTTTCCCAACTGTTAGCTTGGATTCTCAGACTGTTTCTGCTAAAGGTTATCATTTCCCCCTATCGGAAGGAACGGATCTGGCCATTCAGACAAGTGAAGGGACAACCAGCCAATATTTGAAACCAGATACCAGTTCTTATTTTTCAAAATCAGCCTATGAAAAGGAAATGCGAACGGCGGCGGATAAATACTTATCCCAAGATAGCATTAACATTACTAACGAAAACTATATGGAAGTCATGGAAGCTATCTACGACTATCCAGATGAGTTTGAGGGCAAGACAGTCCAGTTCACAGGCTTTGTCTATAACGACCCCAGTCATGCCAATAGCCAATTTTTGTTCCGCTTCGGCATTATCCACTGTATCGCAGATTCTGGTGTCTATGGATTACTGACCAAGGGAAATACCCGGCAGTATGAGAATAACACCTGGGTAACAGCCAAAGGAAAACTGGTCAATCACTACCATAAAGAACTCAAACAAAACCTCCCAACTTTGGAAATCGACAGCTTTACCAAAGTCGATAAACCAGAAAATCCCTATGTTTATCGAGCTTTTTAAGGAAAGTAAGATAAAAACGAACAGGCTCTCTTCTGAATGACAGAAAAGAGCCTGTTCGTTTTTTGTTGAGTATGGTATAGTAGAATATAAATTGCGATTTTTAAAATGATATATAACTAGTGAACAATTCACAAATCAAATATTTTTTCATTCTCTACTTAATACTATGCTTATTCATCTTTTGTTCAAAGATAGTCGTGATAATCTGACATAATTCTTCGCGTTCTTTTTCTGGGATTTCACCACTTGTTTGAGCTGCAGCGTAAAGCTCAGGGTGTTCGATTGAAATACGTTTAATAGTACGTGTTGTAGCATGTTTTCTGACGAAAAACGGAATGCGCTTAATCAAGTCTTGTGGTACTAGTGCAAGAATCTTCTCAGCAGTTTCCTTGTCACTAATCTTAGACGTAGTCAGCCCCTTCTTAATCATTTCCTGTTCTTTTTCTGTAAAATCTTTTAATTCCATACGATTAGTCCTCCTATTTTCTTTAAGTTAAATTATATACCAATCCAAATAAAACTACAAATGGACTGTTTGGAAATAGGTGCAATACTGTAAGGACGAGTCTGTTCTTTAATTATAAATCTTCCTCCTCAGTCACTTCCCATACTTCTGATTGATAGCCATTCCCATCAATATCGTATCTTTGGATATAGCCAATAAATGTTTCATTTTTTCGTGGTTTCTGGCTATTAACGATTGAAATAACCCACCAAGTCATCAAAAATAGAAATAAAAGTCCTAGGATTACTGTCATATCATACCACCATTAAAGTTTAACCCACTTATCATTATCCATGATAAAAGGCTTAGCCAGTCCCTCGCCTGTATAATCCGCATACTTGGTGCCTAAATACTTGTAACAATCTTCCTTGCTTGCAAATTTAATCGCTTGGTAGGGCTCTTCGAAAGTCAATTTCTCTACAAATAAGAAGCCATCATCAGCAGGTACTAAGACTCCAACGTGGCCTACAAACAGATACTCACCATCCAGATTGTCATGCAAGACTACAGATAACATTCGAGCTGTTTCATTGAATTGAAATTGTGAGAAGAATGTTTCCATCTTTTCAGCGTGAACCTTGACATCTGTAGTTGCCTCAGTTGGAACTCTCGAAAATAGAATATCAAACTCTTCCTTATCTTGAGAATCAAAGACCTTTCCCTTATCAATCGCATCATTATCTAGGAAAAGCAATTGGTCATTCTTTTCAAGCTTGGGAATGGTGACTGAATTTTTCAAAAGACAATAACTATTGATACGGCAGTTGGTCCCAACGAAATCGCCCTTCTCTTGATTCCAAAGGTTGCTAATTTTCTCAACATCGTATTCGGTGTGAGTAAAGGAAGTGAAATCTCCTGATAAGCCAGTTGACCCGACAATGGTATTGTAATCATTAACGAGATTAAAAAAGGCATCAACACTTTTTGGATCCAAATGGGCTAATAAGAGAGATTTGACCTCTTCTGTACTTACCTGGTTGTTTAGGTTGGTGTATGAAGCTTTCCATGGCACTTTCGTTGAACTACTTTGCCTTTGACTCGTCCCATTCGAAATTGTAGCATCTTGTTGACAAGCTGCCAAGCCTAAAAACAAGGCTGAACAGATTCCTAATGTGGCTAATTTTATTGATACCTTCATCTCTTTCTCCTAAATGTCTTGGATTAAAGTTTCTTTAACTACTGCTTTACAGATATTGATTACTTTCTCATTTAATGTGTTCATCGTCTTTCCCTCTGATTTGTTTTTTGTTATTTCCTTAAGCTTGATTTAATTATAGTAGGCGTCTCGTGCTCTGTCAACAAATTTTTTATGAAAACACAACAAAGTTTTCATTTTCTTGGATTTCGTGTGATGCTTTACTTATAAAAACAGAAGGCGATTTCATTCGTGGATAAAGAAGAGATTGCGATTGTTAGAGGCTAAAAATAAAACAATACAGACTAGTAATGGTTAGACTCAATAAGAATTGGTTACTAAGATAGGTATAAGTAAAAACACCATTGGAAATTATGAAAAAAGGGTTAGGTCTACTAAGAAAAATACTATATTTGACTTAGTTAAAGTATTCAGTAGCTTGATTGATGCCCTCTTTCCTCCAGTTCAAAAGGATTCTCCTAGCGATATCCAATCTATCTACGACCAACGGGCACCACCCAGACAAGGTAAATTCCTGACCTATGCCAAGATGCAACTGTATGAGCAGAAAAACGAAGACAAAGCGAAGATAAACGAAGTATCGTAAAAATCATCAGACTGGACGACTACTTACTCTCGTTTTAGGTAGTTTATCTCTGCAGGTAGCCACTTGATGCAGGATGACGATTTAGACATGGAGTTTCCATTCTATGAGGATGAAATCCCAGACGACTACGACACAATCGCTTATGTCGTCAGCAGGTCCATGGAGTCAAAGATAAGAAACAGCGACTACCTATTTATCAAAAATCCCCCACAGATTGACTATAATACCATCGGCATCTTCCAAGTAGACGGTGCTAACTATGTCAAGAAACTCCGCCAAGGCTACCTCAAAAAAACTCAATCCCGAATACCCCAACATTCACCTAGACGAAAGCAACCATATTCATACCATCGGGAAAGTTGTCAGGCTGTATAGGGAGAATTAAAAAAGGGGGAGAATGAGGATATAAAACAAACAGATTTTAAAGAATTCAAAAAACTTTGAAAAAGTTCATTCTACATTTCAAAAAAAGAATAAGTGACCTAAAGCAGATTAGATTTTGTTAAACAATAGTGATATGTAAATTTAGAGAAAGGCATTTAAGATCACTTTGCAAAAGGCAAATACTAAACTAGCAAAACCGATAAACCAGCCCCTTAGTTCCCATATTTTCAGGCATACACTCCTTAGTACACTAGCTGAGAAGAATGCTATAATGGTTAGAGTGGAACACAAAGACGCTAAAACAATAAATAACATCTACACTCACGTAAGTAAAAGAATGGAGCAAGCTGCTTTGGAGGTTTTAAATACCATATCATTAAATCGAAAGTATATCAGATCGAATCTAGACAAGTAGATTCCGATTGCTAAAACATTTGTAGAAATTCATTTGAATTTCCTAATCAATTTGTGCATATCTTATTTCATACTCAATGAAAATCAAAGAGCAAACTAGGAAGCTAGCCGCAGGTTGCTCAAAGCACTGCTTTGAGGTTGTAGATAGAACTGACGAAGTCAGCTCAAAACATGGTTTTGAGGTTGTAGATGAAACTGACGAAGTCAGCTCAAAACATGGTTTTGAGGTTGTAGATGAAACTGACGAAGTCAGCTCAAAACATGGTTTTGAGGTTGTAGATGAAACTGACGAAGTCAGTAACCATACCTACGGTAAGGCGACGCTGACGTGGTTTGAAGAGATTTTCGAAGAGTATCAATCCATTATGAAAGTTTTGCCTCTTTATTACCCTCTATACAAAAAAGCCTATCACACAAGCTCTAAAGCTGGATATGATAGGGTTTTTTATATTTTTCTTAACGTACTGTGCGGATACGCATTGTGTTTGTGCGAACAGCCTCTCCTACTGGCACACCAGCAACGATAACAATATCATCGCCTGACTCAACGAGACCTGCTTCTACCGCTTTACGTTCAGCGATTTCGAACATATCGTCAGTTGAAGATGGAGCATCTGTCAACATTGGGATAACACCCCAGTTCAACATCAATCCACGTTCTGTCAATTCATCAAATGTCAATGCCAAGATGTCAGCATTTGGACGGTATTTAGAGATCAAACGTGCAGTGTGACCTGTCTTAGTAAGAGTTACAACCAATTTAATGTCCATTGAGTTAGTCGCATCTTTAACAGCAGAAGCCATTACTTCTGTCTTAGAGTTACGCTCAAATGAATCTGAATCCAAACGTCCGTATTCATTAAGAAGAGTTTGAGCGTTCTTATCGATTGTAGCCATTGTAGTTACTGACTCGAGTGGGTATTTACCGTTTGCAGACTCACCTGATAGCATTGTAGCGTCAGTTCCGTCGATAACAGCGTTGAATACGTCTGATACTTCTGAACGAGTTGCACGTGGTTTTTCAGTCATTGTTTCAAGCATGTTTGTTGCAGTGATAACAACCTTACCTGCAGCATTGACTTTCTTGATAATCATTTTTTGGTAAACTGGAACCATTTCGAATGGTACTTCGATACCCATGTCACCACGAGCGATCATGATACCATCAGCTGCTTCGATGATTTCATCCAAGTTATCGATACCTTGTTGGTTTTCGATTTTAGCGAACAATTGAACATGTCCGTTTCCAGTTTCTTCACAGATTGCACGAACTTCGTTCACATCTTTTGCAGTACGTACGAATGAAATCGCGATGAAGTTGATACCTTGTTCAAGACCAAAACGGATATCGTCGTTATCACGTTCAGCAAGAGCTGGGAAAGGAATTTTAGTGTTAGGAATGTTCACACCTTTTTGTTTAGCAATTACGCCATCATTTTCAACTTCAACTTCAAACTCACGAGTTGCATCATCTTTAGCAACCACACGCAGACCAAGTTTACCATCGTCAACCAAAACTTGACGACCAACTTCAACATCATCATAGATATCAAGAGCACCAGCAACGTTTAATGCAATCACTTCACGAGTTGATTTGATTCCTTGTTTAGTTGCAACACGGATTTTTTCACCAGTTTTGTATGAATATTCTTTAGCTTCACCTTCGAACAATTCTGTACGGATTTCTGGTCCTTTTGTATCAAGAAGGAAACCAACTTTTTTACCTGCAAGTTTTTCAGCAAGTTTAACAGTTGCCATACGGTCACCTTGTTCTTGGTGGTCACCGTGTGAGAAGTTGAAACGGAATGTGTTAGCACCAGCTTCAATCAATTTAGCAATGTTTTTAGCTGAAGCTTCAACATCAAGTTTTTCACCCCAGTATCCGTCATCACCGAATTTTTTACCACCACGGATTTCTACCGCAGGACCCAAAGTTGCAACGATTTTTACACGTTTGTTCATGATTTTTTGTGACTCCTTTATATATATGACCTTTTGGTCTTATTAACTAAATTATGAATTATGACAAGCAATTGTTCAATTGTGACAGGTCAAGATCAGCTTTGTGTGGATTATTTACAATAATCTTACCGTCTGCTGCCAAACTAAACAATGCTCCTTCTTCTGCAGTACCAAGAATTGGATTTTCAACCATTTTTTCGTTACGAATACCTACCGCAACACCACCGATACCTTTTTTAAGAAGTTTAACGGCATGGGCACCCATACGTGACGCCAATACACGGTCACGCGCAGTTGGAGAACCACCACGTTGAATATGTCCAAGTTCTGTCACACGAAGATCGGTCGTATCTCCAGCTTCTTTTAGTTTTTGAGCAAATTCATCTGCTGACATAACACCCTCTGCCAAAACGATGATATTGTGTCTTTTACCACATTCATAGCCAGCTTTGATACTTGCTACGATATCTTCAATTTTGAAGTCTTCTTCAGGGATGATAATTTCATCAGCACCAGTTGCGATACCAGCCCAAAGAGCGATATCACCAGCGTTACGCCCCATAACTTCGATGACAAAAGTACGACGGTGACTTAATGATGTATCACGAATCTTATCGATAGCGTCCATAGCAGTCGTAACCGCTGTGTCAAAACCGATTGTGAAGTCAGTACCAACGATATCGTTATCAATTGTACCTGGAAGACCGATAGCTGGGAAACCATGCTCAGTCAAACGCATAGCACCGTGGTAAGATCCGTCACCACCGATAACAACTACACCTTCAATGCCGTGTTTTTTCAATTGCTCAATCCCTTTTAGTTGCCCTTCAAGTTGAGCGAACTCTGGATAACGAGCTGAGTGAAGGAAAGTACCACCACGAGAAATGATGTTTCCTACTGAAGCCGCATTCAAGGGATGAATTTCACCGGCAACCATACCAGCATATCCGTCATAGATACCAAACACTTCCATTCCTTCTGAAATTGCTTGACGAACAACTGCACGGATAGCAGCGTTCATACCAGGGGCGTCTCCACCACTAGTCAAAACAGCAATACGTTTCATATTGGTTTATGCTCCTTTTTCTTTTAACATTCTTCTTGATTATACCACATTTGATTTTAAAATTCTTCTATTTTCCGTATTTTTAGCGATAAATCGTTTTCATAACCATTTCATTCAATTTCGCTTCTAATTCATTGGATTTAGCTACAAAATGATGGGGAGAAACGATTGTTTTCTGTTCCTCTTCATACCTGATAATGACTGGGATTGAGCCTTTATACTGGTCTAAAATTCTCGAAATTTCTTGATCTGATTCATGATTTTTTACCTGTATCCAAAAGCGTTCAGCAACTGCTTCTCTTATTTCTTGTGCAATCATTTGCAGACGGCCATCACGTGACTGGATTTTTCCTTTTATATAGTAGAAGGCTCCCTCTTTTATTTCCTGCCCAACCTGTCGATATAAGTCTGAAAAGAGGGTAACATCCAATTTTTTCTTACTATCATCTACCTGTAAGAAAGCCATATTTTCGCCCTTTTTGGTACGAATTACTTTTATTTTCTGAACTTCAACCAAAATAATAGCGTAGCTATTTTCTGACAAATTTCCGATTGGGGTAATCGGGTAAATAGCTTTACTTGCAATAGCTTGCAGTGGATGTTTGCTGACACCTATCCCTAAAAGCTCTTGTTCCATATAGAATTTTTCTTGTTCCGTCCAATCTTCCGATTCTTGCCAGCTATATATCGTATCACCGAACAAGCTTCCTAACTCTTTCACAAATTCAAATAGATTAGCTATGTTATTAAATACTTTTTGACGATTTCTTTCAAATGAATCAAAAAGACCAACTTTTACCAAAGGTTCTAGCAGAGGAAGTTTCAGATAATTTTCAGGTAATTTAGCTATAAAATCTTCAATGTTAGAATAGGGTCTGTTTTCAAGAATCCATAGAGCTAAATCATTGCTGACTCCTTTAATCGATTTCAAACCTAGATAGATGGCCTTGTTGGCAATTTTATCGTGATAGGGAATGGTGTTGATGGACAGAGGCGCCACTTCAAAGCCTGCTTCAAGTGCATCTATTAAGTAATCACTGTTGGCAGAATTCAACATAACCTGATAAAAAATGGCTGGATAATGTGTCTTGAAATAAGCCAACTGGAAAGCCAAGGCTGAGTATGCATAGGCATGAGATCGGTTAAAACCATAACCTGCAAACTTCTCCATGACATCAAAGACCTGCTCTGCCTTTTCCGCAGTGTGTCCAGCTTCTAAGGAGCCTTGAATAAAGGAAGCCCTCATCTCATGCATGGCAGAAGCATCCTTTTTCCCCATAGCCCGACGCAAAATATCGGCTTTCCCAAGACTAAATCCAGCAAAACGCTGAGCAACCTGCATAACCTGCTCCTGATAGAGCATGATACCATAGGTTGGAGCCAAAATATCCTCCAGTACTGGATCCAGAACAGTCACTTCTTCCTGCCCATGCTTTCTTGCCACAAAATTATTGATGTAGTCACTAGCACCTGGTCGATTTAGGGAAGTAGTTGCTACGACATCTTCAAAACAAACTGGTTGGACACGCTTGAGCAAGCGAATGGCACCCGGTTGCTCAAATTGAAAGATACCTTTTGTATTTCCAGAGGCAAATAAAGCTAACGTTTCTTTGTCTTCCAAATCAATTTCTTCTATTTTCAGATGAATATCTTCTGTTTCAGCAAGCAATTCTTGCATTTTCTGGACAAAGGTCAAATTTCGTAGTCCCAGAAAATCCATCTTCAAAAGCCCACTAGCTTCAACTCCATGAGCATCATATTGAGTCAGTGGAATTTCGTCACCATGCTTTAGAGGGATGTAATTGGTCAAATCTTGGTCACTGATCACAACACCAGCCGCATGGACAGAGGTTTGTCTTGGGTAGCCCTCTATCTTGCAAGCAATTTCAAAGGCTTTTTGGTATTCTAACTTACTATTGATTTGCTGACGAAACTGGAGATTGCCCTCATAGGCCGACTTAAGATTGTCACGAAAACTGATTTTCTTAGTAATTGCAGATAATTCATACTCAGGAACACCAAAGCGTTTCAAGACATCTCGTAGAGCTTGCTTGGCTCCAAAGGTTGAAAAAGTAACGATTTGTGCCGCATGTTTACTGCCATATTTATTACCAACATACCTGATAAAATCTGGACGATAAATATCAGGAATATCAATATCAATATCAGGCATGGTATAGCGTTCACGATTGAGAAAGCGTTCAAAAATCAGGTTTTTCTCTACTGGGTCAATCCCTGTGATGTCCAAGGCATAGGAAACCAAACTACCAACAGCTGAACCCCGTCCCATGCCCATATAATAGCCATTCGAACGTCCAAAACGCAGCAAATCCCAGACAACCAAGAAATAATCATCAAAGCCCATATCATGAATAACAGCCAATTCTTGGTCTAGTCGATCTTGATATTCTTTACTAGACAATCCCTTCTGGGCAAGCCCAAGCTCAGCACGTTCTCTCAACTCTTCTACTGCTGGTCTAGCTGGGTTAAAACGAGGCAGTTTCAGACTCGTATCCAAATCATAAGAAATGCCTGAAATCAGCTTTTCTAAATTTTCCAAGGCTTGAGGAAAACGTTCTTGGAATAATTTCTCTAAAGAACTTGCTGATATAAAGACATCTTGTCGTGAACGCAAGGGAACTTCTCTGAGGGGTAGGTTTTCTTTTATCGCTGTTAAGACTTGAAGAACTTCTCTATCCTTACTTTCAAAGGCATTGACCCGATAAAGGGGTAAGATAGGATGATGAAATTCTCTTGTCAGTGTTTCTGGATAAACTCCAATATAATAATCACAGCCTAGTTCTAACGACTCCAGTCCATCAAAATAAGGCATAATGACCGCAATATCCTCCAGATACTGGGACAGGACTGACCAATTTTTCTCCCCCTGCATCTTGGCTGTTGAAAGCTTCATCAACTGCTGATAGCCCACACTAGATAGAGCTAAAAAGCGCAAATTCACTTCCCGCTCATCCACAAATACAGTCATTTCAAGCCCTAGTAAAGGATGAATACCGTATTTTTTTGTAATCTCTAGAAAGTCGAAAGCACCGTAAAGATTATCAATATCCATCATGGCCAGATGAGTGTAGCCGTATTCTTTAGCTGCTCTCACATACTTGTCAATCGAAATGACGCTCTCCATAAAACTATAGACTGTTTTTGTATCTAGTTGTGCGATCAATTTACACTTCTCCTCTATCCTTCTCACTATATTATACCATTTTCACCTATAAAAGGCTGCTCTTGAGAAACATTTCATCAGCTTACTAATTTACTTTTTATTCATTTGTATTTTTGTCATCATTTTTTATATTTATACCATATTATATATAAAACAGAAAACATATAATATAAATCTCCTAGAATTTTTATATTATACCTATTATATCTATTATTACACTGTTCTCTATATTAAGTTTAGCACTTTATTCATTTTTATTGGATTATTTCCTTTTACAGTTAACAATTCCCTTTCTGCTTTTTTTTTGATATAATAACCTTAACTATCATTCTATATGGAGGTTCTATGCGTTTTAATCAATATAGTTATATCACTTTCCCAAAAGAAAATATCTTATCTGAACTAAAAAAATATGGCTTTGATTTACAAAACACAGCCAATCCCAAGGAATTACTGGAAACTTTTTTACGTCGCTTTTTTTTCACTTATGAGAACACCGACTATCCACTCTCCTGCTTAGCTATAGATAAAGAAACTAACATATTAACTTTTTTCAAATCTGACAAAGACTTGACAGCAGATATTTTTTATACTGTCGCCTTTCAACTTTTAGGCTTTTCTTATTTGGTTGACTTCGAAGATAGTGAAGTTTTTCGTAAAGAGACTGGATTTCCTATTGTATACGATGACTTGATTGAAAATCTCTATCAGTTACTCAATACTCGCACCAAAAAGGGAAATACTCTTATCGACCAACTTGTTAGTGATGGTCTTATTCCTGAGGATAATAACTACCACTACTTTAACGGCAAGAGTTTGGCTACTTTTTCTAGCCATGATGTCATTCGTGAAGTCGTTTACGTTGAGTCTCGTGTCGATACCGACCAAAAAGGTCTACCAGACTTAGTCAAGGTTAGCATTATTCGTCCTCGTTTTGATGGAAAAATCCCTGCCATCATGACAGCCAGTCCCTATCATCAGGGAACAAATGACAAGGCAAGCGATAAGGCTCTCTACAAGATGGAGCGCGAGCTTGAGGTTAAACCTGCTCATAAGATTGAACTAGAGGAACCTCAACTCAATCTCGTCCAACCTCAAGGCCAAGCTGAGCTTGTGTCAGAAGCTGAGGAAAAGCTAAGTCACATCAACTCTAGCTATACACTCAACGACTACTTCCTCCCACGAGGTTTTGCCAATCTCTATGTTTCAGGTGTTGGTACCAGAGACTCTACTGGTTTCATGACTAACGGGGACTACCAGCAAATCGAGGCTTATAAAAATGTCATCGATTGGCTTAATGGCCGTTGCCGTGCCTTTACCGACCATACACGTCAGCGTCAAGTCAAGGCTGACTGGTCAAACGGAAAAGTAGCCACAACTGGACTTTCTTATCTGGGTACAATGTCCAATGGTCTTGCGACTACAGGAGTCGATGGTTTAGAGGTTATCATTGCTGAGGCTGGCATTTCTTCATGGTACAACTACTACCGTGAAAACGGTCTGGTGACTAGCCCAGGTGGCTATCCAGGTGAGGACTTTGACTCCCTTGCTGAGTTAACCTATTCTCGTAATCTCTTGGCTGGCGACTATATCCGTGGCAATGAAGCTCACCAAGCTGACTTAGAAAAAGTAAAAGCTCAGCTAGACCGAAAAACTGGGGACTACAATCAGTTTTGGCATGATCGTAACTATCTGCTCAATGCCCATAATGTAAAAGCAGAGGTTGTCTTTACCCACGGTTCTCAGGATTGGAATGTCAAACCACTTCATGTTTACCAGATGTTCCATGCTCTTCCTACTCATATAAATAATCATCTCTTTTTCCATAATGGGGCCCATGTTTATATGAACAATTGGCAATCAATTGACTTCCGTGAGTCCATGAATGTCTTATTGACTAAAAAATTACTGGGACAAGATACAGATTTTCAACTTCCTACTGTCATTTGGCAGGACAATACAGCCCCTCAGACTTGGTTATCACTTGATACCTTCGGTGAGCAAGAAAACTTTGAAACCTTCGCACTTGGTCAAGAAGAGCAAGTTATTCAAAACCAGTACCCAGATAAGGATTTTGAGCGCTATGGTAAAACCTACCAGACATTCAATACGGAACTCTATCAAGGAAAAGCCAATCAGATTACTATTGACCTTCCTGTGACCAAAGATCTTCACTTGAACGGTCGAGCTCAACTCAATCTTCGTATCAAATCCAGTACAAATAAGGGGCTCTTATCTGCCCAACTACTGGAACTTGGTCAAAAGAAATACCTACAACCTTATCCAGCTATTTTAAGTGCTAAAACCATTGATAATGGACGCTACCACATGTTGGAAAATCTCTGTGAATTGCCATTTAGACCAGATGCACAACGAGTCGTGACAAAAGGTTACCTCAATTTACAAAATAGAACTGATCTACTGTTAGTAGAGGATATTACTGCAGATGAATGGATGGATGTGCAATTTGAACTGCAACCTACTATTTACAAGTTAAAAGAAGGAGATACTCTTCGTTTAGTCCTCTATACGACTGACTTTGAAATCACCATACGTGACAATACCAACTACCACTTGACTGTTGATCTTGAACAGTCCACGCTTGCCATACCTTGCTAAAAGGAGTTACATTATTATGAATAAATCAGAACACCGCCACCAACTCATACGCGCTCTTGTCGCAAAAAACAAGATTCATACACAGGCTGAATTGCAGTCCCTTCTTGCTGAGAACGACATTCAAGTGACCCAGGCAACCCTCTCACGCGACATCAAAAATATGAACCTATCAAAAGTCCGCGAAGAAGATAACGCTTATTATGTTCTTAATAATGGTTCCATCTCAAAATGGGAAAAACGTTTGGAAAACTATATGGAAGATGCCCTCATCATGTTGCGACCTATTCAGCACCAAGTCCTACTCAAAACTCTTCCTGGTCTAGCACAATCGTTCGCTACAATTATTGATGCTCTTGATTTCCAATATATTATCGCAACCCTTTGTGGTGATGATGTTTGCCTTATCATCTGTGAAGATACAGATGCTGCTCAAAAGTGCTTTGAAGAACTGAAAAAATTCGCCCCACCATTTTTCTTTGAAGAATAATAAATGACTACAACTAACAATTATGCTTTAAAAAACCTGGTAGAAAGTCTTTAACATCAGAAAACGCATAGTATCAAGTGTTTAAAATCCTTGATACTATGCGTTTTGCTTTATCCTAGGAAGATTTATACTCTTCGAACATCTCTTCAATCCGCGTCAACATCGCCTTGCCGTAGGTATGGTTACTGACTTCGTCAGTTTCATCTACAACCTCAAAACAGTGTTTTGAGCTGACTTCGTCAGTCTTATCTACAACCTCAAAACAGTGTTTTAAGCAGCCTGCAGCTAGTTTGCTCTTTGATTTTCATTGAGTATTAATAGACTTGTTTAGTATCTTGAAAACTATATCGTATAGGTATCGTCATGGATCCTTTTAGCTGATTTACGGATACGAAAGCACAATACTATGACTCAATTGAAATATTAAAATTCAATTTCTGACCACCTAATCCTGCTTCAAATAGTTATCGAACAAGTTTTATGATAGCTACCTTGTTAGGATGCTCTTATTTTTTATCAGACAAAACAAAAGGATTAAGGGAGTGAATTTCCTTAATCCGATAGTCTCTTAAGCCTGACGCTGACCAAAGTCCTTAATCATCTGATCCATTTCTTGTCGACTAGGAGTTATCAGCATATAAAGGTAATCTCCTTGAAGTTCTGCGAAGGCCGCTGGCATGATTTTTTTAACCTTGAACTGCTGGATATATTTGTCAAGCAAATCCTCCTCAGAATAGACATAATGAGCATTTGCACGACGGGATGTAGCTAAACAATACTGCGGTTCAAAGTCTGACGCTGGGAACTCTTCTCCTGCTACAATAGCCGCATAGCCACGATAGAGGTCCAAGGAATGGGCAAAGTTATAAACATCAATGGTAAAACCACCTGCAGGGCGGTTATTGTACTCAATGGCGATGTAATCATCCCCTTCACGGAAGAACTCAATATGGAAGAACCGTTCTTTCATACCAAATTCTTTAACGATGGCCTCACCATATTTACGTAATTTGGGATCCATATCCTTGAGCACATAGTAGGAATTGTCCATCTTGTAAATCATGAGATCAAGCGGTGTGTAGGCGTAGTCAAAGGTTGTTGAAAAGACAATCTTACCATCCTTGTCCACTAGACCATCAAAGGTGCAAATTTCGCTAGAGGTGACAAATTTCTCAAAGAAATAAAGGGTTGAATGGTCCCATTCTTGCTTGAAGTGATTGATATCATCTTCTGTCTCGAGCTTAAAGGTTGCGGCTGCTCCCACTCCATTGTCAGGTTTGGCAATCATTGGAAGGCCGATTTCATTCACAGCTTGATCAACATCTGCTTCCGTCTTGATAACAGCTCCAGGTACCACAGGAACACCTGCTTTTTTGAAAAGTTTCTTCATTTCAGACTTATATTTCGTCTTTTTGAGATCCTCTGGTTTGGCACCAAAAACATTGAATTGCTCACGAAGACTTGCATCTAACTCAAGCCAGTATTCATTATGAGATTCAATGCGGTCAATTGGTCCATGTTTATAAAAGAGAAAAGCAACTGCACGTTTGACTTCATCTATATTTTCAAGATTGTCAACACGGAAATACTCGGTCAGGCTATTGCGTAAAGGTTCATCCAATTGCTCGTATGGTTCTTGACCAATTCCCAAGACTGTGATGCCTTTATTTGCTAGCTCAATAGTAAACTGTTGAAAGTTTTGTGGATAATAGGGAGAAATAACAAGGTAATTCATAGGTAACTCCTTTTATAGATAGAGATTGCCAAGGAAATAAGGCATTTGTTTGCGCCACCATTCCCAGTCGTGGGCGACATCGTGTCCCCATTCAGCAAACCAGGCTGGAATTTGTTTCTGGTCAAAGGCTTCTTTGAGCTTGTAAAAGGATGGTAAACCGTCTTGTTCCCAAGCTCCAAGACCCGTACACAGCACAATTTCTGCCTGACGGTAACGATCAATAAACCAGCCGTCATTCTGATTCCAGATATAATCTACTGGCGAGTTTTGGTAAATAGCATCGTCATTGTAGTAATCGCCGACAAAGAAACGTGCGTCGTAAACACCACTGAGAGCAATCACTTTGGTAAAGACATCTGGATGCTGGAGGAAGAAATTGAGTGCATGATAGGCTCCCATAGAGCAACCTGTCGTCATCATGCCATCAAACCAACCTGTCTTGTGCTTGATAAAAGGAATGGCCTCCTCAATCACATAGCGTTCGTAGGTACGGTGCATCTCTGCTTGGTCGTGACCGTTTTTCCAAGTGGCCAACCAGCTCTCACTGTCTACACTGGAGAGGGTAAAGAACTGGACACGGCCTTCCTCGATAAAGGAAGCACAGGCATCAATCATGCCAAAATCATAGTATTCATTGTGACTACCACCTGATGAAGCAAAGACCACAACTGGAATACCAGCATGTCCATAACGATTGAGGTACATTTCACGGTTGAGATGGCCACTCCAGTGGCTAAGATGTTCAATATGCATTTCGTTTTTTCCTTTCTTAACTTACCATTTTTCTGCAAAAAATCTCAGACAATCGGGTAGATTTTCTGACCAAGGAATTTCACTATGGATGGCACCAGACTGAACTTTCAGCACAAGATTATCCAGATGCACTCCCCCTGCTATCAAATCATGGTAATAGCGAAGCGACGAGTTGATATAGGCTTGTTTGATATTGCCAGCCATCAAGGTCTTATCTGTATCATCCGCTTCTTCCGTTCCCACATAGATAAAGATACGCTGGTCAGGCGATAGTTGCTGACGCTCGATATAGCGGTTAAAGGCTTCTTGGTGGAGCCAGTTTGCAGATGAAAAGACGCCCAGGCAACCAATTTGGTCTTGGTATTCCAAACCGATAAACTGGGTAATATTGCCTCCTAGCGAAGACCCAATCATAGCCGTATGCTGGCGGTCTGCTTTTGTACGATAGGTTTCATCGATAAAAGGCTTGACCACCTCCATGACAAACTCAGCATACTCCACACCCTTACCGCCAAACTGCTGCCCTGGGATAGGAGATTCTTGGAACTTCCATGCCGCATACTCATTCATCCGCCCCATGCCATCATTGTCAATAGCAACTACAATCATGCGACTGATATCGGGATTTCGTTTGATGGCTGGGATAATCTTCCATGAGTGACCAATGAAGGATTCTTTGCTATAAAAAACATTTTGCCCGTCATGAAAGTATACAACAGGATAGGAGCGGTCCGTGTCTTTCTCATAATCTTTAGGTAGAAGAACACGCACACGGCGCTCCTTACCTGTATAAGGAACCTTAAGTTTGTGTTCTTTCATTTTTAGATAAAAGTAGGATTGATTCATTGTCAGAAAACTCTCTATATTCAAAATTTTATCTCATTATATCATAAAAATAGAAAAAAAGTCAGTTTTTTTACCTGTTTTTAGAGAAAAAACTAACTTTCTTTCCTGATTTTCGCTATTCTTTTGTGTTTTCTGATTAGAGCAGATTGTCAATCAAGTCATCGACTTCATCTTTTTCAGCTTGAGGTGTGATTTCACTAATCATGATTCCAGCCACTGCTCGCTCAACCAAACCTTCAACATCCATACGCGCTTCGTACTGCTCTGCATTCTTAATCTTAGGATTGGTCTTAGGACGATCTGGCGCAAAAATCGTACAGCAATCCTCAAACGGTTGGATTGAAATGTCAAAGGTATCAATTTCTTGTGCAATATCGATGATTTCCAACTTATCCATGGTCACAACTGGACGGATGATGGGAGTGTTGGTAACAGCATTGATAGCCTGCATACTTTCAAGGGTTTGGCTGGCTACTTGACCTAGACTTTCCCCATTGATGATAACCAAACCATTTCGTACCTCACGAATACGGTCGGTAATCCGCATCATAAAGCGACGAGTTAGAGTCATCAAGTAAGCTTCTGGCGCTTTGGCCTTGATTTCCTCTTGAATCTCAGTGAAAGGCACTTCGATAAACTGGATATTTCCCCCAAACTTGGTCAATTTACGGGTCAAGTCCTGCGCTTTCTTGAGGGCACCGGGACTAGTATATGGTGGACTAGCAAAGTGAACAGCCTCGATGTCTACCCCACGCTTAAGCGCTAGATAACCTGCTACAGGTGAATCAATCCCTCCTGACAACATAAGCATCCCTTTACCTGAAGTTCCAACTGGCAAACCACCAGCCCCACGAATAGTTTCATAAGAAAGGTAGGCTGCCTCTTCTCGAATCTCCACCTGAAGATTGATGTCAGGACTTTTCATTTGAGCTTGCACATTTGGAATGGCTTCGAATACAGCCCCTCCAAGCGTTTGGTTGAGTTCACGACTGTCAAGTTCAAAGTTGTGGTCGCTTCGTTTACTAGAGATTTTAAAAGTCATGCCTTCCTTGTATATGTCCTGCATAATCTCTTGGACAGTAGACTTCAAAACTTCTACAGATTTTTCAACCTTATAAACAGGGGAAAAGTTTTGAATCCCAAATACTTGTTTGAGTGATTCTGCAACTGCTGTGTAATCTGCTCCATTGAGGTAAGCGTGGGCACGGTCACGATTTGCCGTTACCTTAACTTGGGGATAGATGGACAAAACGTCCGAAATATTATTGCGAAGTTTATTGATGAAACGCATACGGTTTTTGCCCTTGGTTGACAGCTCACCGTAGCGAATCATAATTTCTGAATACTGCATGAATGCTCCTATCTTACTTTTCTAGTTTGATTGTAAATCAATTTTAACTTGGTCAAAAATTGCTCGACCTGACTCATATCATTTTCAAGGTCTAGACTAAGACGCACAGCTGACTGGGCCTTATCCTTGTCCACTCCCATGGCAATCAAGGTACCTGCAGGTTTCCCTGCCTTGGACGAACAAGCAGAGGTCGTTGAGATGAAAATATCATAGTCTTCAAAAGCGTGAACGATGACTTCACCACGAACACTCTTGATTCCAAAAGTCAGGATATGAGGGGCAAAGTCTTCCTCATCTGAAAATACAAAAATATCTGGATAGTCCAGAAGTGCTTGGCGAATAACTGCCTTCATCTGCCCAGTCTTGCTTGTAAAGAAATCTAGCTTTTCCATAGACAAACGGAGAGCCTTGGCTGTCGCTGCAATTCCTGCCACATTTTCAGTTGTCGAACGGTAATCACGTTCCTGACCACCACCTGTTAAAAGAGGCGTAATCTTCTTGCCAGACTTGATATAGACAAAGCCAACACCACGAACTCCGTGGAACTTGTGACCAGAGAAAGTCGCGAAATCCACTCGTTCTGTCAAATACTTTTCAGTCGGAATCTTGGCAAGTGCCTGAACCGCATCAACATGGAAGGAAATAGTCGGCTTATCTGCCAATAGTTTTGAAATAGCCTCAATGGGCTGAACAGAGCCAATTTCATTGTTTACTGCCATGATAGAGATGAGGGTCGTATTAGGTCTTATCAAAGCTCCTAGAGCCTCAACATCCACAAATCCTTTCTCATTAACTGGAGCAAAATCCACTTCAAAACCTTGAGATTTCAACCAGAGGGCTGATTCCTTAACTGCTGGATGTTCAATGGCTGAAACAATGATGTGCTTGCCAAACTGGGCTTTTTCAAAGGCCACACCCTTGATAACCCAGTTATCTCCTTCTGTCCCACCAGAAGTAAAGAAGATTTCCTCACTTTTCTTGCCAATCAAATCTGCAATTTGCTGACGGGAAGCATCTACGATTCGTGTTGCCTGATCTCCCAAACGATGGAGACTAGATGGATTTCCTAAAATTTTTGAAGCCACCTGCATATAAGTTTCAAGTGCTTCAGGATAGGGCTTGGTCGTCGCCGAATTATCAAAGTAAATCATGTTTCTCACGCTTTCTAAAATCACTCCTTCTATTGTATCATGAAACGGAGCTTGCGACAAGAAAGGGCAATTCCTCTTTTTTTAAGATTTTTTTAAAGAAATGCGGTATAATAAATTTTAATCAAAGGAGAGAATGTATGTCTAATTATCGTAGAACTTCAAAACCAAAAACAGAACACATCAAAAAAGGCTTTACAGTCTTTCAAAAAACCGTTGCTACTATCGGTAGTATCCTCGGCTTGATTACTGCGACTATCACGATCATGAATGCCTTGGATAATAACAAAAATACTAAAAAAGAAAACACAACAACACAGACGACAACAATTGTCAAAGAAATTCAAAAGGAATCCCCTCAGGACAATACTAGTCCCAATAAGGAAACTAACACTACCCAAGAAAAAACACAGCAAGAGGAAACGCCAAAATCCAGCGTCAAGGAAGAGAAAAAAGAAGAGCAGAAAACAGCAACTCAGGATTCTTCTACTCCTGCTTCAAGTAAACTTGCTACTGAAAACGAAAAACAGTCCAATGCGCCAACTTCAGAAAATAAAAGTAATCAATAGCCAGTAAAATAACTTCCCTCCAAACTTGGAAAGAAGCTATTTTTTATTGTTGCAATACTTTTCTTGGTTTGGTACCTTCAGCTGGACCAATGACACCTGCCATCTCCAGTTCTTCCATGAGACGAGTCGCACGGTTAAAGCCAACTGACAAACGACGCTGAATCATAGATGCGCTGGCTTTCTGAGTTTCGATTACCAAAGACTTGGCTTCTTCAAAGAGCGGATCACCACCAGATTCACCATCTGAAAATTCTCCGTCATTTTCAGAAACCTCACCTGGATCAAAACTCTCATCGTAGTCCGCATCTGCCTGAGCCTTAATGAAGTTTACGATGCGCTCGACATCATCATCCGAGATAAAGGATCCTTGCAAACGAACTGGATGATTTTCATCGATTGGTTTAAAGAGCATATCTCCACGTCCAAGCAGTTTCTCAGCTCCATTTTCATCCAAGATGGTGCGCGAGTCTGTACCTGATGATACCGCAAAAGCCACTCGAGATGGGACATTGGCCTTGATTAGACCAGAGATGACATCAACGGATGGACGCTGAGTTGCAAGAATCATGTGGATACCTGCAGCACGCGCCTTCTGTCCCAAACGGATGATAGCGTCTTCCACTTCCTTGCTGGCCACCATCATAAGGTCAGCCAACTCATCAACAATCACGACAATGAGCGGTAGCGGAATCTGCTTGTACTCAGACTGGGCATTGAACTCTTCTACCTTGGCATTAAAGCCTGCAATATTCCGAACTCCCACCTTGGCAAAGAGTTCATAACGATTTTCCATTTCATCCACAACCTTTTGCAGAGCCTTGCTAGCCTTACGTGGATTGGTCACAACTGGAATCAAGAGGTGGGGAATATCATTGTAAACAGACAACTCAACCATCTTGGGATCGACCATCATAAATTTAACTTGATCGGGTCGAGCTTTCATGAGAATGCTGGCGATAATGCCGTTAACCGCTACTGACTTCCCTGAACCTGTTGAACCTGCGACGAGCAAGTGGGGCATTTTGGAAAGGTCAAAAGCTCTTGCACTGCCATTAACAGCCTTTCCTAAAGGAATTTCCAAGAGATTTTCTGCTTTAGTTTGAGATTGTTCCCATAGTTCGCGGAAGGATACAGTCGCAATCTCAGAGTTGGGTACTTCGATTCCAACTAAGGATTTCCCTGGGATAGGTGCTTCGATTCGGACATCCTTAGCAGCCAAGGCTAGAGCGAGGTCATCTGCTAGATTGGAAATGCGGTTGACCCGTACACCCACTGCTGGCTTAACTTCATATTTAGTCACCGATGGTCCAATTTCGGCCCGTTCAACTGTTACCTTAATACCAAAGCTAGCAAAGGTTTCTTCTAGAATTTTGATATTTTCCCGAACGATTTTCTTCTCTTTAGACTGGTCTTTGGGTTTATCTGGGGCAAAGAGTTGTAAGCTTGGAAGTTTGTATTCGAGGGCTTCCTTGGCTGAAAAATCGACCTGAACATCTTCATCGTCAGAGCCATCTTCCTGTTCAGGGAATTCAAGTTCAGCTTGAGGCAGGATGATTTCTGGTTCCATCCACTCTTCTTCTGGAACAGGAGGAACGTCAAGCACAACATCATCAGTCAGAATTTCACCCGTTTCCATATCAACAGGAGGTAAATCGAGTAAGGCTTTTTCAGCCGCTTCTTTTTCTAATCTAGCCTCTTCCTCAGCCTTTTGACGAGCTTTTTCTTCTTGTTTAACAAAGCGTTCCTCTTTTCGACGCTCATGTCCTTCTCGCCATTTGGCAAATCCTCTACTGAAGAATTCAGCAATATCATAAACAGACCAAGGACTGACTAGGAGGGCACCCACTAAAATCAAGATAGAACCAATAAAGTAAGTACCGATATTTGAAAAGAGAAAGGCGGTTGGCATATAAAGAGCGACCCCAATCAAGCCCCCTCCAGCAAAACTGGTCGTTCGAAAACCAGTTAAATCCGTTACAACCTGAGCCATGGTTCCTTTTAAAACCGACTTATCCAAACCATATTTCCAAACCAAGTAGGCTTCAAAAATCAAGAGCAAGCCTGCAAATATGGTGAAAAAGCCAGATAGGAGCCCTTCCTGTTTTCGTATCCACTTGAAAAAGAAGAGATAGAGTAGGATGCCAAATATTGCCAGATAAGCTAGGCTCCCCACCAGCAAGCGTATTAAATTGTAAAGGGTTATACCTGCAGCCCCTAATTTGAAGGCTGCGAAAATCAATAAAAGTGCGATTCCCAACGAAATCAACATTCGTTGAATCGCTTCTTTTCTTTCGAGTTCTGCTTTAGACGGTCTCCGTCTTGTTTTACTTGTATTCTTGTTTGCCATTCTTCTATTATACCATATTTCACAGGCATTTCGGAAAGAGAAAAAGACTGCACCAAACGGTCCAATCTTTTCATTTTCTATCTAAGTTTTATGCTTGTGGTTTGCGTAGGTAACCATAGACCACACCACTTACGATTGCTCCTACCAAGACAGCAACAAGGTAAAGGAGAGCATTTGAAGTAAGGGCGATAACGAAGATTCCTCCGTGTGGCGCCATGAGTTTGATCCCAGTAAGACCAACGAGTCCACCTGCTACTGCTGAACCAAGAATGAAACTTGGGATCGCACGAGCTGGGTCAGCGGCACCAAATGGAATTGCTCCCTCAGTGATAAATGACAAGCCCATGATGATGTTTGTTAAACCAGAGTTGCGTTCTTCCTTAGTAAATTTATCTTTGAAAAGAAGAGTTGCGACAAAGATTGCAAGTGGTGGCACCATTCCTCCAGCCATAACTGCTGCCATAGCTACAGAACCACCTGAAGAAACAGTCGCTGCAAGCGTACCTGTACCAAAGACATAGGCAGCTTTGTTAACTGGTCCACCCATATCGACAGCCATCATTCCACCAAGGACGATACCGAGAAGGACAGCTGAACCGCCTCCAAGACCTCCTAGGAAGTTATTCATAGCAGTGTTGATTGCGGCCATTGGGATATTCACAGCTAGCATGACAAATCCAGTCAAGATTGTTCCAAGAAGTGGCAAGAGAAGAATTGATTTTGCACCTTCAAGTGAACGAGGAACTTTAACGTATTTCTTGATAGCAAGCACTAAAGCACCTGCGATAAATCCACCAACAAGGGCACCTAGGAAACCAGATGAGACACCTGCAAGAGTTGACGTTGCTTCACCACCTGCGGCATAAGGAATTTTACCAAAGGCAAAACCTTCTTTGGCAATAGCACCAGCCACGAAACCTGCTACCAAACCTGGTTTTTCAGCAATAGAGTAGGCAACATAACCTGCAAAGACTGGAAGCATCAAACCAAAGGCAGCTCCACCAATTTTCATGAACATAGAAGCTAGCTCATGATAGGAACCAAGATTACCAAGATTTTCATTCGGAACACCCAAAGCACCATCAATCAAGAAGGCAAGGGCAATCATGATACCACCACCGATAACGAATGGCAACATTTGAGATACACCACTCATCAAGTGTTTGTAGAAGGCACCACCAAGGCTTTGTTTTTCGTTAGAGGTTGTTGCAGCTTTGGCTCCATCAGCGGTACGGTAGACTTCAGCATCTCCTGAAAGAGCCAAGTTAATCAATTCTTCCGTCTTACGGATACCGTCAGCAACTGGACGATTGATCAATGGTTTACCATCGAAACGATCCATTTCTACAGCCTTATCTGCTGCGATGATAACAGCTTTAGCCTTACGAATGTCTTCCGCAGTTAGTTGGTTACCAACACCGCTAGCACCGTTGGTTTCGACCTTAATTCCAACACCCATTTCAGCAGCCACTTTTTGAAGGGCTTCTTGGGCCATGTAAGTGTGGGCAATACCTGTTGTACAAGCTGTAACAGCCACGATAAAGTCACCAGAGTCATTAGCAGGTACTTGAACAGGTTCCTCAGTTTTTTCTGAAGCTTGGTCAAAAAGCTCAATGACTTGGTCAGCTGATGTTGCTTGACGAAGTTTATCAGCAAAACCGTCTTTCATCAAGTATTGAGACAATTCTGCCAAGGCTGCCAAGTGAGTGTCATTTGCACCTTCTGGAGCCGCAATCATGAAGAAGAGGTCAGTTGCTTGTCCATCCAAGCTCTCGTAGTCAACACCCTTGTTTGACTTGGCAAATAGAACTGTCGCTTCTTTTACAGCGGCATTTTTGCTATGAGGCATTGCGATACCGTCTCCTAAACCAGTAGAAGTCAAGGCTTCACGCGCCAAAATACCTTCTTTAAATGTTTCAAAATCTGTCACATAACCGTGGTCTGTCAAACTTTTAATCATCTCTTCGATGACAGCTGTTTTTTCAGTTGCCTGCAAATCCAGCAACATAACATCTTTTCTCAATAGGTCTTGAATTTTCATCGTTTTTCTACCTCAACTTTTTCATATGTTTCTTTAATAAATTCCGCTGTTGCCAAGTCATCAGAGAAAGTAGTTGCCGTTCCACAAGCTACTCCCCATTTGAAGGCTTCTACTGCGTCTTTTGATTTGACAAATTCACCTGTAAATCCAGCGACCATAGAATCACCAGCCCCAACTGAATTTTTCACTGTTCCCTTGATTGGTTTAGCAAAGTAAGCTCCCTCAGATGTGACAAGAAGGGCACCATCACCAGCCATAGAGATAATGACGTTTTGAGCACCTTTAGCCAGTAACTCACGAGCGTATTTCTCAATTTCATCTAAACTTTCGAGTTTAACTCCAAAGATAGCTCCAAGCTCGTGATTATTTGGTTTGACCAAGAGTGGCTGATAGTCCAAACTATCAATCAAGGTCTGTCCTTCAAAGTCACAAACCACTTGCGCACCCGTTTGACGCGTCAAGGCAATCAAATCCTTATAGATGACATTGCCTAGATTTTTAGCACTTGAACCCGCAAATACAACCGTATCTTCTGCTGTCAGACTCGATAAAATAGCTTTCAACTCTTCTAGCTGAGCCGGTTCAACAGTTGGGCCCGTTCCGTTGATTTCTGTTTCTTGGTCTGCTTTAATCTTGACATTGATACGAGTATCTTCTGCTACTTTGACAAAACGCGTCTCGATTTCTTCCTCTGCCAGAGTATATGTGATAAATTCACCAGTAAAGCCACCGATAAATCCAGTCGCTGTATTTGGAATATCCAAGCGTTTCAAGACACGACTGACATTGATTCCTTTCCCACCAGCAAACTTATCATCACTGTCCATACGATTGACACTACCAACTTGGACTTGGTCCAAACGAACGATATAGTCAATGGATGGATTGAGTGTGACTGTATAAATCATACTTCTATTACCTCCGTTTTCTCCTTAATAGCCTGCAAGAGCTCATGCCCTTGACTTGTGATAACGATGGCGCGTTTGAGTGGTGCTACCTTGGCAAAGCAAGTTTGTCCAATTTTTGACGAATCGACCAAGACATAGGTCTGTTTGGCATTCTCTAAAATAGCACGCTTCACAGCCCCCTCCTCCATATCAGGAGTCGTATAATAGCCATCATCCACACCATTCATCCCGATAAAGGCACGGTCAAAGTGCAATTGGTTAATCTGGTTAAGAGCAACGCCCCCGATGCTAGCATCTGTCGCCATCTTGACACTTCCTCCAACCATGACAGTTGGAATCTGCTTTTCAACCAACTGAGCGGCATGATGAATAGAGTTGGTCACAACTGTGACATTTTTATTAACCAATTCATGAATCAAAAATGCTGTAGTTGTTCCAGCATCAATAAAGATGACATCTTGTTCCTTGATGAGAGAGGCCGCCTTCTGAGCCAACAACTTCTTCTCTTGAAGGTTTTTGACAGATTTTTCTTGAATGGTTTCTTCTTCCTGCAAGGAGTGAGGCAATTCTGCTCCACCATGCACGCGACGAAGCTTGTTTTCTGCTTCCAACTCATCCAAGTCTCTTCGAACCGTTGATTCTGACGTTTCTAACAAACTAACTAATTTTTCTAGAGAAACTACATGATGTTGATTTAGCTCCTCTAAAATCAGTTGCTTCCGCTCTGTTTTTAACACCGAATCACCTCCTGTTATTGTTTACACTATTCATTCTATCATACTTTATTTCAAAGTCAAGCATTTTTTATCATTTTCTTTCAAATTCTATCATTTTTCTTATTTCCAGAATTTTTATTGCAAGATAAGAGCCTTTATGGTAGACTATTGGAGTAAGTATTGGAAGATTACTCAAGAGGCTTAAGAGGCCGTGTTGGAAACGCGGTAGGCGTGTAACAGCGTGCGTGGGTTCGAATCCCATGTCTTCCGTGAAAAAGAAAAATTATTTTTTGGATGCAACAAATGTTGTATCTTTTTTTATCGCTTTTTTTAAAATAGGGTCTGTTTTAGGGTCTGCCTTTTTCGCAAAAGAATATCAAGGAATACCAAAGATAAAAATAAAAAACGTTGATTTAACAACGTTTTACCAAGGAATGTAAAAGAATACAAAGGAATAATGGAGCCGGTGGGAGTCGAACCCACGTCCAAACACCTGCCAACATATTTGTCTACAACCATAGGTTATGTATTAGTTTAACAATCCCTCGACACATAACTCAAGCCTAGAAACTGCGAGTCTATCAATCTCTTATCAAGCCGCTAGACAAGACTTGATCGTATCTCGCTAATAATAAGACCTGTCATTGAACACGAGCAATCCAAATCGGGTCACGCCTGCTGGTTTTTAGGCAGCTAGAGCGTAAGAAGTGTTATTTTTTGCAGTTATATTTAACTGAGCGTTTACGTCGCCACACGAGTCGCAAAATATGCCTCATAATGCCTGTCGAATCCGTAACGACCCCAAAAGACAATAAAACCATTATACCTTATCTAACTCAAAAATGCAAAAAGAAATCACATACCTAAAAAAGATACTATTCGAGAAATTTAGCAAACTGGGAGACTAACTACAATTTTCTCAGTGCATAACTTTACGATTGTGAGTAGAACTTACGAAAGCCAATTAACACATACCTAAGAGGAAGCTATGTGTTTTGAAGAAATTCACTAAGAAAATTATTCTAAAATACTTTCAGATGAGAATTTTCCTACTCTCTTTGTTTCAATTCATTTGAGTTTAAAAACTATAAAATCAATCCTTATATTATTCGGACTACGTTTTACTTGTTGTGCTAAAATAAATAGGTTTCATTCGAACTTTAATAGACTATGAAAACCAGTGGAACTTACCCTGACACGGAATTCCACTGGTTTTTTCGATTTTTATCAGATTACCTTCTACTATTCTTAGCTGTGAAAATTAGTTTAGGACTTTAACTTATTTTCAATCTTCTAATCTAAAGGCCACTTCCAGTAAGGAAAAATCAGGAATTTCCTGACTTTTACTTAGCTAATTCTCTTTCTCGTTCTTTCATGATTTTATGATTTTCATACAAACGGGATAAGAACTTAGAAATTTCTTTTAAGATAGAATAGGTTGGCACTGCGACAATCATTCCAACTACACCATAGATATTGCTTGACAACAAAAGTAAAACCAAAATCGTGATTGGATGAACCTTCATAACACTTCCTACGATTCGAGGATATAAGATATTACCATCTACTTGCTGAACAACAAGCATATAAATCACTGCAATCAGCATTCTATGGGGATCAGTGAATATATTTGCGATGATCATAGGAATCAAACCAATACTTGGCCCCACATAAGGAATTAAATTGGCTACACCAGAAAAAATAGCAAAAACTAAAGCATATTTTAAACCAATAATACTATAGCCAATATAAGCCAAACAACCTATAATGATTGCGTCAATCGAAACTCCACTAATATAGCGAGCAATCGTCGCATTTAAATTCTTTAATAAGCCTGCAATATGCAAGCGATCCCTCTTTAGAATCGTTCTTTCAAGCATGGGCAAGAATTTATGTCCATCTAATAAGAAATAAACCAAAAAAACTGGAGTCATAATCAAAATCAAAACAGTACTGATAAGAGCTGACAAGACGCTCCCCACACTATTTGATACGCTATTTAGGATATTTTGAAGAATATCAACATAGGATAAGTTTAACTGCTGAATTGTAGCTTCTACATCCAAATTCTGGAGCGCAGGGTAATTAGATAAATCTATGATTAAGTCTTGTACTCGACTATAAATAGTTTGACTAGATATAATCAAACTAGATAACTGATTAATCAAAATAGGTAAGAGATAGACAACACCTATGACCATTCCCCAGACCAAAGCACACAAGGTAATTAAAATACCAAGTAAACGATTGAGTTTACAGACTTTATTTAAGAAAGTAACAATAGGGTTTGTCAAATAATAAAGAAAGCCCCCTAATAAAAATGGAATCATAATTGTATTAAGCACACTAACAAAAGGGTTAATCAAAGACCCCATCTGTCTCCATAGGTAAAAGATGATTGTTAAGAGTAAAATTTCTGTGGTCCAAAAAAATAATTTATTTCTACGAAACATGAGTTACCTCCCTCACTCTATTTTACCATATTTTCAAAAAGCTTAACGGATGAATTATTAAAGCAAGAATATTTTTTTTCTTTATGATAGAATAAGACTACTATGAAAAAAATATTTTTAACTTTATTAACTGTCTCCCTTTTAGGAGGTGCTTCTACTGTTGCTGCTCAAGATTTTAATATTGCTGCAAAACATGCCATTGCTGTTGAGGCAAATACTGGTAAAATTCTCTATGAGAAGGATGCAACGCAACCTGTCGAAATTGCTTCCATAACAAAATTGATTACTGTTTATCTGGTCTATGAAGCTCTGGAAAATGGAAGTATCACACTATCCACCCCAGTAGATATTTCTGATTATCCTTATCAATTGACGACAAATTCTGAAGCCAGTAATGTTCCTATGGAGGCCCGTAATTATACTGTCGAAGAGTTACTTGAAGCAACTCTGGTATCTAGTGCCAACAGCGCCGCTATTGCCCTAGCTGAGAAAATTGCTGGCTCAGAGAAAGACTTCGTTGATATGATGCGGGCCAAACTCCTGGAATGGGGAATCAAAGATGCCACGGTTGTCAATACAACTGGTCTGAACAACGAAACTCTCGGAGATAACATTTACCCAGGGTCTAATAAAGATGATGAAAATAAGCTCAGTGCTTATGATGTCGCTATCGTTGCCCGCAACCTCATCAAAAAATACCCACAAGTCTTGGAAATCACCAAAAAACCTTCTTCTACTTTTGCTGGAATGACAATTACTTCAACCAACTACATGTTAGAAGGTATGCCTGCTTACCGTGGTGGTTTTGATGGGCTAAAAACAGGAACAACAGATAAGGCTGGAGAGTCTTTTGTTGGTACTACTGTCGAAAAAGGCATGAGAGTCATCACAGTTGTTTTAAATGCAGACCATCAAGACAATAATCCCTACGCTCGGTTTACAGCTACATCTTCCCTAATGGATTATATTTCTTCTACATTTACACTTCGAAAAATCGTTCAGCAAGGCGATGCCTATCAAGATAGCAAAGCCCCTGTACAAGATGGAAAAGAAGATACGGTAACTGCAGTGGCCCCAGAGGATATCTATCTAATTGAACGTGTTGGGGGTCAATCTTCCCAATCTATTCAATTCACACCTGATTCTAAAGCAATCCCAGCACCACTTGAAGCTGGAACAGTGGTTGGCCATTTGACTTACGAAGACAAGGATTTGATTGGTCAAGGTTACATTACCACAGAACGTCCTAGTTTCGAAATGGTTGCAGACAAGAAAATTGAAAAAGCCTTCTTCTTAAAAGTTTGGTGGAATCAGTTTATCCGATTTGTTAATGAGAAATTATAAAAAAATCGCGGTTTAAAAACGCGATTTTTTTATTACAAGTTCATCTTCAAAGTCCTTGATTTTGGATAAATCTAAAATCAAATTTTATCCGACTGATCCTTCCATCTCATAGCTAATCAAACGGTTAAGTTCAACTGCATATTCCATTGGAAGTTCTTTTGTAAAGGGCTCTACAAATCCCATAACAATCATTTCTGTCGCTTCTGATTCTGACAATCCACGGCTCATGAGGTAATAGAGTTGCTCTTCTGAAATCTTAGAAACCTTAGCTTCATGTTCCAAAGCGACTTGCGAGTTATGAATTTCATTAAATGGAATAGTATCTGATGCTGACAAGTCATCCATGATAATGGTATCACACTCGATGTGAGAAACAGATTTCTTAGAGTTCTTGTTAAAGGTTACTTGACCACGGTAGTCAACCTTACCTCCACCTTTAGCGATGGATTTAGACACAATAGACGAGCTTGTATGTGGAGCATTGTGGATCATCTTGGCACCAGTGTCCTGGTGTTGCCCTGCATTAGCAAAGGCAATAGAAAGCATAGTCCCACGCGCCCCTTCTCCATCAAGGTAAACAGATGGGTATTTCATGGTAGTCTTTGCACCCAAGTTTCCATCAATCCACTCAACAGTGGCATCTTTTTGAGCTTTAGCACGTTTGGTTACCAAGTTATAGACGTTATCAGACCAGTTTTGGATAGTCGTATAACGCATATAAGCTCCATCCAAGGCAAAGATTTCTACAATGGCAGCGTGCAAACTGTTGCTTGAATAAGTTGGCGCTGTACATCCTTCTACGTAATGGACACTTGCTCCCTCATCAACGATAATCAAGGTACGTTCAAACTGACCTGTATTTTCGTTGTTGATACGGAAGTAAGTTTGAAGCGGAATATCTACCTTGACACCTTTTGGCACGTAGATAAAGGTTCCACCTGACCATACTGCTGAGTTGAGGGCTGCCAACTTGTTATCTGTCGGCGGTACCAACTTAGCGAAGTATTGTTTAAACAAGTCTGGGTATTCCTTGAGGGCAGAATCTGTATCTGTAAAGATGATACCTAACTTCTCAAATTCTTCCTTCATGTTGTGGTAAACCACTTCTGACTCATACTGGGCAGAGGCACCGGCTAAATAAGCACGCTCAGCTTCCGGAATCCCGATACGTTCAAAGGTTTCTTTAATTTTTTCAGGAACCTCATCCCATGAACGAGCTGGCTTATCAGATGGTTTTTGATAATAAATCAGGTCATCAAAATCAATCTCTGACAAGTCTGCTCCCCAAGTTTGCATAGGCATTTTTTTGAAGGTTTCATAAGACTTCAAACGGAATTCTAACATCCACTCAGGTTCTCCCTTAGCAGCTGATAGTTCACGAATGACATCTTCATTCAATCCTTTTCCTGTCGATAGGACAGGCTCTACATCATCATGGAAACCAAATTTATATTCACCAAGATCAATTGGTTTTGGTTCTACTCTTTCTTCAGCCATAATATCCTTTCTTTCATTCTTCATTTCTACTGATTCATAAGACAAAAGAAACTTGTCTTATTGTTTTTCTTGATTTTCAATTGTTTTCTTAAGGGCATTCCAAGCTAGGGTTGCACACTTAATTCGTTGAGGAAATTTAGCAACACCTAACAAGAAGCCTGCATCGCCTAGTTGGTCTTGGTGTTCATCTTTTTGCCCTTGAACCATTTCAGAAAAAATAGTCGCAAGTTCTAATATTTCTTGTTTGGTTTTTCCTAAAACGGCATCCGTCATCATGCTAGCAGAGGCAGTCGAGATGGTACAACCTGAGTTTAGAAAAGCGATATCCTCCAAGCGGTCATCTGCATCAAACTTGACGGAGAGATTGATAACATCCCCACAGGTCGGATTGTTGAGACTGATTTGCTCAGCGTCTTCTAACTTCCCTTGGTGATGTGGATTTTTCGAATGGTCTGCTACCACTGCCATATAAAGGCTATCTAGTTTAGAAAGTGCCATTGAAAAACTCCTTTGTCTTTTGTAAGGCATCGACTAGCTTGTCGCAATCTGCCTTGGTATTGTAGATATAAAAACTTGCACGAGCTGTTGCTCGAACATCCAAATACTGAAGCAAGGGTTGCGCACAGTGGTGACCCGCACGAACGGCTACTCCCTCATAATCCAAAGCAGTCGCTAGGTCGTGAGGATGGAGATCACCTAGGTTAAAGGCAATAACACCCGAACGTTGAGCCAAGTCCTGTGAACCATAAATGGTCAGTCCTTCAATCGCCTGCAGTTTTGGATAGACGTATGCAATCAATTCCTGTTCATGAGCTTCAATCTCATCCATACCAATGTTTTCTAGGTAATCCACTGCTGCTGCAAGTCCAATGGCTCCTGCCATATTTGGCGTTCCAGCCTCGAATTTCCAAGGTAATTCCTTCCAACTAGCAGATTGCTCGTAGACAAAATCAATCATCTCGCCGCCAAATTCAAGGGGTGACATTTGTTCTAAATACTTCTCTTTTCCGTACAGAACACCGATACCAGTCGGACCAGCCATCTTGTGACCTGAAAAGGCAAAGAAGTCCACATCCAAGTCCTGGACATCGATCTGCATATGAGGCGTAGATTGAGCACCATCCACCACCATGATGGCACCAACTTGGTGGGCCATTTGAGTAATTTCCTTAATTGGATTGACGACACCAAGAACATTTGAAGCATGAGCAAGGGAGACAAACTTAACCTTATCAGTCAATTTAACTCGCAAATCCTCCATATCCAAGGCACCGTCCTTAAGATAGACATAGACAAGCTCTGCCCCAGTCTTACGGCAGGCTTCCTGCCATGGAATGATATTGGAATGGTGTTCCATGACGGAAATCAAGACCTGGTCTCCCTCAGTCAAGACTTCCTCAGCATAACGCGCTACCCAATTAAGACTGGTTGTCGTTCCTCTAGTAAAGAGAACTTCCTTTGTAGAACCTGCATTGATAAACTTAGCAATGGTTTCACGAGCCGCCTCATAGGAAGCTGTCGCCCGTTCTGCCAAGGTATGAACACCGCGATGAACATTGGCATTGTCCTGCTCATAGTAGCGGTTGATTGTTTCCAGAACTGCTAGTGGTTTTTGTGTCGTCGCAGCATTGTCCAGATAGACCAACGGTTCATCGTTGACAATCTGGTCTAAAATTGGAAAATCCTTGCGAATCGCTTCTACATCTAACATAGGCTACCCCTTAGCGTTTTGACAATTTTTCTTCGATAGTCGCAATCATTTCATCACGAACTTCCTTGACTGGAATCTCAACGATAACAGATCCAAGGAAACCACGGACAACCAAGCGTTCTGCAGTTGCCTTGTCCAAACCACGACTCATGAGGTAGTACATATCTTCTGGGTCTACCTGACCGATAGAAGCCGCGTGTCCTGCAGTTACGTCATTTTCATCAATCAAAAGAATTGGGTTAGCATCTGAACGCGCTTGGTCTGAAAGCATGAGAACACGACTTTCTTGTTGCGCATCTGCTCCCTTGGCCCCCTTGATAATGTGGCCAATACCATTGAAGGTCAAGGTTGCTTTTTCAAGAATAACCCCATGTTGGAGGATATTTCCGATTGAATTACAACCATAGTTTGTTACGCGAGTGTCAATTCCTTGCACCTGACGGTCACTTGAAAGAGCTACAACTTTAAGATCCGCATGGCTACCGTTACCAATCAAATCGCTATCAAAGTCAGCAACGACGTTTCCTTCGTTCATGACACCAATTGCCCAATCAATGCTTGCATCGTTGCCTAATTTACCACGACGGCTAATGTAAGCAGTAACATTTTCACCTAGACGGTCGATCGCAGCAAACTTCACTTGAGCACCAGAACGTGCAATGACTTCTACTGTGATATTAGCAGTTGCTTTGGCACTTCCTTCACCGCGTGACTCTAAACGCTCCAGATAACTAATCTTAGAATTTTTACCAGCGATAATCATAATATGCTTGTTAAACGGCACATCGCTATCGCTGTCTTGGTAGAAAATTCCTTCGATTGGTTCTTTAATCTCAACATTATCAGGAATATAGAGAACAGCACCACTGTTGAAATAAGCTGTATGGTAGGCTGCCAGCTTGTCATCGTCATACTTAACAGATGACATGAAGAATTCCTCAACAAGCTCTGGAATTTCTTCTAAAGCTGAGTGGAAGTCTGTAAAGATGATACCCTGTTCAGCCAACTCAACTGGAATTTGCTCAAAAACAGTTTGCGTTCCTACTTGCACCAACTTCAAGTGGTTATCTAGTGCAGTGAAATCTGGAACATTTGCTGATGGCTCGCTTTCTGTAATCGTCCCATCCCCCAGATTCCAACGGTGGAATTTGACACGCTCAATAACTGGTAATTCTAGGCTCTCAATCTTATCAAAAGCTTTTTGACGGAGGTCAGCCAACCAGCTTGGTTCAGCGTGCATTTCTGAAAAAAGTTTAATATTTTCTTTAGTCATTTACTTCTCCTAAAAGATACGAGGGAATTACAATTCTTCCTTGTAGTCGTAGCCAAGTTCTTCAGCTAGTTTTGCGTATCCTTCACGTTCCAAACGCGCAGCCAATTCTGGACCACCTGAAAGGACAACACGACCTTCCATCATGACGTGTACCACATCAGGTGTGATGTAGTTCAAAAGACGTTGGTAGTGAGTGATGATCATAGCACCAAAACCTTCACCACGCATGGCATTCACACCTTTCGATACGACTTTAAGAGCATCAATATCAAGTCCAGAGTCAATCTCGTCCAAAAGGGCAAATGTTGGTTCCAACATCAAGAGTTGAAGAATTTCATTACGTTTTTTCTCACCACCAGAGAAACCTTCGTTGAGGTAACGCTCTGCCATTTCTTCTTTCATGTTGAGCAATTCCATTTTTTCATCTAGCTTAGTGATAAACTCACGAACTGAAATCTTCTCATCGTCTTCTTTACCAGCATTCATGGCTGCACGAAGAAACTCAGCGTTGGTAATTCCAGGGATTTCAGATGGGTATTGCATAGCAAGGAAAAGTCCCATACGCGCACGCTCATCCACTTCCAACTCAAGGATGTTTACGCCATCAAACAAGACTTCACCTTTGGTAACTTCATAGTTTGGATTTCCCATGATAGCGGCAGAAAGAGTCGATTTACCTGTACCATTTGGTCCCATGATAGCGGCAATTTCTCCTGTTTTCAGGGTAAGGTTAACCCCTTTTAAAATTTCTTTTCCTTCAATCTCAACGTGAAGATCTTTGATCTCTAATACTGACATGATAGTTCCTTTCTTTTTCAAGACCTTTACAGTACTTACTAGAAACATACTTGATTTCCCTAGAAAATACGGTAATACTCAATGAAAATCAAAGAGCAAACTAGGAAGCTAGCCGCAGGTTGCTCAAAGCACCGCTTTGAGGTTGCAGATAAAGCTGACGTGGTTTGAAGAGATTTTCGAAGAGTATAAAAGGTCAATAAATATACTTTTATAGTATAACAAAAAAAAGCCTAAAAGGCTTTGATTTTGTCTGGAAGCTGAGGGCTAGTCTTTCCTATTAAAATGCTGATCGATGACATCAACGATTTTGCCCATCACATAACTGACACGAAAATTTCTGAAGAGTAAAATTGCCCAAAAGGCTGCCATAATATAGCGGCCAGTCATCCAGGCTTCATTGAAAAAATAGGTCTCAGCAGCTGTAAACAGCGCCATAATAATAAATTGTTGTTTATTCATAAATTTATTGTATCATGAAATCTTTCTTTAGTCTTCCTCTACCTTCACTTTATCAGCCAAAAATTCAAATCCTTCTGGAATCAGACTTTCTTCTGCTTCTTTTTCAGTTTGAGAAGATTTGGCTTTGGCTGAAAAGGCTGCGCGAACTTCTTTCCATTCCTCCATGGAAATAGCTAAAATCTCAGGTGAAAAACCTGCCGCCTGACTGAGGATGTTACCAAACATGGTGTTGAGATTGTCCCGTTTCATGGTTTGACCAGCATTGAAGTTAGACTCAAAAGCAAGAATAGCATGGTGTTCATTGGCCGCAACCGGTTGAGAACCAACTAGCAGAGCCTTGTCCGGTCCACCAAGACTTTCAATTACCTCTCCCCAGGCATTCTGCAAACGAATCAGGTTTTGACGTGCTAAATCAGGATTTTCAACGGCCTCTTGTAAGATAGATTGAACTTTATTCCGATCCACACGATAGACTGTCTTGCCTGCTACTGGTCGACTAGGAGCTGGATTGGTTGGCTTAGGTATAGTTCCTACATTTGCAAGTTCTTGTTTGAGACGTGTCACTTCTTGTCTCAGCGTAGCAATTTCATGTTCAACCGCTCCTGAAAGAAATGGCTCAGGCTTAATCTCCGCTAAACGAATGGTCATCATCTCAGCATAAATCTTGGGCTGCAAACTAGACTTAATATCTGCTAAACTCACTGTTGCTAAGCGAATCATTTCAAACAGATTTTCTTGAGGAAGTGCCAAGTTTTCCACAAAGACTGGACTATGATGAGTGTTTTCTCCACCTGTTTGAACAATTAACAAGTCTCTTAAATAGTGCAAAAGATCCGTCACAAAACGAGTCATACTCTTACCATTGTCAAAAAGAAGATTTAAGCAAGCTAATGCTTTGGGAACATCCTGTTGAGACAAGGCAGCCACATAATCATCCAAGGCTGATAGACTAATGGTGCCAGTAATTTCTTCAGAGATGGCAGTCGTCAGCTCATTTCCCTGTGTTAAACTCAGGGCTTGATCCAAAATAGACAAGGCGTCCCGCATTCCACCTTCAGCCCGTCTGGCAATGATTTCCACTGCCTCTGGTTCAGAACTGATATTTTCTTTTTCTAAGATATAGCGGATATGTTCCTTAATATCCTGTGTCTTAATTGATTTAAATTCAAAACGTTGCACACGGGATAGAATAGTAGCAGGAATCTTGTGCAATTCCGTTGTAGCTAAAATAAAGACCACATTCTGTGTAGGCTCTTCCAGCGTCTTTAGGAGGGCATTAAAAGCCCCTGTAGACAACATGTGAACCTCATCTATTATATAAACCTTATAACGGGCAAGGCTAGGGGCGTAGGTAGATTTATCACGAATTTCACGGATTTCATCGACCCCATTATTAGAGGCTGCATCCATTTCGATGACATCTTCTAAACTCCCGTCCGTCACTGCCTGACAAATATAGCAGTTATTACAAGGTTCACCACCCACTTGATTGGGACAGTTCATAGCTTTGGCAAAAATCTTAGCTACACTGGTTTTTCCCGTTCCACGTGGACCAGAAAAAAGATAGGCATGACTTATTTTCTCTTGTTCTACTGCTTGTTTAAGAGTCTTAGCCACAACTTCTTGACCAACCAACTGGGAGAAGTTTTGACTTCTATATTTTCGATAAAGTGCTTGATACATTAAGATTTTTCCCCAAACATTGTAAAGTCCCATTCTGTCTTTTCAAGCAAAATAGCGACAAATTGTTCCAAATAATCTCGATCCATTGCATCGTAATCATCAATCTCTGAAGAATCCAGATCCAGAACTCCAAGTAGTTGGCCATTCTTCATCATCGGCACCACAATTTCACTTTTAGCTAGACTATCACAAGAAATATAGTTGGGATAGGTCCTTACATCACCAACCAGGACTGTTTCCTGAAACTCAGCAGCTTCACCACATACGCCTTTGCCTAGTGAAATACGGATGCAGGAAACACCTCCTTGGAAAGGACCTAAAACCAATTCCTTCCCATCGAACAAATAAAAGCCTGCAAATACGGTATTAGGAAAACGTGATTTTATGAGAGCACTGGCGTTGGAAAGATTAGCCAAAACATTGGTCTCGCCTTCCAATAGGAAGGACAATTCTTCATTTAACATTTGATAACGTGATTGTTTTTCTGATTTTAACATAGAACTATTATATCAAAAAAAGGAGCAGAGACAAAAGAAAAATCCCTTGTTTAGTAAACAAAGGATTTTGTAAATTTTCAATTTGATTAAAGTTCAATATCACCGAACAAGTCAGCCATTGAGAATCCTGTTTGTGTTTCTGGAAGTTCGAAATCACGTTTTTCTTGACGTTTTGGACGACGTGGACGTGGAGCACGTTTTTCTTCTTTTTGTCCTTCTTCTTGAGCTGGACGCTCTTCAAGAGCTTTGATAGAAAGTGATACGCGCTCTGCATCTGCGTTAACTTCAAGAACTTTAACTTGAACTTCTTGACCAACTTTAAGAGCTTCTTTTGGATTTTCAATACGTTTGTGTGAAATTTGTGATACGTGAACAAGTCCATCGATACCTGGCAATACTTCAACAAATGCACCGAAGTCAGTCAAACGTTTAACTGTTCCTTCTACTACATCACCTTTAGCCAATTTTTGCTCAACGCCATCCCATGGTCCAGGTGTTGTTGCTTTAAGTGAAAGTGATACACGTCCTTCTTCTTCGTTAAGATCAAGGATTTTCACTTCAATTTCTTCACCAACAGTTACAACTGATTTTGGTGATACGTTACGTTCGTGTGACAATTCAGTCAAGTGAACCAATCCGTCAACACCACCAAGGTCGATGAAAGCACCGAAACTTGTGATACGTGCAACTTTACCAGTTACTACATCACCAACAGCCAATTTACCAAATACTTCAGCGCGAGCTGCTGCTGTAGCTGCTTCAACAACTTCACGACGTGAAAGGATGAAGCGGTTTTCTTTAGCGTCAACTTCTTTGATTTTAGCGTCAAATTCTTGACCTACAAAACGCTCAGTGTTACGTACGAAACGAGTATCCAACATTGAAGCTGGGATAAATCCACGAACACCTTCAAATTCTACTGAAAGTCCACCTTTAACGGCACGAGTTCCTTTAACAGTAACAACTTCTTCTTCGCGACCAACAAGTTTGTCCCATGCTTTGCGAGCTTCAAGGCGTTTTTTAGATACAAGGTATGTAACTGTATCAGTATCTTTACCAACTACTTGACGAAGTACAAGAACATCCAATACTTCTCCTACTTTAACAAAGTCATTGATATCTGCATCGCGATCGTTTGTCAATTCGCGAAGAGTCAAGACACCTTCAACACCAGTTCCAGAGATTGCAACGTTAGCTTGAGTCGCATCAACTGTCAATACTTCAGCACTAACAACATCACCAGTCTCAACTTGGCTAACGCTATTTAGCAAATCTTCAAATTCGTTCATCTAAAAAATCCTCCAACAATCAAGTTTTTTCTTAAACTTGACATACTTATAATTTTTTTCCTAAGCACCCGCAAGGACATGTTCATATCGTTCACGTCTTTCAATTATAAAAATAAAATACCCTAAGATATTTTGCTTTTTATCTTGATTATTACCTAAGAACTGGGGTAGCTGGATTCGAACCAACGCATGAGGGAGTCAAAGTCCCTTGCCTTACCGCTTGGCTATACCCCATTGATGAAATGGAGAGAGAGGGATTCGAACCCCCGAACCCGAAGGAGCGGATTTACAGTCCGCCGCGTTTAGCCTCTTCGCTATCTCTCCTACAATCAACATGGACTATTATATCATGAAAATTTCAAAAAAACAAGACTTATTTTGCTAAATTATAATTTTCAATCAAAATTTCCACAGCTTTTTCCAATTTTTTATAAAAACTATCGACATTCCCATTCTTTATGATAGCAAATTGTCCATCTAATTCGGCAATTTCTCCGATAACTTTTTTACCAATAGTCAAGGTATAGCCTTCAAAACTGTCTTTTCCTACATTAACTTTGGCATCTGCTACTTGAATTTCGATTTTTTTATCTTTCTTGCTCATTTCATACCTCTCTTCACTTTTTCTATTTTACAAGAAAATCCTAAAACTAGCAAGAAAAAACTCTATATCAGGCTTGTCTGATATAGAGTTTTATGTAAACAACCTCAATCGATTTAGCATAGCTAATAGTTAGTAAACAAGCATAATTGACTATCCTTTTTAGGTTATCAGTGAGTCTCACCACCTACTAACTGCAAATCCTTATCTTTGTAGTCTACAATAGCTTCAATAGCTACCTCTATGCCTCTTACAATATCACATAGACTCATTCCTGCAGTATTCGGCTTATTTACTACTTGTTCCATCATATATGGAATATGCATGAAACCTGCTCTCATATTAGGGAATTTTTTATCCACTAAATAAAGAGCTTGGTACATCAAATGATTGCAAACAAAGGTTCCTGCACTATTGGATACAACTGCCGGAAGTCCCTGTTTTTTGATAGCTTGTACCATCGCTTTGATAGGTAAACTACTAAAATAGGCCGATGCTCCATCAATACGAATCGGTGTATCAATTGGTTGATTGCCTTCGTTATCAGGTATGCGAGCATCATCTTGATTAATAGCCACTCGTTCAGGTGTTAACCCTGTCCTGCCGCCTGCTTGTCCAATACAAAGTACAGCATCTGGTTGATATCGTAATATTTCTGCCTCTAAAACTTCTGACGACTTATAAAAAACCGTTGGAATTTCTACCCAGCGAACTTCAGCCCCATTAATCTCAGATGGTAATAATTTTACAGCCTCCAAAGCTGGATTAATCTTTTCACCTCCAAAAGGATTAAAACCTGTAACCAATATTTTCATTTTATTTTCCTTTACTAAAATGCGAGAAAGTACATTAAGAATATGTGAATAACAATCATTACTAGAGCAACACCTGCTTGAGCCTTTATAACACCATTCTGATCTTTCATATCCATCAGTGCTGCTGGTAGAGCGTTAAAATTAGCAGCCATTGGGGTCAATAAGGTCCCACAATAACCTGCTGTCATGGCAAGAGCACCAGCCACAATTGGATTAGCTCCCAGAGCAAATACAAAGGGAACTCCAACACCTGCTGTAATAACGGTGAATGCTGCAAAAGCATTTCCCATAATCATTGTGAATAGAACCATTCCAAGAACATAGGCCAAAACTCCTATAAAGCGACTATCTGAAGGAACAATACCGCTAATCAGATGAGAGATAACATCACCAACACCTGCTACAGTAAAAATAGCCCCCAAAGCCCCTAATAATTGGGGAACAATCCCACTTGTTGAAACTTGCTGAGTCATTCGATTATTTTCTGATAACAGACTCTTAGGGTGACTATTGGTAATCACAAGAACAGAAATTGTAGCAAACAAGGCGGCAAGGCTAATCGAAATCTTGCTAAATTCTGGAATCATTTGCGCTAAGACCAACGCAAGTATTGCCATCAGCATAACTGGAATAAAAATTTTATTTTTCAATCTGTTAGATTCAATATTGGCTTTCATTTCATCTAAGGATGGCAAGGTTCCGATACGGACTTGCTTAAACAATGTTAACAGCGATAATAGGATTACAATAATACCAATACTCATATTTGGCATATAGGAACCACCTATAAACGTAATAGCCAATAGAGTCCAAAATGCAGATGTTCCAAATCGGACTGGGTTTGTTTTATCTTTATAACTACAATAGGCTGTATGGAGAAATTGACAACCAATCACAATATAGGTCAACTCTAATAGTTGCTTTGCCAACTCTGTCATTTTTGTTCTCCTCCCCTAGTCTTTTCTGATGTCAATTTTTTATCAAATAAATAATTGTAAATCCCCACTACAATAAGTGTTATAACAGCAACAATAATAGATGCAGAAGCAATCCCTGCATAATTACTTTCATAGCCTAACTGATCTAATGTTCCCCCTATCAAGAGGACTCCCCCAGCACCTACAAACGTATTTTGAGCAAAGAAATTTCCAAAATTTTCATTCGCAGCCGCACGCGCTTTTATTGTCTCATCTTCAACCTCTGTTAACTTTCTACCTAATTGAGACTCTGCTGCTGCTTCTCCCATAGGTTGAACCAAAGGTCTGACAAACTGAGGGTGTCCTCCTAGACGAATTGAAAAGAAACCAGCTAACTCTCGAATAAAGAAATAAACTGTATAGAAGTTTCCAACTGTCAGACCTTTAATCTTTCGAATCAAATCAATTGATCGTTGCTTGAGTCCAAAGGTTTCTGACAGTCCCACAAGAGGCAAGGTAACCATAAAAATCGTGAGCACTCGCTGATTGCTAAATTCTTTTCCCAAAATCTCCAAAAATTCAACGAGAGAAACACCTGAAACTAAAGCTGTAACCAAACCAGCTAAGACTACTGTTGCAATTGTATCAAATTTTAAAATAAAACCCACAACAATGATTGCTATTCCTATTAGTTTAATCCACTCCATATCAAACTCCTCTATATTCAAAATGACAGTATTTTTTAAATTTTCTCAAGAGCAATACCATTCCTTATTTAATGTGTTTTTCTAGTTCTTTTTGGTATTTGCTATTGGATTCCAATTTTTCTTTTTGCCATTTTTTAAGAGCTTCGTCATATTCTTTTGTTGTAACAATATCTTTTTGCAATTTCATTCCTTTAAAGATATATGGATCTCCCTTAATACCAACTTGTGAGTATGGTTTTGAGAATGGCACGACATTACTTACAACTGGAGAACCACCAGATGAAGCTGTTGGCATCAATAATGAACTATCTGTCAACCAAGCTTGAGCTTTGGCATATTTTTCATATCTCTTCTCTAGGTCAGTGGTCTCAGAAACAGCATCTTCTAACAATTTCTTATATTGATCCAAACCAAGTTTAGCGACAACATCCTTATCTTTTCCTTTCGTAATACCTAGGTGTTTCATGGCAGAACCAGATTTTGGATCCATAATATTCAAGTAAGACGCTGGATCTTGATAGCTTGGAGCCCATCCTGTACTGTTCAAATCATAGTCTTTTTGAGAAGGAACACGCGCTTGTGATGTAATCGTTTCTTTTTCATTATCTGTCATTTGAAGTACATCGATGACAACATTTTCAGCACCAAGAGTTGATTCAATGGACTGTTTGAAAGAGTTGCTTTGTTGAACGGCGATAGTATCTGTTTGTTCAACTGGGACATCCAAGTGAATTGGGAAGGTTACCCCTTTAGATTCCAAGTCTTTCTTAGCTTTTTCGAAAGCAACTTTAGCCTTGTTAGGGTTGTAGATAGAATCCTTACCGTCAACTAGCTCAACACCTTTCCATTGGTCACCATAGTTCACCAACTCTGCTTGAGCGATTTGACCAAAGTTCTTACCACCTGCTTGTACGAAGTTATCTGGAACAAGGCTGTTACGAATAATCTTGTCTGCACCATCTTCACCGTTTAGCTGGGCAGCATAAGAATGACGGTTAAAGGCAAAGTTGATAGCCTGACGGAAGTCCTTATTAAGCATAGCTTCTTTTGTAGAAGTCTTTTGCTCCTCACTTGTTTTCGCAGTTTTATTGTATGACTGACGATTTACGTTAAAAGTAAAGTAATAACTACTTGAATCCTGTGGGCTATAAGTGATTTTATCTCCGTATTGTTCCAAAGTTGAAGCAAAGTTTGAGCTGCTTGGGAAGAGACGGGCTGTCGTATAAGCACCAGAGGAGAAGCTACGGATCAAAGACTCCTGATCTGAACCATCGTAGTAGGTCAATTTAATCTTCTCAATTTTAACATTTTCTTTATCCCAGTAATTTGGATTTTTTTCATATTCAATCAACGATTTAGAAGTCAATGTTTTTAAGAAATAAGGACCATTGTAGAGAATTCCTGCTGGGCTAACCTCTCCGTAATTCTTTCCAGATGCCTTTAAAAACTCTTCATTTACAGGCAACATCGTCGCTGTTGTAACTTTCGAATTCCAGAAACTTTCTGGCGCATTCAATGTATACTCAACTGTGTAGTCATCCAAAGCTTTAACACCAACTGTAGAGAAATCATTGGTTTCACCAGTCATGTAGGCGTCCAAGCCCTTGATGGAATTTTGGATGAGAGAGACACCGTCTGACTTACCATCAGCGACGTGTTTTAGTCCTGTCACAAAGTCATGGGCTGTTACTTCTGCGTATTCTTCGCCTTCTGATGTGTACCATTTCACTCCCTTACGAAGTTTATAGGTATAAGTCAATCCATCTTTTGAGACAGACCAATCCTCAGCCAAAGAAGGAATAACATTACCATATTTATCATTTTCCATCAAACCATCAACGACATTCCCGATAATATCTGTTGTGGATGTACGCGTTGCTATGCTGTAGTCCAAGGATGCTGGATCCACTGCATAGACATAAGAAAATGTTGTCGGAGCATCTGCTTCTTTATCAGCTTTTCCACAGGCTGCTAAAAGAGCTGTTGTGCTTAGGATAAGTCCTGTTGTTAAAATCCACTTTTTCGATTTCATAAAAATCTCCCTTAATATATTTTTAATCTACTTTTACAATCCAACCTTCTGGCGCTGAAATATCACCAAACTGAATTCCTGTCAATTCATCATAGAGTTTACGAGTCACAGGGCCAACTTCTGTTTCACTATAGAATACATGGAAATCATCACCGTGCTGAATACCTCCAATTGGAGAAATAACCGCTGCTGTACCACAGGCACCTGCCTCTACAAAACGGTCAAGGTTATCAATTGGAACATCTCCTTCAATAGGAGTTAAGCCCAAGCGATGTTCTGCCAAATAAAGCAAAGAATACTTGGTAATAGATGGCAAGATAGATGGACTCAATGGCGTTACAAATTCATTATCAGCTGTAATTCCAAAGAAGTTAGCTGATCCAACTTCTTCAATCTTTGTATGTGTTGATGGATCTAGGTAAATAACATCTGAGAAATGACGTGACTTGGCCAATTTCCCTGGCAAGAGGCTGGCAGCATAGTTCCCACCAACCTTAGCCGCACCTGTACCATTTGGAGCCGCACGGTCGTATTCATCCTGAATCAAAAAGTTGGTTGGGATCAAACCACCCTTAAAGTAATTTCCAACTGGCATAGCAAAGATAGTAAAAATATACTCCTCTGCCGGTTTTACCCCGATAATATCTCCGACACCAATCAAAAGTGGACGAAGATAAAGGGTTCCACCTGTTCCGTATGGTGGTACGTATTCTTCATTCGCACGGACAACTGCTTTACAAGCTTCTACAAACATGTCTGTCGGAACTTGTGGCATCAAGAGACGGTCACATGTACGTTGCAGGCGTTTAGCATTTTCATCCGGACGGAAAAGTTGAATATTGCCATCCTTAGTACGATAAGCCTTCAAACCTTCAAATGCTTGTTGTCCATAGTGGAGACTTGGAGAAGACTCTGAAATATGCAAAGTTGCATCCTCTGTAAGTTCTCCTTGATTCCATTGTCCATTTTTAAAATGAGCAATATAGCGATAAGGTAATTTCATATAGGAGAAACCAAGGTTTTCCCAATCAATCGTTACTGTCATATTCCACTCCTTATTCTAAAAACCTATTTCTTATATTCTACACTATTTTTCTAAAATAGCAAGTATATTTTGTAATTTTCAGAAAATTTCTTCAATAAAAAGAACCAGCTCTTAGAACTGATTCTTCATTTCACTTATTTAGCTTCAGTAAATACTTCTTTAAGATAAGCGTCAAAAACTTCTTCATCTGAAATCGTGTCAGAAATGAAGCTTCCATTGCTAGTGCGTTCTGACAAGTTCAAGTCTTGCAATCGGCTTTCATAGATTGTTCCTTTGTTGGATTGAACAAGCAGAGTTTGGTCGTTCTCGTCCACTTCTGTACTAAAGAGGTCACCAATGAAGCCTTGTTCTGCAACTGCTCCTGCTAAGAAGACACGGTGCGGTTTGTTTTTCAACTCACGCAAGACTTGTAGTCCTCGTTTGGCACGGCTAGTTGCCGGAATTTCCTCTGTTGAAACACGTTTCAAACTTCCACGCTGAGTCAAGAGGTAGAAAGATGATGGATTACAGATAAAGGCAGATTGGAGGACATCATCTTCTTTCAAATTCATAGCTTTGACACCTGCAGCCTTGGCACCGACAACAGGAACCTCTTCGATATTGAAACGAAGAGCATAACCATTTTGGCTAATTAAAAGAACATCATCTAGTTTAATCGGAGCCACTGCCACAATCTGGTCTGTCTCGTCTTTAAGCTTAGCATACTTGACAGACTTAGACTTGTAGGTCCTCCATGGGGTGAATTCTTTTCGTTCTACACGCTTGATTTGACCGAGACGGGTCGCTGCAAAGTAGGTTGTCGCATCATCAAACTGATCCACAACTTCAACATAAAGTACTTCTTCATTGGTTTCAAAGTTGGTAATGGTCTGGCTCAGATGCTCACCGATGTCCTTCCAACGAATATCAGCCAATTCATGGATTGGTCGATAAATGACATTTCCAAGCGTTGTGAACATCAAGAGGTGCTGGGTTGTCTTGACAGCTTGTACAAAAATCAAACGGTCATCATCACGTTTGCCAATTTCTTCCAGAGTGGAAGCCGCAAAGGAACGTGGGCTGGTACGCTTGATGTAACCTGCCTTGGTCACGCTGACGTAGGTATCTTCCTCTGCGATCAGACTAGCTGTATCAATCTCGATTACTTTCGCAGTGTCTTCTAAGCTACTCAAACGCGGAGTCGCAAACTTCTTCTTAACCTCACGAAGTTCTTTCTTCATGAGATTGTACATAGTCCGTTCATCCCCGATAATAGCAGTAAGCATGGCAATCTTTTCACGAAGTTCGGCTTCTTCTTCCTGTAAGACAACCACATCGGTATTGGTCAAACGGTACAGTTGCAAGGTTACGATAGCCTCAGCCTGCTCTTCTGTAAAATCATAGCTGACCTTGAGATTTTCCTTGGCATCAGCCTTATTCTCAGAAGCACGGATAAGCGCAATGACTTCGTCCAAAATCGAAATCACGCGAATCAAACCTTCGACGATATGGAGACGTTTTTCAGCCTTTTCCTTATCAAAGCGTGAACGCGCCAAAATCACTTCACGGCGGTGGGCAATATAGCTAGACAAGATTGGAACGATCCCAACCTGACGAGGTGTGAAATTGTCAATCGCCACCATGTTGAAGTTGTAGTTGATTTGTAGGTCAGTGTACTTGAAAAGGTAGTTGAGAACAAGCTCCGTATTAGCGTCTTTCTTAAGTTCAATAGCGATACGAAGACCATCACGGTCAGACTCATCACGAACCTCAGCGATTCCTGCTACCTTGTTATTGACACGAACATCATCAATCTTTTTGACTAGATTGGCCTTGTTGATTTCATAAGGAATCTCAGTGATAACGATTTGTTCCTTACCACCTTTTAACTTTTCAATCTCAGTCTTGGAACGAACAACCACGCGCCCTTTCCCAGTTTCATAGGCCTTCTTGATTTCATCACGACCCTGTATAATCCCTCCAGTCGGAAAATCTGGTCCCGGCAAGAATTCCATTAGTTTGTCCACCTTAGCAGTTGGGTGGTCAATCATGTAAACCGCCGCATCAATAACCTCAGCCAAATTATGAGGTGGAATATCTGTGGCATAACCAGCCGAAATACCAGTAGAACCATTGACCAAAAGATTTGGAAAGGCTGCTGGCAAGACTGTCGGCTCTTTCTCAGTATCGTCAAAGTTCCAAGCAAAAGGAACAGTCTTTTTCTCGATATCCTGAAGAAGGTAACCAGCAATCTCAGACAAACGCGCCTCAGTATAACGCATAGCCGCAGGCGGATCTCCGTCCATAGAACCGTTATTACCGTGCATTTCGACTAGAATCTCACGATTTTTCCAGTCCTGTGACATACGAACCATTGCATCATAGATAGAACTGTCACCGTGTGGGTGAAAATTCCCCATGATGTTACCGACAGACTTGGCCGACTTACGGTAACTCTTGTCAAAGGTATTGCCATCCTTATTCATCGAATAAAGAATGCGACGCTGAACCGGCTTCAATCCATCACGAATATCTGGCAAAGCACGATCTTGAATAATGTATTTGGAGTAGCGACCAAAGCGCTCTCCCATGATATCCTCCAGGGACATGTTTTGAATGTTAGACATAAGATACAAAGCCCGTAAAATATCAAGTGAAAATAGAAAATTCCTGAAGTAAGCAAGCTTACAAGAGAATTTATCTTTTTCACACAGTATCTAGGGCGTGTTCAACTCCTTTCAAAGAATATAGAGTAGGTTTTTACAGAAAAGGTGTTCAGTTAAGATATAAAGGGACGATTTGGCTTGCCAAAAATGTCTGTAGAAAAATAGAAAATCGACGTAGGGCTTGATGAAGTCAAGACGATTTGACTTTTTTCCGAATAAAATTAGTCCCGTGTTCAGTTACTACAAATAACTAAACGACCCTTTCTGTAGTTTAATGTGTTTAAAATGTGTTGCTTCAGTGAGTAATAAGGAGTTTTCACACAGCATTTAGGGCGTGTTCAGCTCCTTTCGAAGAATGTAGAGTAAATACTGTGAAAAAAATATAGAGTAAGTGAATTTCATCCACTTCCTGTATCGTCATTTCCTCTTGAAATATCTACTCCACAAATCCTCGTTTATACTTGATATGACTGGCGATATTGCTATCTACATCTTTCTTATCCCAAAGTTGGAGTTCCCATGGGTAGTAAAAATTACTTTTATTTTTAAAATAGATATGAATACCGACATAGCCATCTTTATCACATAAATACCAGTTTTTTAGTCCGTAATTCTCTTGCCAATCATCTAATTTATCCATGACTTGAGCTATCTCTTTGGAACTTAAAATCATACGAGCACCAAAAATATCATTAAGAATGGAATTCACAGGATAGCCCTCTTGACGCTCAGAAAAACGTGTAATTTTATCTAAAATAGACTCAGAAGTCTTGACACGATAAACATAGGCAATATCTTGGACATCCGCTTTCATCAGATAGTCATTAATTGACTCATGTAAATTCAGACGGTAGGCCAAAATCGCTTTAGTCGGAACTTTTGAAAAGGTACGCTTGAGATTGATTTTTTCCACCTTACCCGTTTCAAAATAATCTTTAGAATATTCTCGATGAATACGATTAATCTCTGTAATGAGGCGTTCCACTTTTTCAATCATGAGTCTTCTCCTCTCGCTTTTTCATTTTTCTAGTTATTCCCAAACTTCTTCACACTTTCCTCAGCATACTCAATCATCTTCTCCGCTACTTCTTTATCGTAGGCAAAGCCCAGCTTTTGAGCAAGTCTTTGAGCTTCTTGGTGGAAAAGTTCCATCGTAGCAAACAAGGATTGAGTGATTTTATCACTACTTGAGAAATCAAGCAGATTTGAGAATTCCTTCTTTTTCTCAGCAGGCAAATACTGAAAGAGGTACTTGTAATTTTTACCGATGTCAACTGCTCCCCTATCACTTGCTACCAGCCAAGCTAAGACTTTTAAGAGTTCTTGTTGGCAAATACCGTAGAGATGGTCAGTGGCATAGAATACCTGCTTGCGACAAATGCCCTTGACTACATAGGCAGACACCCACCAAAATTCATTGCAGGAATTTTTAAAATCTAACGCACTAGCTGGACTCATCCAGAAACGCTGAGGACTGGGAGAATAGAACTCAAACAAGCCTTTCTCATCTTTCAAAACTGTATAATCAGCCTCGCTATCCACCCACTCTTGAATGTGTTCTTTTGGGCAAAGAGTTAAATCAATACGGTTACCATCCTCAAAGAGCATGAGATAAAGACGACGATGGTCAAGAGCAACCTCTTGCTCAATAATGCGTTTGCCAAACTGGTCTAGCCAAGAAAGGTCACTCGTCAGATTATCTAAATCGTCCACGACATAAACCATGTCATAGTCTTGAAATTCATCTTTTGGGGCCTTTGGGTTTGTCCGTGAACCAGACATGGCGACAGCTTTGACTTGTAAAGTTTTGGCAGTCTGTAAAATCAAATCTAGCATTTCTGTTTCAGCTCTCATGTTGATACCCATTCATTAAAAAGTGACTTAAAACACTGTCGCTTCTTCCAGCGTAAACTTGACATTATCTTCAATCCACTTACGGCGTGGTTCAACCTTGTCTCCCATAAGGACATTGACACGACGTTCGGCGCGAGCTAGGTCTTCAATGGTGACACGGATAAGGGTACGGGTTTCTGGATTCATGGTTGTTTCCCAGAGCTGGTCGGCATTCATCTCACCAAGACCTTTGTAGCGTTGGAGGGTAGCGCCTTTACCGAACTGCTTACGGAGTTCTTCTAGCTCTCCGTCCGTCCAAGCGTAGGCCACTTCTTCTTTCTTGCCTTTACCTTTTGACATCTTGTAAAGAGGCGGAAGGGCGATATAAACATGTCCTGTCTCAACTAGCGGACGCATGTAACGGTAGAAAAATGTCAAGAGCAAGGTCTGGATATGGGCACCATCTGTGTCCGCATCGGTCATGATAATGATCTTATCATAGTTGGCATCTTCAATGGAGAAGTCTGCCCCAACACCCGCACCTATAGTATAAATCATAGTGTTGATTTCCTCATTTTTGAGGATATCCGCCATCTTGGCCTTGGCTGTATTGATAACCTTACCACGAAGAGGTAGAATAGCCTGGAACTTGCGATCACGGCCTTGTTTGGCAGAGCCACCGGCAGAATCCCCCTCTACTAGATAGAGTTCATTCTTAGCTGGATTCTTAGACTGGGCTGGCGTTAATTTACCAGAAAGTAAGCCCTTGTCTTTCTTATTCTTTTTGCCATTTCGGCTTTCATCACGCGCCTTGCGAGCCGCCTCGCGAGCATCACGAGCCTTGATAGCCTTGCGGATGAGATTAGAAGCCAATTCCCCATTTTCCATAAGGAAGAAGGTCAACTTATCCGCCACAATGCCATCCACAACTGGGCGAGCTAGTGGACTTCCTAGTTTGTCCTTGGTCTGTCCTTCAAACTGGAGGTGTTCTTCAGGAACCAAGATAGAAAGAACGGCCGCTAGTCCCTCACGATAGTCTGAACCTTCAAGGTTTTTATCTTTTTCCTTGAGAAGCCCCGTCTTACGCGCATAGTCATTCATGACCTTAGTGATAGCAGACTTGAGTCCTGTCTCATGTGTTCCACCGTCCTTGGTACGAACGTTATTAACAAAGGACAGAATGTTATCTGAAAATCCATCATTGTACTGGAGAGCTACTTCCACTTGGAAACCATTATCTTCCCCTTCAAAATAAAGAACTGGCGTTAAGGTCTCCTTGTCTTCGTTCAGATAAGAAACAAAATCTTGTACCCCATTCTCATAGTGGAATTCAATCGCTTCATCTGTTCGCTTATCTGTCAGAGACAAGGTCACATTTTTCAAGAGAAAGGCTGACTCATTGAGGCGTTCTGAAATGGTATTGTACTTGAAGTCTGTCGTAGAAAAGATAGTCGCATCCGGCATGAAGGTGACTTTGGTACCTGTCTTAGACTTGGGCGCTGTACCAATTTTCTTCAAAGTCGTAACAGGTTTGCCACCATTTTCAAAACGTTGCTTGTAAACTGCGCCATCACGGGTGATTTCAACCTCCAGCCAACTAGATAGAGCATTAACAACGGAAGAACCCACCCCGTGAAGTCCACCTGATGTCTTATAGCCTCCTTGACCGAATTTCCCTCCGGCATGAAGAATGGTAAAGATAACCTCAACTGTTGGGATTCCCATAGCGTGCATCCCCGTCGGCATCCCACGACCATGGTCTTGAACCGTTAAACTGCCATCTTTATTGATGGTCACATCAATACGGTCGCCAAATCCAGATAAGGCCTCATCGACAGCATTGTCGACGATTTCCCAAACTAGGTGGTGGAGACCAGCACCATCGGTCGATCCGATATACATCCCTGGACGTTTACGGACCGCATCCAACCCTTCTAGCACCTGAATGGCATCATCATTATAATTGTTAATATTGATTTCCTTTTTTGACACAAGGAACCTCCTATTCGTTCATCTTTACTATTCTACAGGTTTTCCAAGGATTTTGCAAAATTTTTCTTTCTCCGGTGTGACAATTTCAGAAGAGATTCTCTGCCTTTCTTCTCCATTTCATGATATAATAGGAGTATGATTACAATAGTTTTATTAATCCTAGCCTATCTGCTGGGTTCGATTCCGTCTGGTCTCTGGATTGGACAAGTATTCTTTCAAATCAATCTGCGCGAGCATGGTTCTGGAAATACTGGAACAACCAATACTTTCCGCATTTTAGGCAAGAAAGCGGGAATGGCAACCTTTGTCATTGACTTTTTCAAAGGAACCCTAGCAACGCTTCTTCCGATTATTTTTCATCTGCAAGGCGTTTCGCCTCTCATCTTTGGACTTTTAGCTGTAATCGGCCATACCTTCCCTATCTTTGCAGGATTTAAGGGTGGTAAGGCTGTCGCAACCAGTGCTGGTGTGATTTTCGGATTTGCGCCTATCTTCTGCCTCTACCTTGCGGTTGTTTTCTTTGGAACCCTCTATCTTGGTAGTATGATTTCACTATCTAGTGTCACAGCATCTATCGCGGCTGTTATCGGGGTTCTACTCTTTCCACTTTTTGGTTTTATCCTGAGCAATTATGACCCTCTATTCATCGCTATTATCCTAGCACTGGCTAGTTTGATTATCATTCGGCATAAGGATAATATCACACGTATCCAGAATAAGACTGAAAATCTTGTTCCTTGGGGATTAAACTTAACCCATCAAAATTCTAAAAAATAAACGCCAGTTTAAACAGAACTGACGTTTTTTTGTATGCTTATTTTGATTTGATGTAGTTGATGCCATCTGCCTTTGGTGCTACTGCTTTTCCAAAGAAGGCTGCCAAGACAAGAATGGTCAAGACATAAGGTGCGATTTGAAGATAAACTGTTGGCACACCTTGTAGGAATGGCAATTGAGATCCGATAACAGCCAAACTTTGTGAAAGGCCAAAGAAGAGACTAGATAGCATAGCTCCGATTGGATTCCATTTTCCGAAGATCATCGCAGCAAGAGCAATAAATCCAGGTCCAACAATAGTTGTCACTGAGAAGTTAACTGAGATGGATTGAGCATAAATCGCTCCGCCAATTCCACCTAGGAAACCTGAAATGATGACTCCTAGATATCTCATCTTGTAGACATTGATTCCCAAGGTATCCGCTGCTTGAGGATGCTCACCGACAGAGCGGAGACGAAGACCAAATCGAGTCTTGAAGAGGATAAACCAAGCAAGGAATGAGAAGGCAATGGCCAGATAACCAAGTAGACTAGTTGACTTGAAGAAAATATCACCGATAACTGGGATATTTGCCAAGACTGGGAAATCAAAGCGTCCAAAAGTCTGACTTAGGTTGTCGGTTTGTCCTTTGTTATAAAGTACTTTCACCAAGAAAACAGCCAAGGCTGGCGCCATCAAGTTCAATACCGTACCGCTGACAACATGGTCTGCACGGAAATGAACCGTCGCTGCTGCGTGGATAATAGAGAAAACACCACCAACCAATCCTGCTACAAGCAAGGATAGCCATGGAGTTGCTGCTCCAAATTGTTCTGCAAATTCAAGGTTAAAGACAACTCCAGAAAAGGCACCCATAACCATAATTCCTTCAAGGCCGACGTTGACCACACCACCACGTTCAGAGAAAACACCACCAATACTTGTAAAGATGAGGGGCGCTGAGTAAATCAGCATAGAAGACACCAAGAGGGTGAGCAAGGTTGTAATAGACATCTTTACTTACCTCCTTTAACTTGTTTTTTCGGTTTGACAAAGCGTTCGATAAGGTAATGAACACTGACAAAGAAGATAATAGACGCTGTTACAATGCTGACAAGCTCAGACGGTACCTGCGCCGCATTCATACCAGGAGCTCCAACTTGGAGAACACCAAATAGGAAGGCTGCAAAGAGAATACCAATTGGTGAGTTGGCCGCAAGCAGACTAACAGCCATCCCGTTAAATCCAACAGCTAAAGATGCCCCTTGAACATAGACGTTCTGGAAGGTTCCAAGTCCTTCAACAGCTCCACCAAGACCTGCTAAGGCACCTGAAATAATCATAGATAGGATAATAGTTCGTTTGGCAGAAATACCAGCATATTCTGAAGCATGTGGATTAAGACCAACTGCACGGATTTCAAAACCAAGGGTTGTTTTCTTGAGCATGAACCAAATAACTGCAACAGCAATAATGGCAAAGAAAATACCAATATTCATCCGCGAATTACCAGTCAACTCAGCTAACCAAGGTGTCTGGTAGGTTGCATTAGCCCCAACACGAATGGTCGAATCTGTACTTTGCATAAAGTCTTTAGGAAAGGCATGGATAAAGGCATTCCCTACATACAAGACAATGTAGTTCATCATGATGGTTACGATAACCTCTGACGTCCCGAGATAAGCTCTAAGAATACCCGGAATCGCTCCGACAATCCCACCAGCAATCAAGGCAATCACGATAGTTGCTAGAATCATCAAGGGACGGGGCATATCTGGATGCGACAAGGCAAACCAACCACTGAGAATCCAACCTGCCAAAGCCTGACCAGGAAGCCCGACGTTAAAGAAACCTGCACGACTGGCAACAGCAAAACCAAGACCAATCAAGACCAAAGGCCCCATAGCACGGAAGATTTCTCCAATCCCACGCAGGCTACCAAAGGCTGTATAGAACAATTCTTCATAGCCCCAAATAGCATCATAACCGAAGATCCACATGACAATGGCTCCAAGTAAAATTCCTAGGAAGACAGAAATCAAGGGAACCGAAATTTGTTGTAATTTTTTAGACATCACTCTTCTCCTTTCCCAAGTTTCCACCAGCCATCAAGACACCAAGTTCTTGTTTATTGGTTGTTTCTGGTGATACAATACCTTGAATCTTACCATCATGAATAACAGCAATACGGTCTGAGACGTTTAAAATCTCATCCAACTCAAAGCTGACAACAAGGACAGCCTTCCCATTATCACGCTCTTCAATCAAGCGTTTGTGGATATATTCAATGGCACCGACATCCAACCCACGAGTTGGTTGGCTGACGATAAGGAGATCAGGATCACGATCAATTTCACGAGCAATAATTGCTTTTTGTTGATTTCCTCCTGAAAGTGCAGCTGCAGGAACAAATTCACTGGCAGCACGAACATCAAATTCTTCCATTAGCTTTTTAGCATAAGAAGTAATATTTGAATAGTTCAAAATTCCATTTTTACTATGTGGTTCTTTATAGTAGGTTTGAAGGGCAATATTTTCAGAAATCATCATTTCCAAAATCAAGCCATCACGGTGACGGTCTTCTGGAACGTGCCCCACGCTTAGTTCTGTAATTTGTCGTGGATGTAGGCCAACAATTGAATTTCCTTTTAGCTCAATGCTACCAGATTCAACCTTGCGAAGACCTGTAATGGCTTGAATCAGTTCAGACTGACCATTTCCATCAATCCCCGCAATACCAACAATCTCTCCAGCACGAACATCCAAGGACAGATTTTTCACAGCTGGAACACCACGGTTTTCATTGACCACCAAATCTTTGATTGACAAGACCACTTCTTTTGGTTGAGATGCTTGTTTCTCTGTTTTAAAGGAAACAGAACGTCCTACCATCATTTCTGCCAAATCAGCATTAGTAGCCCCTGCAATTTTGACGGTTTCAATTGATTTCCCACGACGGATAACTGTAACGCGGTCAGAAACTGCGCGAATCTCGTCCAACTTGTGGGTAATCAAGATAATTGATTTTCCTTCTTTGACAAGATTTTTCATAATAGCCATCAACTCCTCAATTTCTGATGGAGTCAAAACAGCCGTTGGTTCGTCAAAAATAAGAATATCAGCTCCCCGATAAAGGGTTTTTAAAATTTCTACACGTTGTTGGGCTCCAACCGAGATGTCTGCCACCTTGGCAGAAGGGTCAACAGCTAAGCCATAACGTTCAGAAAGAGCCTTGATTTCTTTGCTAGCTCCAGCGATATCTAGCACACCATTTTTAGTCAATTCACTACCTAAAATAATGTTTTCAGCCACCGTGAAAGCCTCTACCAACATAAAGTGCTGGTGAACCATTCCGATTCCCAAGCCAGCTGCTTTAGATGGGGAGTCGAGGTTGACAACTTGACCGTTGACCGCGATTTCACCACTAGTTGGTTCAAGAAGGCCTGCTAACATGTTCATGAGCGTGGACTTACCAGCCCCATTTTCTCCTAAAAGTGCATGAATTTCACCCTTTCGTAGGTGCAGGTTGATTTTGTCGTTGGCAACAAATTCACCAAACACCTTGGTAATATCACGCATCTCAATGACATTTTCGTGTGCCATGTGCTCTTCCTTTCAGAGTCTTATTTTATTTCAATAAAACTTGCTAGTTTGTCTAGTAGCAAGCTTTACTGAGACAAAATGACTTTGTCTCAACTCTTAAAAAGCGGCCGATGGCCGCTTCCTAAGAAATAACTTCCATCCATTATTTTGCAGGAACTTTTACGCTTCCATCAAGGATTTTAGCTTTAGCATCTTCAACGGCTTTTTTACCTTCTTCAGAAAGGTTAGTTGTTACCAAGTCAACCCCTTTATCCTTCAATGAGTAAACGATTACTTGACCGCCAGGGAATTCACCTTTTTCTGCCTTGTTAGAAATATCTTTTACAGTTGTACCAACTTGTTTCAAAGTAGATGCAAGAACAAAGTTTGATTCTTTGCCATCTTTAGAAGTGTATTTACCTTCTGCTTCTTGGTCACGGTCAACACCGATAACCCAAACTTTTTCATTTTCAGGACGGCTTTCGTTGAGTGATTTTGCTTCTGCAAAGACACCAGCACCTGTACCACCAGCTACTTGGTAAACAATATCTGCACCGGCTGCGTATTGTGCGGCTGCAATTGTTTTACCTTTCGCAGCATCACCAAATGAACCAGCGTAGTCAACTTGTACTTTGATAGATGGGTCTACTGACGCAACACCAGCCTTGAATCCTGCTTCAAAACGAGAGATAACTTCTGACTCCTGCCCACCTACAAAACCAACTTGTTTTGTCTTAGTTGTTTTAGCTGCTGCAACACCTGCAAGGTAACCTGACTCATTATCAGCGAAAGTTACGCTCGCAACATTCTTTTTATCTTTAATCACATCATCAATCAAGACATAGTTCAAGTCAGAATGTTCTTTAGCTGCTTCTTCAACCGCATTGTGAAGGGCAAAACCAACACCGAAGATTAGGTTGTAACTTCCAGCCGCTTGTTGCAAGTTGTTAGCGTAGTCAGCTTCACTTGTTGATTGGAAGTAAGTGAAACCGTTATCTTTTGAAAGATTGTGTTCTTTACCCCAAGCCTGCAAACCTTCCCAAGCTGATTGGTTGAATGATTTATCATCAACACCACCAGTATCAGTGACGATTGCTGCTTTTGTCTTCACATCAGAAGATGAAGCTGCCTTACGAGAAGAGCGGTTACCACATGCAGCAAGTCCAACTGCTGCCACTGCAACTAGACCAAGGCCTAGCCATTGTTTCTTGTTCATTACTGAACCTCCTAAATAAGATGTGCAACGATGTTGCAAGTATGGATTGGTTGGCCACAAGGACCGTGCCACTCAAAGAGCGACTCAGACTAATTTAAGTCTGTAAAAGAATATGGAAGTAATTCCCCGACCGTCATCTCGACCGTCGATTTATCTTTTGCGACTAAGGTCACTTTTAGATCTTGTTCAAAAAATTCGACCATTACTTGGCGACAAGCACCACATGGTGAGATTGGTTTTTCAGTTTGACCATAAACAATCAGCTCTGAAAATTCTCTTTGCCCTTCAGAAACTGCTTTAAAAATCGCTGTACGCTCTCCGCAGTTTGTCAAAGGATAGCTAGCATTTTCGATATTCACTCCCGTGTAAACACTTCCGTCTTTTGCCACTAAAACTGCTCCGATAGGAAAGTGAGAATAGGGGACATAGGCATGTTTGCTGGTTTCAATTGCCAGTTCAATCAACTCAGTAGTCGCCATCTGCCAATTCTCCTTTTAGAATTGCTACCCCAGCTGACGTTCCGATACGGGTCGCACCTGCTTCAACAAAGGCAAGAGCATCTGCATAAGAACGAGCTCCGCCAGCAGCCTTGACACCCATATTAGGTCCAACAGTTTCACGCATCAATTTGACATCTGCTATCGTAGCGCCACCAGTTGAAAAGCCAGTTGAAGTTTTTACGAAGTCAGCTCCAGCTTTTTGAGCTAATTGGCAAGCCACAACTTTTTCTTGGTCTGTCAGAAGGCACGCTTCAACAATGACTTTAACCAGCTTGTCACCACTTGCTTCTACAACAGCACGGATGTCTGATTCAACCAAATCAAGATTACCTGTTTTGAGAGCTCCAACATTGATCACCATATCAATCTCATCTGCACCATTTTGGATAGCTTCTTTTGTTTCAAATGCTTTCACAGCTGAAGTTGTTGCTCCCAAGGGGAAACCTACTACTGTGCAGACCTTGACACTTGATTCTTCAAGCCCTTTTTTAGCATGTTCAACCCAGGTCGGATTAACGCAAACACTGGCAAAATCATACTCTCTAGCCTCAGACAACAAACAATCAATTTGATTTTCTGTTGCATCTTGTCTTAAAAGCGTATGATCGATATATTTATTTAATTTCATATTCGGATTCTCCTGCTGTTCATGAGATAATTTCTATAATTTCTCGTAAACTTTGCACCCTATCATTTATTTTAACATATTTTTGAAAATCTGTAACTAGCTGAGGAGAAATTTTTCCATTTGTGTATACTTTTGCAACAATTTCTCCCTTTTGAACGGAATCTCCAACTTTCTTTTCAAAAACAATTCCTGTTTCATAGTCCAAGGCATCAGACTTGACTGCACGGCCTGCCCCCAGTCTCATAGCATAAAGCCCAAATTCCATAGCTGGAAGAGCTGAAATGACACCCGTTTCCTGAGCAGGGATTTCCACCACATGGGACACATTTACAGGACGATAGAGGTCTTCCAAGTCTCCACCTTGGGCTTGAACCATCTCCTCAAACTTAGCCAGCGCTTGGCCATTTTCAAGATGTTGTCGAACTTCTTCAACTGTTTTATTTATATTTGCCAAACCAAGCATAATTTGAGCCAATTCACAGATAAAGTGGGTAATATCCTGACGTCCTTGACCTTGTAAAATCTCCAATGCTTCAAGGATTTCCAGACGATTTCCAATCGCTCGTCCCAAGGGCTGGCTCATATCCGTAATCACTGCTACCGTCTTTCGACCAACTGCCTTACCAAGTTCCACCATGGTTTGAGCCAATTCACGCGCCTCATCAACCGTCTTCATGAAGGCACCCTCACCGACAGTCACGTCTAGCAAAATAGCATCCGCCCCTGCCGCAATTTTCTTGCTCATCACCGAACTCGCAATCAAAGGAATCGTGTCGACAGTTGCGGTTACATCACGGAGGGCGTAGAGAAGCTTATCTGCTTTGACAAGCTGGTCTGATTGCCCAATGACAGATACTCCAATATCCTGAACCTGACGAATAAAATCCTCTTGACTACGTTCTACTTGATAGCCTTTAATGGATTCCAATTTATCAATTGTTCCTCCAGTATGACCGAGACCACGACCACTCATTTTAGCCACAGGCACACCAAAGCTAGCAACAAGAGGAGCTAAAATCAAGGTTACCTTATCGCCGACACCACCCGTAGAATGCTTGTCAACCTTAACCCCTTCAATAGCAGATAAATCAAACTCTTGCCCCGTCTGAACCATATTCATGGTCAAATCAGATATTTCTCGAGTCGTCATTCCTTTGAAATAAACAGCCATAGCAAAGGCAGACATCTGATAATCAGGGACAGTTCCTGACACATAGCCTTCTACCAGCCATTCAATTTCACTCGAAGTCAATTCTTGCCCGCCTCGTTTTTTTTGGATTAAATCAACTGCTCTCATTCTTTCACACTTCTAAGGATATAGTATCCCTTGTCTTTTTTAAGGATTTCACAATTGCCAAACACGTCTTCCATCTTAGACTTGGCACTTGGAGCCCCTTGCTTTTTCTGGATGACGATTGTTAAATCTCCACCAGTTTCCAAAAAATCTTTGCTTTTCTCGATGATTTCGTGAACCACTTGCTTGCCTGCACGGATAGGAGGATTTGAAATAACATGGTCAAATGTACCTTCAACTTGTTCATAGATGTTGGACTGGAAAATCGTCGCTTTTACATTATTTTTTTCAGCATTTCTCTTAGCCAAATCCAAGGCACGATTATTGATATCGACCATGGTCGCCTGAACGCCGTAAGCCTTGACTAAGGACAAACCTAATGGACCATAACCACAGCCGACATCTAGGACTGTCTCTCCTTGGTTGACCTCAAGACACTTGAGCAAGAGTTGACTTCCAAAGTCAACCATCTTCTTGCTAAAAACACCCGCATCCGTCAAAAAGGTCATTTTTTGTCCCAACAACTCTACTCTCAACTCATGAATATCGTGAGCAGCGTCAGGATTTTCTGCATAGTACATTTTATTCATAACCCTATTCTATCATATTTTGGATCGAATTGTAAATCGTTTACATATCCAGAATGAGACAAAAAGATTGAAGGAAGTTGCGTTACAATAGCTCCCCTTCAATCTCTTTCAAGTTTTATAAGCAACTTGTATTTCATCTAGGACTACAGCTATCATTGCCATGATAAAACAACAAATTTATTGTCTATCATCAGGCGCATTTTTATTACGATTGCTTAACCTTCAGATACTTAATTATCAACAAAATTCCCAACAAAATATTTAGATAAAAGCCCAACTGATAAGTTTGTGTCAGGATTTCCAAACTTGTCCAAAGTCGTATCAAATCTTCTAGTGACATGCGGAAGAAATAACCCTCTGTCGCAATCCATAAAATCAAGAATAGATAACTTCCAGCAGCAAGCCATTTCGCCCATCGTTTTATTTGAAAAAAGACAGTAAAAAAGCGCAAAAAATCACTTCCTGTGCTATACTGTAATTGAAATTTTTTTAGTTTGGGCGTTAGAACTGTTTCCTCAGTCCTATC